>CAVKTH010000039.1:4343-15949 GCA_963659495.1 Bacteroidaceae bacterium | reverse complement strand
CCAGCAACCTCGCCCCTTGAGGGAGAGGTCGGAGCATCGCTCCGGGTGAGGGGTAACAATAAACCAGCAGGCGGCACTAAACTCACGCCTCCAGCACCCGTCATTCTAGGTCTTGTACCTAGAATCTTCTGGCAACGAGTCTCTAACCTAGTCAATAAATTTGCCTTATTATTGCATAAGTGCTGGGGACGATGGTTTAGCGTATTTTCCGCCTCCACTCTCAGCGTCATTCTTCGCCGGTACTCCCTGCTGGAAGTACCAGGGCGGAGAATCCATAACGCCATTGCAAAAGCAATGTCAATATGCGTTGCCGTTGGCAACAAAGTCATGGATACTCGTCTGCCACAGCCTGTGGGGTGTGGCGACAAGTATGACGTCTCGGGTTTGGGATTAAAACGCATGTTAAGTGCTTTTTGCTTGTTTTTTAAATACCCCTCACCCGACGCCAAGGCGTCACCCTCTCCCGCAGGGGGCGAGGGTTCTGGATTGCCACGCCCTTGGTGCAACAAGATCCTAGGTACAAGACCTAGGATGACGGGTGCTAGAGGCGCAAATTCCTTTGGTAGATCTATGATAGAAATGCTTGGCGTGCTGGCGATTATAGGTGTATTATCAGTTGGAGGCATTGCCGGATATTCCAAAGCTATGGAGAAATTTAAGCTCAATAAGGCTATGGATGAATACAGCATGTTAATATACGGGCTGTTGGAAAACTTAGACTATATCCAAAAACTAAACAGCGAAAATACCAACCTTATAGAATCTGACGGACTGATTGATTTTGCTTTTGGCTTAAATCTGGTTCCGGATAGCTATAAAAAAATAAACTTCCGCCGAATGTACGACCCTTACGGCAATATTATTCAATTATTTTCACGCAGCAACCGGCTGGTTATAGACATGTATCTGGGCGGCGCTTTGGATGAAGACGGCAATATTGCTCACAATACTAATTTTTCTGGTAAACTGTGTCAAAGCTTAATGACAGATTTGGTTCAGCCTCTGCATTCTGCCGTACACCATATCTTTTTTACATATGGTTCAGCCTATTATGGAGACAGCACTTGCAAGGATAATCCAAACGCGAAATGCTTAAGCTCAATTACACTTTCTGATATCAATGATATTTGCAGTTATTGTATTGATGAAGAAACAATCTGCGCCATAGTTTTAGAATTTTAATATTAAGAGAGAAAATTTTAGCGTACACAGAAGTATGTGAATTTTCTCTCTTTCGCAGTTTTGGCACCCACTCTCAGAAGTTCGGATAATGAGCTTAATGCGAAGTAAGATTTTTTCGCTGTGACTGTTTTGTAAATTTCAGATAGTAGTTTGACACTAGACAAGCCGAAAAAGCCGGATAACGAGCTTAATACGCCGCAAGATTTTTTCGCAGTGTACACAAAAAGTACATAAGAAAAAATCTTGCAAGTAGAAAGCCGTTTGCTGGCTTTTTCTAAAGCATGAAGCGGACGAGCTGTACTAGGAACGCATACACCGCAAACGCAGCAATCTTATAAAGCACGGCAATACTCATAACCGAGCCGCCGACAACTAAAAGCTGGAGTAATACTGCAGCAACTACGGCACAGCCTAAAATCAAAAGCCAGTAGTATTTTTGCTTTAAGAGCAGCAAGGAAACCACCAGCGCAGCAATAGCTAAATACAGCCCTTTCATAGCACCGAAAGTTTCCGAAACCGGAGCGGTTACAACGCCAAAACCAAAAATGAATGACGCCATAATCACCACCAAAGCCGCAATAAAAATCATAAAACAAGTTTGTCTTGACATTATTTTACCTTTCTAAAAACTAGTAACTACGCGCGTAAATCACATCTAAAGCTGCATCCTTGCCAGTTAATAAGCATTTGCCTGTTGTTCCGCTTTGGTCAAACGGAATGCAGCGGATAGTGATTTTCATCGCTTTCAGCAATTCTTCGGTTGCCGGATCGGCGCACCATTTGCCGCGCACAAACGCTACTTTGCCTTGTTTGCCGTCTTCAATCCACTCGTTGCTGTTGGCAAAATAAGCGGCAAATTCTTCCGGAGTTTTAATATCAGTACGAATATTGCTTTCCAAACGCTCTTTAGCACGCTTAAACATTTCATTTTGCAAAAATTCCAAACGTTCGCTGACAGAAGCAACAAATTCTTCGGTTTTCATAATTTTTTTGCCTTCAGGCTGACCAAAGAAAATACGCTCTTTAATCATCAGACCGCCGTTTTCAATATCGCGGGCGCCGATTTCACAAACCATAGGCGCGCCTTTGCGAACCCACTCCCAAACTTTATCCACGCTGGCTTTGTCGCGGGAATCAATTTTGGTGCGCAGTCTTTCGCCAAACGCGGTTTTATTTTTCAGCTGAGCTTGAATATTTTCAATATACGCCATAATTTTAGCGGCATCGTCATTCTTTTTAATCAACGGAATAAAGATAATCTGATACGGCGCAATTCTCGGCGGAACCACCATTCCCTCATCATCTGCATGCGACATAATCACGCCGCCGATTAAGCGGGTGGAAACACCCCAAGAGGTGGTGTAAGCATATTCCTGCTCATTGTTCTGGTTAACGAATTTAATATCCGCCGACTTGGCAAAATTCTGCCCCAAAAAGTGCGAAGTACCGGCCTGCAGAGCTTTGCCGTCCTGCATCATGGCTTCAATGCAATAAGTATCTACCGCCCCCGGGAATTTTTCGTGTTCCGGCTTGCGTCCGGCAATTACCGGCATAGCCAAAACATCTTCCGAAACTTCTTTATAAACGCCCAGCATTTTTGTGGTTTCCGCTTCGGCCTCTTTAGCCGTGGCGTGTACGGTGTGACCCTCTTGCCACAAAAATTCACGGGTGCGCAAAAACAAACGCGGACGCATTTCCCAACGCACCACATTCGCCCATTGGTTAAGCAAAATCGGCAAGTCGCGGTAAGATTTTACCCATTTAGAAAACGAGTCGGCAATAATTGTTTCGCTGGTCGGACGCACAATCAAAGGTTCGTCCAATTCGGATGCCGGCTTTAATTTGCCGTCTTCATTAACCAAACGAGAGTGAGTAACCACTGCCATTTCTTTGGCAAAGCCCTCAACGTGATCAGCCTCTTTTTGAAAGAAAGAAAGCGGAATAAACAGCGGAAAATAGTAGTTTTCGTGGCCGGTTTCCTTAAAACGGTAATCCATTTCGTGCTGAATGCGCTCCCAAATTCCATAGCCCCAGGATTTTATAACCATACACCCCGGAGAAACGGAATTTTCCGCCATATCGGCTTCGGCAACCACGCTTTGATACCATTCCGGATAATTTTGTTTACGACTGTTTTTTAAAGCCATTTATTTTCTCCTATCTCAATTCGCCGCCGGTCTTTTTGCCGACTTCCGCTATAACTTTATTCATCAAATTCTCAATATCTTTATCGGTAAAGGTTTGTTCCACCGGCTGGAATGTCAAACCGACAGCCACAGATTTTTTACCTTCCGGCATATTTTCGCCCTCGTAAACGTCAAATACACGCACATCGGTAATGTGACTGCGGTCGGCGTTTTTAGCGGCAGCCATAATAGAAGCGGCGCTAACCGATTTATCAACCACAAAAGCCAAATCCTTATCTACCGGCTGGAACTGCGACAATTCCAGCTTTTTACGAGCCTTACCCTGTGAGCTGCGCGGCAACGGAATATTATCCAAATTTACTTCAAAAGCCACCACGCGGGTTTTGATATCCAACGCTTTCAAAACCGCCGGATGAATCTCGCCGAAATAAGCCAGTACATTTTTGCCCAAACGCAAAGTTCCCGAACGCCCCGGATGATAATATGACGGTGCGTCAAGAGTAATCTGCGGATTTTCAAACGGACCTTTAGCCGCGGCAATTACCGCCAAAGCATCGGCCTTAGCGTCAAAAACATCATAATCACGGTTGCTGTGCGCCCAATCTTTTTTAGAAGTCTGACCGCAGCGCACGCCGCTGGCCGCCATATTTTGTTCCTGCGGATGACGTCCGTAAAATTCCGGTCCGACTTCAAACAAAGAAACATTAGCATAACCGCGGGCAATATTGTTTTTAACCGCTGTCAGCAAGTTCGGCAAAATTGACGGACGCATTTCATTCAGCTCTTTAGCAATCGGGTTGGCTAAAATAATCGCCTCATGACCTTTGCGGAAATACTGCGCTAAATCGCTGTCAGCAAAGCTCCATGTTACGGTTTCATACATACCGCGCGAAGCCAGCTCGTGCTTTACAATTAAGGCGTTATGCTGTGCCGGCGACAAGATTTCTTTCGGGAATTTATCATGCGGCAAAGAAACGGCCGGAATCTCGTCCAAACCAATCATACGCACCACTTCTTCCACCAAATCGTGTTCGCCCTCAATATCACCGCGCCAGCTTGGCGAAACCGCCTTGATTTTACCGTTTTCCAAAGAAGTTTCAAAGCCTAGTTTATTCAAAATTTCCATAGATTTTTCGGCACTTACCGGCATCCCGATTAAAGTTTCCAAACGCTCAGGACGCAGATAAGCCACTTGCGGCTTGCAGTCTTCCGAACCAACCACAGTCAGCTCTGAAGCTTCGCCGCCGCAGATGCTTAAAATCATTGCTGTAGCATAGTCCGAACCGCTGATATTGGATTTAGGGTCAACCCAGCGTTCATAACGGTAGCGGGAATCCGAATCTATTTGCAGATGACGGCCGGTGCAGGCAATACATTCCGGCTTAAACAAAGCGCATTCCAGCAAAACATTGGTTGTTTCCGCCGAGCAGCCTTTAGCCAAACCGCCCATAATGCCGCCCAAGCATTGCACGCCCTCCGCATCGCAGATACCTAAAGCTTTGTCATTCAGCACATATTCTTTTTCATTCAGCGCGGTAAATTTTTCGCCGTTTTTCGCCATGCGAATCACTAAATCGCCGCTTAGCTTGTCAGCGTCAAAAACATGCAGCGGACGCGCCAAGTCATAATTGATATAGTTAGTAACATCTACCAGCGGAGAAATTGAGTGCAAACCAATAGCGTTCAGGCGGTCTTTCATCCATTTCGGAGTTTCGGCTTTATTGTTTACATTGCGGATATAGCGCGCGGTGTAAGTCGGACATTCTGCCGGACATTCCACCGTAACTTTTATCGGATTAGCGAATTTCGCCGGAGTTTTAACAATATTCAACGGCTTCAGCTTGCCCAATCCGGCTGCGGCTAAATCGCGGGCAATGCCGCGCACGCCCAAACATTCGGCGCGGTTCGGTGTGATAGAAACTTCAATCACCGGATCAATCGCCAAAACTTCCGCCGCCGGTCTGCCGATTTGCGTATCTGCCGGCAGTTCAATAATTTCGCTGTGATCGGTGCCGATACCGAGTTCATCAACGGCGCACATCATACCGCAGCTTTCCACACCACGAATTTTCGCCGGTTTCAAACGTTCGTTAAACAGCGGAATCAGCGTTCCTTCCGGCGCGAAAATACCGATTAAGCCCTCACGCACATTCGGCGCGCCGCACACAACTTGAAACTTATGAGTTCCGTCATTCACGCACAAAACATGCAAATGGTCGGAATCCGGATGATTTTCCACGCTATCCAGACGCGCGGTAATAAAGCCGTTTAAATTAGCGGCCGGATTATAAACTTCTTCCACTTCCAAGCCGATACGGGTCAGAGTTTCGCTGATTTCTTCCAAAGAAGCTGCGGTGTCCAAGTGTTCTTTGAGCCAAGATAAAGTAAATTTCATCGTGCAAGTCCTCCGTTATTGCTTAATCCGCCGGTCATAGAAGAAAAGTCAAGCGGCGTGAAACCATAGTGTTTGAGCCAACGGACATCAGATTCAAAGAATGTCCGCAAATCCGGAATACCGTATTTCAGCATAGCCAGACGGTCAATACCCAAGCCAAAAGCAAAGCCTTGATATTCGTTCGGGTCAATGCCGCCGGCTTTCAGAACATTCGGGTGCACCATACCGCAGCCCAAAACTTCAAGCCAATCTGTCCCCGCGCCTATTTTCAACTCGTTTTTAGTTTTCAGACAGCCGATATCCATTTCGGCCGAAGGTTCGGTAAACGGAAAATATGACGGACGGTAGCGCACCGGCAAATCGTCCAGCTCAAAAAAGGCTTTCATAAAATCATACAGGCAGCCTTTGAGGTGCGCCATTGTGATATTTTTATCAATTACTAAACCCTCAACCTGATGAAACATCGGAGTGTGGGTGGCGTCATAGTCGGAACGATAGGTACGCCCCGGAGCAATAATGCGGATCGGCGGCTGCTGCTTTTCCATAGTGCGGATTTGCATTCCTGATGTGTGAGTGCGGATAACGTAGGCGGTATCCATATCAAAAGGTTCCTCAGGGTTGCTGCTGAGGTAGAATGTATCCTGCATTTGGCGCGCCGGATGGTTAGCCGGCATATTCAAAGCGTTAAAGTTATGGAATTGGTCTTCAATATCCGGACCGTTTGCCACCGTGAATCCCATTTCGCCGAAAATGGCGACAACTTCTTCATAAATTTTAGACACCGGATGAATACGTCCTTGAGTTTCGGTACGAACCGGCAATGTAACATCAATCGTTTCGCTAGCCAATTTTTCGTTTAGAGTTTTTTCTTCCAACACGGATTTTTGCGCAGTGATGGTGTTGTCAATTTCGGTTTTAACCACATTCAAGGCTTTGCCCGCGGCAATTTTTTCTTCCAGCGGCAACGCTCCCAAACCTTTCATTTGTTCGGTCAACTTACCTTTTTTACCCAAAACAGCCACGCGGATTTCATCTAATTCTTTCAAATTCGCCGCCGCCTTAATTTTTGTCAGGGTATCGTTTTTTAATTCTTCTAAATTTTCCATTATTTGCAACCTTAGTTTTTTAAACATAAAAAAGAGTCCGCCTCGGGACTGCCCGTTTGCCGACTCTTTTTTATTTTTTTACTTTGTATCTATTTTATTTCTTAAGAGCCGCTTTGGCAGTTTCTACCAACTTAGCAAATGCTTGGGGCTCCTTCAAAGCGATATCAGCAAGAACTTTACGATCAAGTTCCACACCGGCTTTAATCAGCCCGCTGATAAATCGGGAGTAAGTCATATCATGGATACGTGTAGCAGCGTTGATACGTTGAATCCACAAAGAGCGGAAACTTCTTTTCTTTGCTTTTCTGTCACGGTAAGCATATTGCAAACCTTTTTCAACTTTTTCAACAGCAACTCTGAATACATTTTTATTGCGGCCTCTGTAACCTTTAGCCATATCCAAAATTTTTTTATGGCGAGCGTGAGCCGTTAAACCTCTTTTAACACGAGACATATCCTATCCTCCCCTAAATAAACGGTAAAAACTTTTTAACAAACTTGTTGGCAGCTGCAATAATAACAGAGCCGCGAGCCTGTCTTTTCATTTTCTTTGGTTTGTTGAAGAGAAGGTGTCTCTTGAACGAATGGTTTCTTTTCAATTTGCCGGTGCCGGTAACGCCGAAACGCTTAGCAGCGGCTCTTTTAGTTTTCAATTTAGGCATTTTATTCCCTTTCAATAAACTGGAATTAAACAACAAGCTGTCAGGCATGCCAATTCGCCCGAACAACTCAGACAAAGAGCTTTATACCGCAAATAAATTTTAAATTCAAGTGTTTTTTAAACTAAATATTAAATCTAAAACTATTTCAACAATTCCTCTAATATACCTTTTTGAATCATGTCAAGATTGATTATATAATCTGTTGTATTAAATGTATCTCGTAATGGGCGTTGTGTTGTTTTCCAGCCATAACCGTCAGTTATCCAAATAAATTGATGTCCATCATTTGTCCATTGATGATAAATATCGGCATATTCTCCAGCTGTAGATTTCAATTTTGAACCGCCTCCGCCATAAAAGTTTGTTTCAATTAAATAAAGTTTGCGAGGCGTGTTAATTGCAAAATCAATCCTTTTAGATGACTTCGTAACTGTAATATCTTTATTCCATGTTGCTTTAATTTTATCTGCAGTAGCCTGGGCAATATATTCATAATTATTTCTCTCACAAATATCTTTTACAAAGAATTCAACCAAATTTTCCATAGATATTCCGCTGCGGTTTTTACGACCATTTGAATCAAGACCAACCTCTACACCTATAAAATAATCTGGAA
The DNA here is from genome assembly GCA_963659495.1 of Bacteroidaceae bacterium. GTDB lineage: Bacteria > Pseudomonadota > Alphaproteobacteria > RF32 > CAG-239 > RUG410. The sequence goes on along the minus strand of CAVKTH010000039.1, from coordinate 7,841 downwards.
TAGATTTAATATTGCGGTCTGAAATAAGTTTTAAAAATCCGCTTTCTTTTAAAAACAAAACACCCTCTTTTGCCGACATTGGTTTTGAAAAGTCAAATCTTCTGACCTCAAAATTATTAGGAGTAACCAATAAACTGATTTTCTTTTCTCTTTCCGCCAATAATGCAGGAACTACACCAATAATTTGAGGATAGTCTGTAAGTAGTGATAAAGCTTCCTCTTCAATATTTTCTTTACCAACCAAGGTATTCAACAAATTCAATGAACGTTCAGCTTCACGATAATTATGAATAACCTTTTTCCAGTTTACAAAATAATCCCAAGATTTGATTGTTTCTTTTAATGTATTAATCAGATATGAAAATACCTCGTCATCATTATCACAATTTAAGATATTTTTAAAAGCTGGATTGTTTTTCATAATTTATTCTCCTTATGCCATTAAACCACCGCCACCACTATCTTTATCAGTATATGCTGATATCCAACCCGTTTGCCCTTTAATACTTATAGATTTTGGAGGTTGTAATCTAGTAGTACCATTAGCGATACAAATATCCTTAAAAGGACAATTAGTATAATTAGGGTTAGCTATTTTTGATTTTACAAATTTTGTTTGGCATATCGCAATATCACCATTGGGATCTGTGCAAGGTAAAACTTGATTAATTTTATGAGCTTTTGAATTAAGTTTACCAATTTCATAACACTCTTGGCAAGTTCTGTTACGAGCTGAATGCCATTTAAATGTATGATGACATTTATCGCCTTTAAAAATATATAAATTATCTTTACAAAACTGCTTACCTACTACATTATAGATAAAAAAATCTAATAGTGCAGGACTTGCAACAGTTTCAGCAGGATATGTATCTTTCCATATTTTCCAAACACATCTCCACGCATTCGCTGACATTTCATCGATGTATCCATACTGATAACAAAAAATATCTAAAAAGCTAGAAAGTAGAGGTATTTCTGTTTTCAATATTCCTGTTCTTAACGCTATTTTTACTGTATTTATATCACTAGCAACATCTATCTTATCAAAATTTATAAGATCCGGCCATATTTTCAATACAAACATATCTCGTATAAACATATCAGCCTTTTTGTTTCCATATCCCATTCCTTGTTCATTTATTAAAGCTTTGCGTAGTAGGTCTGCATCATTATTAAATTTTTTGGCAAGTTCAATAGGTTCACATTCATTTTTTATAATAAATTGTGCAGCCTTTTGAGCATAGCTAATTCTTTTATCATTCTGAGATAAGTTAGAAATTTTGATAGATTTAACAAAATCATCAGGATCTTCATTTATTTTTCTTACATCAAATATGGAGTTATCTGCGTTAAAAACGCCTAAAAGTTCTTGAAAATTACGAGAACCTCTAAAATCCTGATTAGCAGTAAGAAATCTAATTTTACAGATATTTTCATTCGACACATTGCCTGTTGACCATACTTGAGAAAAGACTTTTCCTTTAGTACGTATAAATACGTCATGTAATGAATTTGCAACCTTTATACATTGTTCTTCGCTGATTTTAGCATTTAAGATAACTTTATGGTTTTCTTCCCAGAATTTATGGAAATCAGACAAATATTCAAAACTCTCACCCCAAATATTAGTTTTTCCAATCTTACCAGATTTTGTATATAAGAAACTATTCATTTCTTTTATAATTTTTTGAATGGAAGATATTGTCAATTTACTATTTGTATCACGTTGCGCAAATGATGATAATTGATCCACAAATTTTTCCATTTCATTCATAATTTATTCTCCTTGTGTTGATACGCATCAAAAATTCTTCTGTCTGCCAATGCAATAAATTCTGGATTTTTTTCAATACCTACAAATTGACGACCTAGTTTCATTGCAGCTACTCCGGTTGTACCGCTGCCCATAAACGGGTCTAGAATCAAATCATTTTCTTTTGTTGAAGCTAAAATAATCCTTTCCAGCAATTCTAACGGTTTTTGTGTAGGATGTTTGCCAAACACTTTTTCTTTTGGTGTTGGAGTCCCAATAGCCCACACACTACGCATTTGTGCATTAGGCTTTTTGATAAAATCTTTTGGATAATCACCATTTTTCATTAAATCATAATTAAAATAGTGACGAGATGCTTTATCTTTTCTTGCCCAAATCAAAGTTTCGTGACTGGCTGTAAAATATCGGCATGACATGTTTGGGCTTGCATTTGGCTTAAACCACGAAATATCGTTTAAAATATGATAGCCCAATAATTGCATAGCAAAGCCGCATTGATAAATGCTATGATATGTTCCTGATACCCACAACGTGCCGTTTTGCTTTAATACCCGCCTGCAAGCCTCCAGCCATTTTTTATGAAACTCAAAATCTTCTTTTAAACCTTTGCTTTCATCCCAATCGCCTTTATTGACGGAAACAACACGACCATTCTGACAGCTTATACCGCCGTTTGAAAGCATATAAGGCGGATCCGCAAAAATCATATCAAAAGTATTTTCCGAAAAATCTTTTAATTTTTCAATACAATCGTCACAATATAAATTATAAATTTCTTTCATTTTAATAGTTCGTAATTAAAAGTTCTCTTACCACTCCGCGACCATCAGGATTGGAGTTAATCATTCTTTTTGCCCAAATTCTATGAATATTGTAATTACGATATAAACTATCAAAAAACATATCCTTAGGATTATAATTTGTAGGATCTGAATTACTCAGCATTTGTAAAGCTTCCAATTTATTGGCTTTATCAAATACATTTTTCAAACGTTTTTGTTCATTGTCATCAAAATCGCCGACAGTATAAGAATTAAAAGAATTTGCATTAATTGGACGATACGGAGGGTCATAATAAATAAAAGTATCAGCGTTTATATAATTCAAAGTGGTTTTAAAATCTGTTTGTAAAATACTAGCACTTTGAAGAGCTTTTGACACTTCTCGCAAATTATTCTCATCCAAAATCCGCGGATTTTTATATTTACCGACCGGAACATTAAACAGCCCCTTAGAATTAACTCTAAACAAACCATTAAAACAAATTCTGTTTAGGCAGACCGTTAAAGCTGCACGCCTGATAAAACTTGTTGAATATTTATTAGCATCTACCTGCTTATCAAATTGATTATACTCATCGCGAACAGTATAATAAAATACCGTTTTATCCTGTGCCTTATTATAAGATTGTTGTAAAATTGATAATTCTGCTATCAATTCTTCTACATTATTTTTAATCACATTATAAAGTATAACCAGCTCTGGATTAACATCAAATAAATAAGCATCTTCAAAATTATAATTATTTGCCAATTCAAAGAAAACTGCTCCGCCGCCTACAAAAGGCTCTATATAACGTTTTATTGCGCCAAATTTTAACTTTGTTGGTAGATATTCTATAATTTGCGGTAAAAGCATACCTTTGCCGCCAGCCCATTTTAAAACTGGCTTTGCACAAAATTCTGAATATTCTTCATTTAAAATTAATACATTATTCATTT
>CAVKTH010000039.1:0-4333 GCA_963659495.1 Bacteroidaceae bacterium | reverse complement strand
ATTTTATATCCTAAGTTAAAAAGAGTATAGAATTATTTAAGAATTATAGCAATAAAAATTTTATCCGTTTTTACACTTTTTCCTTGGTAAAAAATGTTATATTTAACACTTTTTCCCTACTAAAAAATGTAATTTTATGTTTCATGTACTCTTGACACAAAAAATTTATTTCCGTAAAAATAATTAGTATAAAGCAAAAAAGGAAAAGCAATGCACACACAATCTGTCACTTTAGAATATCTGCCGCAATATGAAGCTTACGGCATCAGCGATAAGCAAATAAACTTATTTGAAAAACAAAACATAATTCCTTTAATTTCTTTAGCTCCTCAGGATATTGAGCAGCTTGCCTCCGCGCCTAAAGAAGACAAACCGACCATCGGCTTTTTGCTGGGACGCGATGAAAATTACTATACTATTGACTATAACTACGCCCGCGCTATTTTGCAATCCGGCGTAAATATCCGTTTTTTAACCTACTCTGCCTGCACCGAGCAGATGAGCGGAATTCACGGCTTAATTTTGCCGGGCGGAAGATTTCCGTCGCCGGAACAATTTTACTGCGACGCCGCGCCGCAAGCTTCGGCCCAATATGAAGCCAGAGCTAAAGCCTATCTTGACTGCATAACCGCTGCTTTGCAGCAGAATTTGCCGATGCTGGGCATCTGCGCCGGCGCCCAAATGATTGGCGGCATGCTGGGAATGAAAATGTACCGCAACACCAAACAGTATACCAACACGGATATTGAACATAAAACCAAGATTTTAGATGCTCATAAAGTTTTAATTAAAAAGCCCTCGCCTCTGTTTGACCTTCTGCAGACAGAAGAAATTGAAACCAATTCCCGTCACACGGAATCTATGCTGCCTTATGCTTCTGACAGCAAATTGACGATTTATGCCCGCACCGAAGACAATGTACCGGAGGCTTGGGGAAACGCTGAAAAGCATATACTGTGCATTCAATGGCACCCCGAAGACTTTGCCGCCAATGGGGATATTTCTATGCAGCGCATATATAACTGGCTGGCGCAGCAGGCGCAAAATTACAAAATAAAACTTGACAAAATTTCCTAAATTTATATAATTGCTTTGTTAATTTTATTATTTATTTTCTAAAATTGTTATTATGGAAAAAAGTACAAATTTAGCTTGTTTGTCAAAGTCTTATGACTTTAGTAGTTTGGATTCTGTTAAGAAAGGCGCTGATATGAACAACAATCTTGTTCTGGTTGATAATCCTTATTTTATTGTAGATATGATGTACGCAACTCCGGATAATATGTCCGGCAAGGCTGTGTATATGTCTTTTCCGCAGCAAGGTAAAGCTTATCTGCACAAAGACGCCTATCAGGCTCTGCTCTCGGTTATTCCGGAGCTGGCAAAGCACCATTACCGCATGCGTATCCGCGATGCTTACCGCTTGCCGCAGGCTCATCAGGCGCTGTTTAAGGCTGTGCCGATTCAGGGCTTTTTCAAAGCAGATTACACAACTTCTAATCATTGCCACGGAACTGCTGTAGACGTATGTCTGACAGACGAAAACGGCAACAACCTTGCCTTTCCGACAGAAGTTGACGCCTATACCAAAGAGTTTCAGCTGCAAGTGGCTGCCGGTCAGTTTGCCGAGTTTCAGAAACATCTGAAAAAAGCTCGTCATGACTACATGGAAGCAGACCGTCAAGCGCTGAAAAACCGTGCATTTTTAAAAGCGCTGATGGAAAGCCACGGCTTTGAAAGCATTCCGCACGAGTGGTGGCACTACAACCTCAAAGGCTGGCAGGACTATCCGGTTATTGACAAACTTTAAGCTTTTATCATAAAAAGCTTGACAAAATTTTATAACTGTCTATACTAAGCGGCAGTAACTTTATTATTAACTTTTTAAATTATTATTTTATGCAAAAGGTTTTATATTTGGCTTATGAGCCTCAGTTTAACGCGTATGTAATTTCTGACGATGCTGTAGACAAAGTCATAGCAAACGGCAAAGTTCCGGTAATTTTGTTTCCTTTGGACGAGGCAAAAAAGCTTGGTCTAGAAGATGCGGAAAACGCACCGACCATCGGCTTTTTGCTGGGACGCGAGAAAGGACACTACTCTATTGATTACAACTACGCTAAGGCAATCTGCATGGCTGGCGGGCGTATCAAGGGCTTGACCTATACTCAGGTAGAAGAGCAAATGGCTGAGATTGACGGACTGGTTCTGCCTGGCGGATCATTTGTTTCTCCGGACGAATTCTACGCAACCCGTGTTGACAATCCGGAAGAGCCGAGTGTTCGTTCTAAGGCTTATCTTGAGGCTATCCGCGTGGCCGAAGAAAATGCAATTCCTATCTTGGGTATCTGCGCAGGCGCTCAGATGGTGGCTGGTGTTCATGGCATGAAGCTGTACCGCGATTTAAGCGAAACCCGTTCAGACATTGAACACAAGACATCTGAGGTAAACGCTCATCAAGTGATTGTTTATCCGGCTACTCCGCTCCGCGCGTGGTTAGGCAAGGAACTTACGGTAAACTCCCGTCACCGCGAAGGTCTTATACCGGACGACAAGAACAGCGACCTTGACATTTACGCCATTTCTTCTGATTGCATTCCGGAAGCTTGGGGCAATATGGATGACGGTATCCTGTGCGTGCAATGGCACCCTGAAGATTTAGCGGTTGCCGGCGATGTGAAGATGCTGTCCATTTACAAGTGGCTCGTTTACAGCAGCTGCGACCGAATGGAACTCATAGGCAAATAAAGCCTGATTTTTTGAATAATTAAAGACCCTTATGGCAGATTGTGTAAAGCAATTTGCCGTGAGGGTCTTTTTTTGTTTAAAGCAATATCCTGATAATACTTTGTTTTTACTTAATTATAAAAATCCTTTACTTTCGTATATTATTCCGTTAAAATAATCTATAGATAGGCGATAGTCTGTCTAGGGCGTCAGAAACCCTTTACGAAAACAGTCGTTATGCATAGCGACTTAAAACTTGTTATGCCGATTTCTGTCTGTTAGGCGGATGTCGGCTGAATATGGCTATGAGCTGAATAAGCCGAGCCGTTTGTTTTCGTACGGTTTCTGAACATCCGCCCGCCTTTATAGCGGGTTTTGTTTTATGTGCAATTTTAGGAGGTTTAGAAATATGAATAAGAATTTTGAACAAGGCCGGTCTATGATAGAAATGCTCGGCGTGCTGGCAATAATTGCAGTTCTATCTGTTGTAGGATTAAACGGCTTTAGCAAAGCCATGAGAATGTATCGTTCTGCCGTACAAAAAGAAACATTGGAACAGATACTTGCAAATATGGTAAAAATACGAAACAACTTAAATCATAATACCACGACTTTTGATAATATAAGCTATTTATTTGCAGCAATGGGCGAGCTGCCGGACGGTGTGATACTGAGAGACAGCAGACTATATGACAAAAGCGGAAATTCTTTTACGGTTTATTTTGGTAAGAATACTTGGAAAACACCAACCGGAACAGCAAGTTCATTTGAATATCATGTGCGTGTTAATTGGGAGCAAAAAGACAGCGCAACCTCGCCGACAGCGTTTGATTCTTGCATAAACACGTTAGAAGTAGCAAAAGCCAACAGCAATGAAGTTCAAACAGTTACACAATTTATTGGAAATTCAGAGGCTTTTTTGAGCTATGATCAGAGCAATATTTCATATAAAAATATGACCGTAGACCAAATGCATCAGGCATGTAAAAATTGTACAGCAGAAAAGGCCTGCAGCATTGTTTTATACATAAATCCATAATATTTTTAGTGTAATTATTAAATATTTGACTTTTTAGTTTTGATTAGATATAAATAAAAAGCCTTGTAGGTAACGACTACTTGGCTTTTTCCAACAATGGAAAGAAGTTGAACCTCCAACTTCCTACCTGATATTGGAAGTATGACATAAAAACAGATAAATGTCAAACATTTTTTGTTTTATGTCTGGGTTCAGCCTCTTTCCCAACCGCCCAAATGGGCTGAAAGGTGAAAGATGAAGAACTTGCTAAAAGTTTTAAGCATTATTATTCATTTGCTTAAAATCATCATTCTTCTAATAAAGTAGTATAGTATGATGAGGCGGGGATTTCAAGTGTTTTTAGCTTGTTTTTCTCCGCCCTTTGATATTTACAATTATAATAGTTTTCATTTCGTATTTTGCGAACATTTTCTGTTTGAAATTTAATATTTGACATGTACTGTTAAAATGTATAAGATTTAGGGTATCAATTAACCTAAAAATGAGGAAAGAAAGATGAAAAATAAGCTAAGCAAAGGTCTCTCTCTCTCTCTGCAAATCCTGAACATCTGATTATAGGCGCTTTTT
>CAVKTH010000038.1:0-16187 GCA_963659495.1 Bacteroidaceae bacterium | reverse complement strand
ACCATGAAAAAAGTGTGTAAAAAAAACGACCGTTATTTTTACACACTTTTTCTTTGTCTAACTATTTGTTTTTAATATATTTTTATTCAAAATCAGCCTATTTTTTTGAATAAATCCAAAATCTCTTTGACTTTTTGACAACGCTCTTCCTGCGTTTGCTGCAAAGCATTCATAACACAGCTGTTTAGATGCCGCTCCAAAATATTATTTTCTACAGATTTCAAAGCCGCACGCACAGCGTTTATCTGCATAATGATATCCAAACAGTAGCGTCCGTCATCTATCATTTTTTGAATACCGGCAATTTGTCCGGCAATACGGTTCAAACGAGTTAATTCATCTTTATGAGAGGGAAAGTTCCCTCCGTTGCAGCAACACTCTTTAGGTTTGCTGCATTTTTCACAGCAACATTCAGACATTTTTTATTTCTCCGTCGCTAATAGTTAAAATTTTATCCGCGGTTTTGGCAAACTCCGGATTATGAGTTACTAAAATAATAGTTAAATTCTGCTCTTGCTTCAATTTCAGCAGCAGATTTTTAATTTCTTCCGTCCGCTGGCTGTCCAGATTCCCTGTCGGCTCATCGGCAATCAAAATTTTCGGTTTAGTGATTAAAGCTCTGGCAATCGCCACCCGCTGCATTTCTCCGCCCGAAAGCTCAGCCGGCAAATGTTCCAAACGATGAGAAATTCCCAGTAAATCCAGTAAATTCAGCAAATATTTTTCATCAACCTTAATTTCTGAGTTAAAAACTGTTGGTAAAATAATATTTTCCCGCACCGTTAAAGTCGGAATCAAGAAAAACTTTTGGAAAACATAGCCAAAATACTGCCGCCTAATTAAGGTCAGTTTTTTCTCTGAAAGCTGCTTTCCGGCGGCAAAAATTTCTTGTCCGGCGATTTTCAATGTACCGGACGACGGATTATCCAAGCAGCCTAATATATTAACTAAAGTCGTCTTGCCGGAGCCGCTGGGACCGACAACCGCCAGCATTTCATTTTCTTTAATATTTAAATTGATATTGTTGAGCGCTTTAATATCTTCGCTGCCGCGATGATAAATCTTGTTCAATTTTTCAGCAACAATAAGGTCTTTTTTCATCATTAGTTTTCACTCCTTATAGCGTCTAACGGCCGGATTTTCGCCGCTCTGATTGCAGGCAGCAAACCGCCCAGAACACCGGTGGCCGTTATCGCCGCAAATGAAACAATTATAAGCTCCGGCGACAGGCTGATTAGTTCGCCGTGCGGGGCAAACGGCAGAAAGGTACGGATAAGCTGCTCTGAAACATTGGCAAAGATAAAGGCAAAAAGAATGCCGATAATGCTTCCGCCGGCGCAAAGAATAACTGTTTCCGTCCATATCATCGCAAAAATATGTTTCGGCAGCGCTCCCATGCTTTTAAGGATTCCAATTTCCTGATAGCGCTCAAACACCGACATCAAAACAGTATTTAAAACCCCGAAAACCGCAATCAAAAACGCTATCGCCGCCACCGACATCACGATTATTTTCGCGCTGGTTATCAATGAAACAATGGTGTTGCGCACCTGCGCCATAGACACAACCTGCACATCCGGAAGCTGATATAATTTATCTTCAAAAGCTTCAGAATTGACATTATTTTTTAAGCGCATGCCAATCATTGTCAGCAAATTGTCTTTATGATACAGTTTCTGCAAAGTCTGCAGCGGCAAAAAAATCATACCGTCGTCTTGAGTTCCGGTTCGTTCCAAAATCCCCACAACTTTAAATTCTTCCTCGCTGTTCGGCAGCAAATAAGAATCCCCAACCTCACGCTGTTCAAGTTCCGCCGCTTCATATCCCATCACAATTTCATTTGCCTGTGCAGCTTTAAACCAGCCGCCGTCACGAAACTTAAAATAAGGTTTCATCGCCGGATAAGTCGCCGCGTCTATGCCTAAAAATACCGTCGTTCCGCCGTTTTCTCCTTTATAAGGATCAAATTCGGCGTGCATAAGCATTGGAGTCGCCTGTTCTACTTCCTCGGCATTTTTAATATCCGAAAACATATTTTCCGGCATATAACGCAGCCCCGTTCCGCCTTTCAGCATTAAAGTCGCCGCTTCATACGGACAGCCCTTGGCTGTCAGAACAATTTGAAAACCCATTCCTTCAATATCGCGGTTCAAAGAGTTTTTATACCCTTTGTTAAATCCCAAAAGCGTCACTAAAACCCAAGCCGAAAGCGCTATGCCGATAATTGTAAACATTGTTCTCAATTTGCGGCGCTGCAGGTTTTTACAAGCCAAAGTCACTATATTCATTTTCTGCCTCTCAACGCTTAAAAATAAAATTATCCATTAAAATCAGGTTCTTTTTAATCCCGCGCAGCGCTGCATAAAAATCTTCGGTTTCGCTCGGCACCGGATTTTTAATCTGCGCCAATTTAGATGCTTGCGGAAAAGTATGCGCCGTCACATTGTATCCAGCAAAATCTTTAAGATTTAGACCGATAAATTGCTTCCCGAAATCAGCAGAACGCAGCTGCGCCGCTTGTTTGGAGGTCAATTTTTGAAAATAGAAATTCTGAATATTTCCTTTGGTGTCCAAAATCAAAAACACCTGCATGCCGCCGAATTTTCCTTTTTGATTAACGCCGTGTATATAGCCGACCGGCTCGCTGTTTTGCAAAATTGTATAAACAGTATAAGGCACGTCAATTTTTTCATATATCCCGCTGAATTTATCGCCCAGCTGCTGCTCCATTTTCTGATACAGGGCTTCGCCGCCGGCTTTTTCTACCGACAAATATTCGGTTTTATACCCCGTACTGTTCGGGAAAAAACGCTTTACGTCTCTATCCGGATCATTCAAATCACAGCCGACAGCCGCTAAGGCTTTCCCGCTCCATATCATCAAGCAGCCTAACCAAAAAATCTTTTTTAACATCAAATTTCTCCTTAAATCGGTAAATAGTAATAAAGCTGGCTCATATAAACATTATCCGCCTTTTGCTTCCGATATTGATACATCAGACGCAAAGTCAAATCTGCCGTTAGCAAATAGCTGAATCCGCTGCCAAGCTGCCAAGATTCATCCTTTAAATCCTTAACATAAGCCGGCTGCAGTTCCAGTTTCCAACGCTCCTCGGCATCTAATTTCACCGAAAAACGATACAGAGCAGCGTACAGCGGCTTATTAGCCTTTTCTCCGGCATCAACCTCAAACTTATGTTCAAAATTATCTTGGTTTATGGCTATATCCGCTCCCAGCAGCCACAAATTCTGGGGACGCTTGTTCATAATTTTATAGCCCATTGTTTCCAAAACGTTGCCGGCCATAAAAGACACGCCGCCGGTATAATTGTCGCGGTTCAGTACGCCTCGGCTTGCCCGAGCCGCCGCCAGCCAGTTGCCTTTTGCTCGGTAATTCATACCGGTGCCGCTGGTTAAACTGGCGGAAATATTGCCGTTTTCTGTATCATAGCTCCAACCGGTTCCCCAATCACGGTCATAGCTAATTCCCTGCATGGTTAAGTCTCCAAGCAAATCAGCGTGCGTGTCCCAATAAGAAGCCAGCCCGAAAGCCACACGGTTATGCCCCAGCCAAAAGTCGCCTTTGCTGCTTTTAGCTTTCAGCCAAGCATTATATATTTGCGGACTGTAATTATGCTGTTCATCATTGTAGGCAAAGCGAGCCTGCAAAGCTGCTGTTCCCCAGTCGCCGCTGCTGCCGCTGAATTTATGCAGATAATCAAATCCGACAGAATTTTTTTGCATAACATCGTGCGCTTCGGCTGAATGATAAATAATTTTATGCTGTGCCGAAGAATATCCCGCCACTCCCTGCGCTTCAAAATACAATAAATCAGCGGATTCGGCGCGGCTTGCCAGCAAAAACATAAAAATCAAAACAAGCTTTTTCATCAGATATCCAAGTTAATTACGCCTGAATAAATTTCTTTTTCGTTTTGCTCAAAATAAAGCCTAATTTCCCAATCGCCCGGCATGGCAAAATGTATCGGCAAAACATAATCGCCGGAACGGTTACGCTTAAATTCTACTTTGCCCGAGGCGTGATGTCCGCGCATAGACGGCATATCATACTCAGTATATACTTTGATGCCATCGCCCGTGTGGTTGTTCAGCTGAATTTTCAAGATAACATCTCCGACTTTCGGGCGTTCTACAAAATTATAAATAAAAGACGTATCATCGTTTATGGCGATTTTAGTATCAGCTTTTAGCGTTTCAGCCTGCGCATCAGCCATAAATGCAAAAATTGCCGCACTCAAAATTAACAAAATTTTTTTCATATTCTCCTCCATTCTTTAAACTTTAAATATACCCATATAGGGTATATGTCAATAGCTAAAATTTAAATATAAAAAAGACGCCGGAAAAATCACAGCGCCTTTGAAATACAATCACTAATGTGATTAAATCATAGCCATACCGCCGTTAACATGGATTGTCTGGCCTGTAATGTATTGAGCTTCATCAGAAGCCAAGAAAGCAACAACATTGGCAATATCCTGAGCTTCGCCCAGTTTAGCTTCCGGAATTTTAGCCAGCAAAGCAGCTTTTACATCGTCCGGCAAAACGTCTGTCATCGGAGTTCTGATAAAGCCCGGAGCGATAGAGTTTACGGTAATGCCGCGTGAGCCGACTTCTTGAGCCAAGCATTTGTTCATAGCAATCATACCGGCCTTAGAAGCGGAATAGTTGGCCTGACCGGCGTTACCCATAACACCAACTACCGAAGCAATACCGATAATGCGGCCGAAACGGCGTTTCATCATGCCGCGCACTGCCGCTTTTGCCAATTTGAAACCGGCTGTCAGGTTTACATCTAAAACCAACTGCCAATCTTCATCGCTCATTCTGATAAACAAATTATCGCGGGTTAAACCGGCGTTGTTTACCAAAATATCAATGCGTCCCATTTTTTCTTCTACTTCTTTAACCAGATTCTTAACAGCTTCGCCGTCTGTCAGGTTAGCTACAAAGCATTCTGCATTGCTGCCCAATTCAGCTTTAAGAGCTTCCAATCTTTCGGCATTCATGTCTGTCAAAGCCAAAATAGCGCCCTGATCGTGCAAGGTGTGAGCAATCTTGTGGCCTAAACCGCCGGCAGCACCGGTAATCAAAGCAACTTTACCATCTAATCTAAACATATTTTTATTCCTTTCTGTTATAAATTTTTTGCCAGTTCTTCAATATCTTCTGCCGAACCGACAGAAAAAGCGTTCATTTCTTTGTGGCTGCGTTTGGCAATGCCGGACAGCACTTTGCCGGCACCCAGCTCAGCCAAATCTGTAACGCCCTGTTCTTGCAAATAAGCCATGGTTTCGCGCCAGCGCACCGTACCGGTTACCTGCTCAATTAAATGCTTAATAATTTCTTTGTGATCCGTAATCGGCTCCGCCAACACATTGGCAACCAACGGAATTTCGGCGTCATGCGCTTCCACTTCCATAAATGCGCGGGCCATAGCATCGGCAGCCGGACGCATAAACGGACTGTGAAACGGCGCGCTTACCGCCAATTTTACACACTTGCGGGCGCCGAACTCCGGAGCAATTTCCACAGCGCGGTCAATCGCCGCCATAGAGCCGGACAAAACTACCTGCCCGTCTGAGTTATCATTAGCGGCAACGCAGATATCCTTATCATTGGAGCAGGCTTCAGCCAAAGCGCCGACATCTTTATAAGATAAGCCTAAAACAGCAGCCATGCCGCCGACACCCAGCGGAACAGCATTTTGCATGGCGTCTCCGCGGATTCGCAGCAATTTTGCCGTATCGCTAAGCGAAAAAACACCGGCGCTGCAGGCGGCAGAATATTCGCCCAAAGAATGACCGGCTACAAAAGCCGCTTTGTCTTTCAGCTTTATTCCGAAATCTTTTTCCAAAACGCGCACAACCGCCATTGAAAAAGCCATTAAAGCCGGCTGAGTGTTGGCAGTCATGGTTAATTCGCTGTCCGGACCCTCTGTCATAATTTTGAACAAGTCCTGCGATAATGCGTCATTTACTTCTTGGAAAACTTCGCGGGCTGAAGCAAAATTTTCAGCCAACTCCTTTCCCATACCCACAAACTGCGAGCCTTGACCGGGAAACACAAAAGCATATTTCATTAAAATATTCTCCTTTTATTCTGGGCAGAGTGTATAGCGCTGATGTCAAATGTCAAGTTTTTAGAAAATTTTTATCAACATAGCCGCCTTATTTTAAACTATTTTTAATAATTTGTTGAACATTTTTAACTATACTTTCTGCAATAATCAGGCATAAAATTTTGAGGATGTTATGGGCAAGAAAAAAACTATAAAAGAAAAGCCGAAAAGCTGGTGGCAAAAGCTTTTGTGCGAACTGACCGGACTATGCTTAATCATTATTCCGCTGCTGGTGTATGTCAGTATTTTCAGCTATAATTCCGGCGACCCGTCGTTTAATAAGGCGGCTTCCGGAAATGCGGCTGTGCATAATTGGCTCGGACAGTTCGGGGCTTATAGCTCAGATTTTGTTCTCAGCACTTTCGGGCTTGCCTTTATCATTTATCTGCTGGTGCCGATTCTCTGGGGCATCGGCTTGGTGCGCTTTCAGGCTTTTGCCGAATATAAAATGCGGATTTTTGCCTGGATTGTCGGTTTGCTGTGCTTTGCCGCCTTTATAGACCTTACCTGCAGCTCGTTTTTAGGACGTTTCAATCTGCCCTATAATCTGACCGGCGAATGGAGCCGCATTGTCAGCCGTTCGCTTAATAACTATATAAATATGCTGAATTTTTCGTACAGCACGCTTTTAATGGAAGGAATTATTTTATTTATCAGCATACTTTCATTTAACTTTGCCGCCGGAATAACGTTTACATTATGGCTGCGCCTGACTTCTCGCATCGGCAATATTTTCAAAAGCTTTGGGCTGGCGGCGGTCAATACCGGCAAGCGCGTTGCCAATATCCGCAATTTCAGCGAATTTAAGGAGCTTAATCCCAGCTATCTGCAAAATAAGCTTATCCATAAGAACAATGCAGCTCCCATGCGGCGGGTGGAGCCGAGTTTTGCTCAAACCGAAAATGTTTTGCGCGCGCAAAGCTCCGCTGTTATCGCTGCGCCGCAAACTGCCGTTTCTGCCGCCGCGGTTATGTCTAATCAGCAAATCAGCGGCTTGCAGATAGAACTGCCGAACCGAGCTTCGGAAACTGTCGGCAATTTAGCCATTGCCGAAACCGAAAACGAACCGGCAGCGGCAACAAACAGCTATAATCCGACCTTTGACTTTATAAAAGAGGGGGATTTTGCCAATCAAAATCTTAAAAAGCCGTCTAAAAAAATTACTCCGGAAGATATTTATCAAACCGAGGGCGTGCGCTCATTTGCCGCTAAACAGGCACCGCAGCCTGCAGCCGAAGCCAAGCAGGAAGAGCTTTTGAGCATTCCGCAGAAAGCTCCGTCCGCCGCCACTCTGCAAGCTCAGCAGCCTGCAGACTCTGAGATTTCTAAACCGCAGAGAATAGAGCCGACTCCGGTTCCTAATTTTGCTAAGCCTAAGCCAGAGCCTGCTGCGGAGCCGGTAAAAGAGGCTTCTCAGCCTCTGCCGGAAGAAGAAACTCCGGCTATGCAGCAATCTGAACCGGCTAAAGAAGAATACAGGCTGCCGGATATAAATCTGCTTTCTATTCCGCAGGAGCAGGAAAATGTAGAATATAATGAAGCGGAGCTCAAAGAAAACGCCGCTAAACTTGAAACCGTTCTGCAAGACTTTGGAATCAAAGGCAAAATTGTTAAAGTCCGCCCCGGTCCGGTGGTTACGCTGTATGAATTGGAACCGGCTCCGGGAACCCGAACCGCCCGCGTTATCGGACTTTCGGACGATATTGCCCGTTCTATGGCGGCGGCTTCAGTCCGTATGGCTGTGGTAAGCGGACAAAACACCATCGGTATTGAGCTGCCGAACGCCAAGCGTCAAACCGTATGGCTGCGCGAACTGCTGGAAGATCCGGAATTTCAGAACAGCAAAAATATTCTTAATGTTACTTTGGGCAAAGATATCGGCGGACAGCATGTTTATGCCGATTTGGCAAAAATGCCGCACTTGCTGGTGGCCGGTACTACCGGTTCCGGTAAATCAGTCGGTGTAAACTCTATGATTTTGTCGCTGCTGTACCGTATGACGCCGGATCAATGCAAAATGATTATGATTGACCCTAAACAGCTGGAATTTTCTATGTATAACGGGATTCCGCACTTGCTGACGCCGGTTATTACCGACCCGGGTAAAGCGGTTGTCGGTCTCAAATGGGCAGTACGGGAAATGGAAGACCGCTACCGCGCTATGGCGCTTTTGAATGTCCGCAATATTGCCGGATATAACCAAAAAGTTGCCGATATGCGCGCTACCGGCAAAGAAATCAAAAAGACTATTCAAGTCGGTTTTGATAAAGAAACCGGACGTCCGCTGTATGAAGAGCAAATTGTAGATACATCGCCGATGCCGTATATTGTGATTGTGGTGGATGAAATGGCTGATTTAATGCTGGTTGCCGGCAAAGAAGTTGAAGCGGCTATTCAGCGTTTGGCGCAAATGGCGCGTGCTGCCGGCATTCACTTGATTATGTCTACCCAGCGTCCGTCTGTGGATGTGATTACCGGTACAATTAAAGCTAACTTCCCGAGCCGTATCAGCTTCCATGTAACCACCGGCATAGACAGTAAGACTATTCTGAATGAAAAAGGCGCCGAGCAGCTGCTGGGTATGGGCGATATGCTGTATATGCCGTCCGGTTTGCGTCCTATCCGCGTTCACGGCTGCTTTGTTACGGATGCCGAAGTGGAAAGAGTTGTAGAATTTATCAAATCTGAGGGCGAGCCTAAATATGTGGCGGATGTTACCGAGGGCGAGCTGAACACCGGCAAAGATACTCCGGTATTTGATAAAGGAGAAATGAGCGGCGGCGGAGAAGATGACTTATACAATCAGGCAGTTGAAATCGTCCGCGCCGATAAAAAGGCTTCTACCAGCTATATTCAGCGTAAACTGCGTATAGGCTATAACCGAGCCGCTATTTTGATTGAACGCATGGAAGATGAGGGCGTTGTAACTCCGCCTGACCGTGTCGGACGCCGTGAAGTTATCGGCGCAGAATAGCTTAGATATTCTAAATAATAAAAAAGAGCTTCTTAAGCGGAAGCCCTTTTTTACTGCAATAATGAAAGATTACTTCAAAACTGCCATAATGTCAGCCGTAATTTGCTCGGCTGTCAAATGATAGCGCTTCATCAGTTCATCATACGGAACACGGTCGGTAAATTCTTTTTTAGCTCCGAAGTTCAAAACTTTTACATTGCCGGCGCCGTAGAAAGAAGCGATTTTTTCGCCGAAACCGCCGTCCAGTTCGCCGTTTTCCAAAGTTGCCACAACCTGATGATTTTCAGCCAATTCATTCAGCAATTTTTCATCAATACCGGTAATGTAGCGCGGGTTAATCAAAGTAGCGTCAATGCCCTGCTCTTTTAATTTAGCCACAACGCTTTCGCCGAGTTCAAAGAAACTGCCTAAAGCCAAAACCGCGGCTTTAGAACCTTGTTTAACCACCTGATAGCGGTTTAAATCGCTGTAATTTTCTTCAGCCTTGCCGCCTTTGGTTACAGCCAGCGGCACGCGGATAACCACCGGATGCTCATTTTGCTTCAAGCCCCAGTTCAGCATAGCCAGATATTCTTCTTTGCCGGTCGGCGCCAAATAAACAATATTCGGAATATTGGCAACCAACGGAATATCAAAACTGCCCAAGTGGGTGGCGTCCATACCGCTGATACCGGCGCTGAATACCAGAATAACTGCCGGATTGTTGTTTAAAGCCAAATCCTGCGACAACTGGTCGTAGGTGCGCTGTAAAAAGCTGCTGTAAACCATAAACACCGGACGGCAGCCGCCTTTAGCCAAAGCGGAAGACATAGCCACAGCTTGTTCTTCGGCAATACCAACATCCACATAGTTTTCGCCGAATGAAGCGCGGCGTTCCGGATTTAAGCCGTATGCGCCGGGGGTGCCGGCAGAAATAACAACCAAGTTTTTATCTTGCTGATGACGGGCGTATAAAAAGTCGTAAGTAATGTCGCTATAGTTTTCGCCCGACAAATCAACGGTAATTTCTCCGGTTTTGCGGTCAAACGGAAAACTCCAGTGCCAGCGCTCTTTATTTTCTTCCGCCGGAGCATAGCCCTTGCCTTTAAGAGTATGAATATGCAGAACGGTCGGAGTATTAACATCTTTAAGTTCTTGCAAAACCTTAATCATCTCTTCTTGATTGTTGCCGTCAGCAACATAGCGGTAATTAAAGCCCATAGCCTTAAACATATTGCATTCCGCCGCGCCGTTGGTTTCTCGCAGCAAACGCAGGTTGTTATAAATTCCGCCGTGATTCTCGGCAATAGACATTTCGTTATCGTTGACAATAATCAAAATATTGCTGTTCAAAACCGCAGCATTGCTGAAACCCTCCAAGGCTTCGCCGCCCGAAAGCGAGCCATCGCCGATAAGAGCGATAACTTTATGATGCTCGCCGCGCAGGTCGCGGGCTTTGGCCAAACCTGTGGCCAAGCTGACAGAAGTTGAAGTGTGACCAACAATAAAGTTGTCATATTCGCTTTCATTCGGATTGGTATAGCCGGAAATTTTTTGCATTTCCTCGGCGTCAAAAAAGCCTTTCCAGCGGCCGGTCAGCATTTTATGCGGATAGCATTGGTGCGAAACATCGTAAACGATTTTGTCATTCGGCGTATCAAAAACATAGTGCAAAGCAATGATTGTTTCCACAATACCCAAGTTCGGTCCAACATGGCCGCCGACCAAACTGTCGCGGTTCAGAATACCCTCGCGGATTTCCTGCGCCAGCTGGTGCAATTCCGGCCGCGAAAGTTTTTTAACATCTTTAGGTGAGTTTATTGTTTCCAATAACATAATTTTCTCCTTAAAAATTATAATGTAACGATTCTATGCTTAACATAAAACTTAGAGCTTACTCTAAGTCAAGAGATTTTTTTCAGAAAATTAAAAACGGCGGAATTTCTCCCGCCGTCCCGATATTTCTAGCCCTTACGAACTAAAAAATATATTTTGAGTTTGCGAATAATAAATACAATCTTTATTATCATTAGTTTGTTCCTTTAAAATAGTAGAACAAAGCCAAACTCACGCATATATTTTTATGAACTATTGACATTCAGACAAATATATGCTATCTTAACCTCAGAATAAAGTTAAGAACCGTTTAACTTTGTTCGTGTTGGTTGAAATTTGTCGGTGCTGGTACACCGACATAATTTTTATATAATATACAACCTAAAATGTAAAGCATAAAATTAAAAACCCGCCGAGTGTTTAGCTTAGCGGGCTTAAAAAAGAATTCTGATTATTTATGAATTTTATAGCCGTTCAGAAATTTTGCCGTAGCAGCGGTAAAATGGTTGATGATATCACTGCGGCCGGTGTCTAAGGCGGCAATCTGCGCCATATCTTTGTCCGAAAGCTTGAAATCCCAGACATCAAAGTTTTGAATAATACGTTCTTTATGCACGGACTTTGGAATTACCACAACGCCGCGGTCAATATTCCAGCGCAGAATCACTTGCGCCGCCGTTTTATTATATTTTTTAGCAATATTATTCAGTGTTTCGTTTTGGAAAATACCTTTAGTTCCCTCGGCGAAAGGTCCCCAAGCTTCCGGCTGCACGCCAAATTCATTCATAACAGCGATAGCTTCTTTTTGCTGGAAAAACGGGTGCAGCTCCACCTGATTAACCATCGGCGTAACTTTAGCGTTTAGGCACAAATCAGCCAAACGGTCGGGATAAAAATTAGAAACGCCGATAGAGCGGATTTTACCATCATTATACAACTCTTCCATAGCGCGCCATGAGCCGTAATAGTCATTAAACGGCTGATGAATTAAATATAAATCCAAATAATCCAAGCCCAATTTTTCCAACGAGGTATAGAAAGCCTTTTTAGCGTTCTCGTAGCCGGCGTCTTGAATCCACAGCTTAGTAGTGATAAACAGTTCATCGCGTTTGATTCCGCTTTGGGCAATAGCTTTGCCGACTGCTTCTTCATTCATATAAGCGGCGGCGGTGTCAATTAGACGATAGCCGGTTTCCAGAGCTTCGCCGACCACTTTTTCACACTCTTCAGCATCGGAAACTTGAAAAACACCAAAGCCAAGCAAAGGCATTTCTACACCATTATTCAGTTTTTTATATTCCATAGCAATCTCCTTTTATTTTGTTGGTTTAAGCGGGCCGTAAAAGAACGAGGCTGTAGCGCCGCCGTCAATCAAAAAGTCCGAACCGGTAATAAATGCACCGGCAGAAGTCATCATCAATTCGGCAATATTGGCAACTTCATCAGCCGTTCCCGGACGTCCGGCCGGACATTTAGCAAACATATTTTTATAGAAATCGCCGCGCGGACCGTTAAATTCATCAATCGCCAGCGGAGTGACGATAATCCCCGGAGAAATTGAGTTGATACGCGCGCCGCGTTCGCCCCATTTAACGGCTTCAGCCATAACTCGCTTGACATTGCAGCGTTTAGCCAGCTGATAAGCGTGCAAAGTGTCGCGGATATTTTCCGGCTGCAATAAATCCAATTTCAGCAAATCTTCGGTCGGCGTGCAAGCCAGCTGCTCGTCTTGCTCCGGCGTCAGAGCCGGCATGCGGTGACCGGATTGGCTGGAAATGGTAACGCCGACGCCGCCGCGTTTAATGACTTTGCCGACTTCTTCCAGCAGCACCGCCGTGCCGTATAAATCAACCTTTAGAATTGTTGCTATCGGCGCTTGGCTCGGCGACACGCCGGCGGCGTTGACAAGCATAGCAATTTCTCCGTATTTTTGAGCATAAGCAATCATATTTTTGATAGAATCGCGGGAGGACAAATCCATTTCCAGAGCTTCAGCATCAAAACCGGCATTAGTCATAATTTGTGCGATATTCTGCGCATTGTGCAGATTTTTGTCGCCGATAATAATTTTTTTATCCGCACCGAGACGGCGGGCAATCGCCATACCGATTTGCCCGGCGCCGGTTAAAAGCATTACATCTTTGGCCATAAACTAAATCTCCGGTTATTTTAATTTATTGTATTCTTCATCGGTTACCGGCTCCAGCCATTCGTTGGAAGCGCCCTCTGCCGGAACAGCCAAGGCGATATGCGTAAACCAGCTGTCTTTAGCCGCACCGTGCCAATGCTTTACTTCGGCCGGAATATTTACCACATCGCCGGCATGAAGTTCCTGCGCCGGTTTGCCCCATTCCTGATAATAGCCGCGTCCGGCAGTAACCAGCAGGATTTGTCCGCCTTTGTGATGAATATGCCAGTTGTTGCGGCATTTCGGCTCAAATGTAACATTGGCAATATGCACGCCCTCGTTTGTCAGAGGCTGTAAATAGCTTTTGCCGATAAAATATTTAGCGTATGCCACATTTTCGGTGCCAAAACCAAAGAGTACGTTTTTAGCAGCCGCTTCAGAAGCGATGTTCAAAATCTCCGCAACTTGTTCATCAGTCAGGCCGTTGTGCTTGCCGATGTTGATATGGCTGTTGAGCTGGCTTTCTACGCCGTTAAGGGAAGCCAGCATGGCAATGGTTGCCAGTTCGCGGGTCTGCCAGTCCACATTATCGCGGGCAAAGATATCGCCGAACAAGTGAGCTTTTAAGTATTCATCAACCGCCGGAGCAAATTCAAACAATTTGCCTTTTACCGGAGCGCCGACAAGTTTGGTTTGATTTTCCGTCCCGAACTCCAAACTTGTGCCTTGCGGTTTAGCTCCAGGCAAAGCGCCTTGCTCGTCTTTATTGCCGCGCTCTTCTTCCAAAGCCATCAGCGTGCCGAGGGCGTTTAGACTGCGCGGAAATCCGCAGTAAGCATAAACTTGAGTCAAAATTTCTTTATATTCATTTAAGGTTACGCCGTTATCCAAGCCTTTAGCCAAAGCTTCTTTTAAGCCTTTCTGGTCGCCGCGTGCTGCATATGCGGCAGCTTCGGCAATGGATTGTTGTTTTGCATTTAAGCTATTTTCAGCCATAGTGTTTTCTCCTAAAAATAAAGATGTTCCGATAATGATTGTACTTAAAACTTTTTTCAGCATTTTAAACTCCATAATTTGTTGTCTGAAGTGAGTGTAATCTTTAGAGCTTACTCTAAGTCAAGAGTTTTTTTGAAATTTTTTTAAATAAATTCTTGCGTTTATTGTAAATTTTGGTTATATTTATTTTGAACTCCTTCCTTATTGAGTTTATGAATAAAAAAGCTGCAAAGAAATCTCTGCCCTAGGCGGAGGTTTCTTTCTTTTGAAAGAAAATGTAATGTATAGTTTAATCGCTGTTTTTGTCGGCGGAGGCGTCGGCTCGGTTTTACGCTGGCTCTGCTGCAGTTTTATTCCCTCGCATTGGGGAACCCTGCTGGTAAATATCGCCGGTGCATTTTTTATTGGCTGCGCCTATTCTTATTTTGCCAGAAGCAGCCTGAGCAATGAAGCAAAAGTTTTTGCAATGACCGGCTTGCTCGGCGGATTTACGACATTTTCTACTTATTTGCTAAACTTTATAACCTTGCTTAATGAAAACAAAATTACAGAGGGCTTTATTTATTTGCTGCTTTCGGTGCTAGCCGGCAGCTTGTTTTTGCTGGCGGGGATCCGGCTGGCGTCTTAAACAGCTTTTTGCTTGACTATTTCAATAAATCTCCTATATTCAAAATCGTATTTGTATAATTTTGTTTAATTTTTTATAATTATGATTTTAAAGTATATTACTTGTTCCGGCGCCAATGAGCATACAAACATTGATGATTTGCTGGTCTTGGCGAAAGAATACCCGATGATGGAAATCGGTATTCAGGTATCAGACAAAAAAGTTACGGAGAATCCTGCTCGTTTTGACTGGATTTTGGCTCTGCATGAAAAAGTGGTTGCACAAAAACTTGCTCCTAAAATAGCTTTGCATGTTAATGGCAACTGGGTGCAGCAGTTTGCTAATCGGGCAATGATTCCGGAGTTAGACTATTTTCTGACTCTGAGTAACGGACGCAAGGGCTGGCTGGTAAACCGCCTGCAAATCAATTTTTTGATAGACAATGACTATCGTATTGATTTTGGACGTTTCTGTCAGGCTATGACCGATCGCGCCGCCCGTCCTATCGTGCTGCCGTATAATGAGAGCAATGCAATTTTTGTACGCAAGCTGCATAGTAAAAGCATGAAGTTTGATTGCTTGTATGACAGCTCGCACGGCGAAGGTGTTTTGCCGCAACAGCAGCAAGCTCCGGTTTTCAAAGACCGCCTGCAGGGGTATTCCGGCGGTTTGTCGGCAGATAATGTGGCCGAACAGCTGCAGAAACTGTCGCATGTGATTAAGCCTAAACGCGTCATCTATATTGATGCTGAGGGCAAACTGAAAGGCAATGACGGACATTTAGACTTGCAAAAATGCAAGTTGTATATTGAAAATGCTCTGTCTGCCGTAAAGTAAATGAAAAAAAGCTGTCTTAGTTGAATTGCTAAGACGGCTTTTTTTTTGATAAATCAATATTATATTTTACGAGCCGAATTTTACGGCAATGGAACAGCCTTTATTTTCGGCGCAAAAATCACAAGAATTTCTTATATCGCTTAAAGTTACATCTTTCAGGCACATTCGGGATGAAGTGCATCTGTTTTTACCATAATATACAGCAAAATTTGATTTACTATTTAGAACTAAAACTTCTGAAACGCTGCTTCCTATCGGCAGCAAAATGTTATTGAACAAATCCAGGCATAGCCGGTCTACGGTAGAATTTTTTTCCAATCTTAAGGCAAAATCAATAGATAATTCGCCGGCGCGCGGGTCGTAAAAAGTCTGTACAATATTTCTAAATTCATCCCGCAAATTAAACTCATTTTCTTTGCTCCAAGTAGTTGGAATAAGACCGGCGGCTTCAGCAATATTTGTTAAACCGACGTTGTTGTAGCCGGTAATTTTTTTAGCATCGCCGATATAGTCCAGCATGCCTAAAATCAGATAATTATACTGTTCTATGGTTTTATTGATTTTGAACTTTTCCATGGCCTTAGAATACCCTGCAATCCCGCCGACAGATAATACAGCGATTATGGCCAGCACGCCGAGCATTTCTATCATACTTCTGCCTAGCGGGTTTGCCTGTCGGGTCACTGCTA
>CAVKTH010000037.1:0-16893 GCA_963659495.1 Bacteroidaceae bacterium | reverse complement strand
AGAGAGAGAGACCTTTGCTTAGCTTATTTTTCATCTTTCTTTCCTCTTATTTTAGTTAATTGATATTACTATTATAAGCAAATGCACCAATATGTCAAATGTAAAATAAAATCCTCAAACTCCCGAACGAAAAATCCTCAAACTCCCGAACGAAAAATCCTCAAACTCCCGAACGAAAAAGTCTCAAACTCCCGGACGAAAAATCCTCAAACTCCCGAACGAAAAAGTCTCAAACTCCCGAATTTAAACTTGAAATTAAGTAAATATAATGATATATCATATAATATAAAAATCATTTGGAATAGTAAAAATGAAACAATATAAAAATAGAATTGCTGATAAAATATTAGAATTCAAGTTAGAAAGTAAAGGTGCTGTGTTGATTGAAGGTACAAAATGGTGCGGAAAAACGACAACAGCTAAGCAATTTGCAAAAAGCGTAATTTCTATGCAGGATCAGGATAACCTGTCAGTAAATATTGAGTTAGCCAATATTAAGCCTTCAGCTCTTCTTATAGGCAAAACACCCAGACTTATTGACGAATGGCAAGTTGCTCCTAAATTGTGGGATGCTGTACGCTATGAAGTTGATACACGAGATGAATTTGGACAGTTTATTTTAACCGGTTCAGCTGTACCTGTAAATATTTCCGAGCTGTCTCATACTGGTACCGGACGTATCACAAGAATGCTGATGCGTCCGATGAGTTTATACGAATCTGAGGATTCAACCGGAACAGTTTCATTAAATGATATTTTTGCCGGTAATTTAGATATAGCAGGCACATCATCTATAGACTTTGAATATTTAGCGTTCTTGATGTGCCGAGGCGGCTGGCCTAAAGCTTTAGATTGTTCAGAAAGAGTAGCTTTAGAGCAGGCATTTGATTATTTTGACGGAGTTGTTAACTCTGATATTTCACGGGTTGATAATGTTGAAAGAAACAAAGAAAGGGCTTCTAGAATAATGCGCTCATATGCGCGGGCGGTAGCTGGTCAAACTAAATTATCTTCTATTATAAAAGATATAGCGGTTAATGAAGTCAACAATATCTCGGATGATACAGTTGCTTCATATATTAAAGCTCTTAAACAAATTTTTGTTATAGAAGATTCTTTAGCTTGGAATCCTAATTTACGTTCTAAAGCAGCTATCAGAACATCGGATACACATTATTTTGTTGACCCATCTATAGGAACGGCGGCATTAGGGCTTGGTCCGCAAGATTTGATTAACGATCTGCGCACAATGGGGTTACTGTTTGAAAATATGTGTATCCGTGATTTGCGTATTTATGCCGATATGCTGAATGGACAAGTTTATCATTATCGTGATAGCAATAATTTGGAATGTGATGCGGTGATTCATTTGCGTAACGGTGCTTATGGTCTTGTAGAAATTAAACTCGGGGGCGATGATCTAATAGAAGAGGGGGCCAAAACCTTAAACAAGTTAGCTGCAAATATAGATACAGACAGAATGAAACCTCCATCATTTAAAATGATAATAACAGGCATCGGAAATTACGCATATAGGCGTAAAGACGGTATATTGTTGGTGCCTATAGGCTCTTTAAAAGACTAAAGTTTATTTTAGCTTAATTATAAAAATCCTTTACTTTCAAACAATCTTTAAGTAAAATATTTTTAGACAGGCGATAGTCTGTCTAGGGCGTAGCAACCCTTTTCTGTAACAGTCGTTAAAGCATAAACGACTTAAATTTGTTATGCCGATTTCTGTTCGTTGGACGGATGTCGGCTAAATAAGGCTATGAGCTGAATAGGCCGAGCCGTTTGTTACAGTACGGTTTGCTAACATCCGCCCGCTTTTTACGGCGGGTTTTGTTTTTATGTAACAAAATTAAACGGAGGTTAGAAATATGTATAAGAATTTAGAAAAAGGCCGCAGTATGATTGAGATGCTCGGCGTTTTGGCAATTATCGGAGTCTTAAGCGTCGGCGGAATTGCCGGTTACTCAAAGGCTATGGAGAAGTTTAAGCTCAATAAGACAATAAATGAATATAATTATATGCTGTTTGGGGTTTTGGAACATTTAGATGATTTAAAGCATGTTCCGGCCGGATATCAAAAGTATGATTTTGTTGATTGGATACAGGCGTTGCAGCTGGTTCCGGCAACCTGGAAAACAGAGAGAAATGTCGCCATGTGGGATAATAACGGCAACATTGTGCAATGGTATAAAACTAATGAGATGAATGGTATGCTGCTGGTTGATTTTTTTCTGGGCGGCTGGGAGCAAAATGAACAAAGTTTAATTTCGGCTTCATTTTCTCCTAAGCTCTGTGTTGAAATGTTTAACAGTATCATGACGCCGCTGCATTCCGCTGTGTATACAGTAAATACATATAATTCATCTAAAGGCGATATCACATTTTACGGCGATGCTTATTGCTCTGCCGGACGAAATTGCTTAAGCAATGCCTCGTTAGCTCAGATAAAATCTGCCTGCGATCATTGCGATGCAACAGGAACATGCTGTATAACTATCCGTTTTCCGCTATAATGCCGTACAATAAAAAAATCAAAATTCTTTGCAAACAAATTTGCCGGCTTACCGCTTGACTCTACGAGTTCAATTCTCGGGGACACCTAAACAACAAAAAAGCCCGCCTAAAAAGGCGAGCTTTTTGTTATTGGTGGTCCCAACGAGATTTGAACTCGTGTTTTAGCCTTGAGAGGGCCGCGTCCTAGGCCACTAGACGATGGGACCATAAGCAAGTGTTCCCATTACTAGCGTATTTCCCGATAAAATGCAAGACTTTTTTATTCATATGCTTTAAGATTTTGCCAATTCAGCAAATTATCCAGCACTTTATTTACATAGTCGGCCCGCAGATTTTGGCTGTCTAAATAATAAGCATGCTCCCACACATCAATAGTCAAAAGCGGCGTATGCCCAAAAATCAGCGGGTTATCGGCGTTGCTCGTGTTATAGCAGAGCAGGTTGCCGCTGCTGTCTTCGGTCAGCCAAGCCCAGCCGCTGCCGAATTGTTCCAGAGCTTTTTGCCGTATAGTGTCTTTAAAGTCATTAAACGAGCCGAAAGTTTCTTCTATTTTTTCCAGCAGCTTTTTGTTTGGCTCGCCGCCGTCCGGATTAAGCGACTGCCAGTAAAAATTATGATTCCAAACCTGCGCCGCATTGTGGTAAATATCTAAATATTCAGTTTTTTTATGCGCGGAAACCACAATTTCTTCCAGCGTCATGGTTTCAAACTGCGTTCCGGCAATCAGCTTGTCAAGTTTTTCTACATAGCCTTTATGGTGTTTTAAATAATGAAAACCCACGGTCTGACGGCTGATGTAGGGTTCTAAGGCATCCAGATTATAGGGAAGTTCCATAAGCTTTATCATATTTTTACTCCTTTGTTATAGCAAGCAAAAGATAAGCATTTTTGCCGGACTTGCAAGATGTCAAAAAAAATTTATAAGGCTGTTAATAATTATTAACAAGTTCTTTTCATTTTAATAAAATCCTATTAGACTCAAAATACTAGGTAAGAATTTTTTTGCGAAAGGCGGGCAAATATGAGAGTTCTTTTAGTTGAAGATGATTATGCTGTTTCACAAAGCATTGAAACAATGCTGAAAAAAGAAGGCATGGTGGTAGATTCCACCGATTTGGGCGAAGACGGTTTGGATATTGCCAAGCTGTATGATTATGACATCATCATTTTGGATTTGATGCTGCCGGATATGAATGGCTATGAAGTTTTGAAAAACCTGCGCGGCGCCAAAATCAATACTCCGGTGCTGATTCTTTCGGGCTTGTCGGAGCCGGATAAAAAAGTTAAGGGCTTGGGTTACGGCGCTGATGACTATTTGACAAAGCCTTTTGATAAATCAGAGCTGCTGGCGCGCATTCAGGCGGTTGTCAGACGTTCTAAAGGACATTCAAATTCAATTATCCGCACCGGCGACGTGCAGATTGATTTAGATACGCAGACCGTGACCGTAAACGGCAAGACTCTGCACCTGACCGGCAAAGAATACGGCATTATGGAATTACTTTCTTTGCGCAAGGGGGCAACGCTGAATAAAGACCAGTTCCTGAACCACCTGTACGGCGGTATTGATGAGCCGGAATTAAAGATTATTGACGTGTTTATCTGCAAGCTGCGTAAAAAATTGGAACGTGCTTCCGGCGGTAAAAACTATATTGAAACCGTTTGGGGACGCGGTTATGTGCTGCGCGATCCGGATGAAAAAAATAACTGAGTTCCGAATATGAAAAAATACCGAGGCAGGCAGCTTCGGTATTTTTTTGCTGTACAGATGTTTAGTATGGTCTGGTTGCTTCGTTTTGCAAAATGCGGACGTTTTTATTGCCGCTGATGCTTTGCTGGATAGAGCCGTCAGACCCCATATCAAAGCCGATAAAGCACAGGCAGGTTATGGCTGCTACAAATAAAGTATAAAAGTAGTTGCCGAAAATGCTTTTTATGGTGGCGCTCCAGTTTACGCGGGTGGCGCCCGAGTAATATGAACGCTTAAATATAAGGGTGTAAACGGCAATAATCAGCAGCAAGCCGGCGTGATATCTCCAGTCCTGCGCCATAGCTACCACTTGCGATATCTGGTGATATAGCATTAAATATACGCCGGAGCCGATGCCGAGCCAAGCCAAAGGATTAAACATAATTCCTGTAGTAAATAGAGCAATAATTCCTTTTATCATACTTTGTCTCCTTTATCAAAAATATAGAATCCCAGTTATTAAAAGAGTCTTTAATTTTGAGATAATTTTTTGATGCAGTTTAACATTTTTTCTGAAATCTGCGCTACAAGCTCCGGGCTTTCGTCTTCTATTTTCAGACGCATAACCGGTTCGGTTCCGGACTTGCGGACAATCAGCGAGCCATGATTTTCCAAAGCGGCTTTAGCTTCTTCCAAGCATGTCTTGAATTCGGCTTTTTCCATTAAAGCAGCGACTTCCTCTTTAGAGGCAAAGCGCAGGTTGTGGGCAGCGGTCGGATATGGTTCAAACACCGGAAAAATCTCGCTCATTTTTTTGCCGCTTTCTTTAACGCCGAGGCAGATAACCAAAGAAGCCAGCAAGGCGTCGCCGGTTAAGGAATAGTCCGAAAGCACCATGTGACCGGATTCTTCGCCGCCGATATTGGCGCCGGTTTCGCGCATTTTTTCAATAACATAGCGTTCGCCTACAGCGGAAGTATAATAGTTTATGCCCATAGATTTTAGGTAGCGTCCCAAGCCTAAGTTGGAATAGATTGTGGCGACAGCGGCATTGTTTTTTAACATGTTATGCTGTTTAAAATAGGTTGCTAAATAGGCAATGATCTGGTCGCCGTTCAGGCGGCTGCCTTTTTCATCGCAGACAATAATGCGGTCGCCGTCGCCGTCCACGGCAACGCCCAGCTGACTATGGCTTTCCGCAACGGTTTGGCAGAGCTTTTCGGTGTGCTGCGAACCGCAGTCCTGATTTATGTTTGTGCCGTTCGGCTGGTCGGCAAGGCTGATGATTTCGGCGCCTAAACTGCGGTAAACTTGCGGCATAATGGCCGAAAAAGCTCCGTTGGCTGAGTCTATAACAATCTTCATGCCGTGCAAAGCGCCGGCCGGAGCAATTTTATGCAGAGTCTGCAAATAAGCCGGTACAACCGATTCGTTTTTAATAATGCGTCCGATTTTTTCCGGATTATAGCTTGGAGTTACATCTTGAGCCAGCAGCTCTTCTACCTTGCGGGACTGCTCGTCCGAAAACTTATCGCCGCTGGCTGTAATCAGCTTTAGGCCGTTGTCGCGGTAAGGATTGTGCGAAGCGGTGATCATAATGCTCATATCAACGCCTAAACTTGCAGTTGCCGTGGTGCAGAGCGGAGTCGGAATAATCCCTAAATCTACAACATCTATACCCTGTGAGGTAAAGCCGGCGCTGAGCGCGTTAAACAGCATATCGCCGGAAATACGGGTATCGCGGGCAATAGCGGCGCGCTGCCGTTTAGTACAGACGGTTTGGCTTAAGGCAGCGGCTAAACGGCTGCAGAAGTCTATGGTTAAAGGATAGGTGTTGGCAATGCCGCGGATGCCGTCCGTTCCAAAAAGTTTATCAGACATAAAGAATCTCCTTAGTAGAAAAAAAGCCGCTAACAGGCTAGCGGCTTTCTGATTTTCAGTTAAACGTTAGAATACATAACGCAAACCGGTATAAATTTCATGAGCTGTAACATCTGCGTGTTTGATAGAACCCATGTCATAATAGCGGTAACCGGCGTCAACATTGAAACGGTTGGTAACTTTTACGCTCAAACCGCCGCCGACAGACCATGTGAAACGAGTCGGGCTGTAGTTGCCGTTTGTGGTACCAGAAATAGATTCGCCGTCAAATGTTGCAATATCTTTGTATTTCAGTTTAGACAAACCGATACCGGCACTAACGTATGGTGTAAACCATCTGTACGGAGCAAAGTCAAAATAGCCGTTCAGCATATATGAATATGAACGGAAGTTGTATTTTTGAGTAGCATTGTTAGCTACATGATATGTTTTTTCGCTCTTGTCGCGCCATACATATTCAACTTCTGTACGGAAATAGTTGTAACGATAGCCTAAAGCGCCGCTCAGCATCAATTTGTTTTTATCCAAACCGTCTGTGTCAAAAGCGTTGTTGCCTTTTTTAGAATAGTCATGTTTAACAATGCCGCCGCGGCCGCCTAAATAGAAACCGTTGCAGTCAGCCATTGCGTTAGAGGCTAAAAATGTGCCTGCCAACAAAGCTAAAATAAATTTGTTCATAGTTTTCTCCTTTGAAAATAACTATCGTTAGTCTATGTTAAAAACTTTAAAATTTAATTAAAGTTGTTAAAATCCTTAAAAAACATTGATTTTATTTGCAATAGAGGGTAACTTATGGCTTGGAAAGGCGACCGGATAGCTGCGTCAGGGAATGTAAAATCCATTGATGAGGAAAGTCCGGGCTTCACGGAAACAAGATACCGGATAACGTCCGGCTGGAGAAATCCAAGGGAAAGTGCCGCAGAAAATTACCGCCGGCTATATGCCGGTAAGGTTGAAAAGGCGAGGCAAGAGCTCACCGCATAGGCAGTAATGTCTATGGCAAGGTAAACCCTATCTGATGTAAGACCAAATTAGGAGGCTTTGTCTTTTGACTGAGTACCCGGAGAGTTTCCGCTCCGCTCCAGAGGTGGGTCGCACCAGCCAAGCGGCAACGTTTGGCGTAGATGAATAGCTATCGCACAAATCTTTGCCGGTTACGGTAAAGCAAATCGTGTACAGAACTCGGCTTATAGGTCGCCTTCCGTTTTTTTAGGAGAGAATTTATGCAAAAGACTTTTGGCGAAACTTTTGAAATTAACGGAATCGGGCTGCACAGCGGGCTGCCGAGCAAGATGACATTTTATCCGGCTGAAGCTGACAGCGGAATTGTCTTTGTCCGCGCCGACCTGCCGCATAAACCTGAGTTTAAGGCTGTGTACAGCCAAGTCGCCGACACCCGCAACTGCACCTGCTTGGGCAATGCGAAAAAAGAAGTTGTCAGCACTATAGAGCATATTATGGCCGCTTTATACATTTTGGGCGTTGACAATGCCAGAATAGAAGTGACTAATCCGGAAACGCCGATTATGGACGGCAGCGCCAAAGTTTTTTATGAACAACTAAAAAAAGTTCCGCTTAAAGAATTGCCGGCAAAACGTAAATATCTTAAAGTTTTGCGTGAAGTTGAATTCTGCGACGGCAAAGGCGCCAAGGTGGTTTTGCAGCCGAATGATGAATTGCACATCCATTTTACGATTGATTTTCCGTCTAAAATTGTCGGTCATCAGGAGTTTGACGGCGTTATAAATGAGGCGGTTTTTGCCTCCGAAATTGCTCCGGCGCGCACATTCTGCGAAAAATATCAGGTGGACTATCTGCGCTCTATCGGTTTGATTAAAGGCGGCAGCTTGGAAAACGCCGTGGTTCTGGACGGCGAAAAAATCTTAAACGAGGGCGGCTTCAGAGTCGCAAATGAAGCCGTAAACCATAAGGTTTTGGACTGTATCGGCGATATGTATACTGCGGGCTATCGTCTGCTTGCCGATGTTACGGCTGAAAAAAGCGGACATTTTCATAATAATGAAGTGTTGAAAAAATTGTTTTCCGAACCAGATAATTATCAAATAGTTGAGGAATAAAAATATGAAAAAGTTTTATGGCGTGCTGGCTGTTTTGCTGTTGGCGGGATGCGCTGCCGATAAGGCGCCGTCTGATTTGCCGGTAGAAAATTTATATAACAGCGCTTTTGATGATTTGCAAAAAACAAAATATAAAAAAGCCGCCGAAGAATTTGAACAGGTGGAAATTGAACACCCTTATTCGCAATGGGCGGTAAAAGCCAAGCTGATGGGCGCCTATGCTTATTATAAAAATGAAGATTATGACGATGCGGTTTTGGCGCTTGACCGCTTTATTAAATATCACCCGGGAAACAAAGATGTGGCGTATGCTTATTATTTAAAAGGAATGTGCTATTACAGTCAGATTTCTTCTGCCGACAAAGACCAAGCCGATACCGAAAAAGCGGAAGAAGCCTTTAACCGTCTGATTATGCTGTTTCCGGACAGCGAATATGCTGCCGACGCCCGTAAAAAAGTTAATCTAACCGAAGATTATAAGGCAGGGCAGGAAATGATTATCGGCCGCTATTATCTGAATAACGGAAACTATTTGTCGGCTTTAAACCGCTTTAATGTGGTGCTGGAAAACTATCAAACCACGGTGCAGATTGAAGAAGCTTTATACCGTCAGGTGGAAATTTACGGCATTTTAGGCTTAAATAAGTATGCCGCCGGATATTATAAGATTTTGCAAAACAATTATCCGGATGGCGTTTGGACGGCTAAAGCTGCAAAAGTAATGGAAAAAATCGGCAATGCTCCGGTTAAAAAAGCCGAAGCACCGAAAGCTGTAGAAGAGACGAAAGAAGAGACTTCAAGCAGCTGGTTCAGCTGGTTTAAATCTGACGAGCAGCCGGAAGTAAATGCAGAAGCACCGAAAGCTGCGGAAGAAGCCAAAGAAGAAACTTCCGCTAGTTGGTTTAGCTGGTTTAAATCGGACGAGCAGGCGGAAGTAAAGGTAGAAGCACCGAAAGCTGCGGAAGAAGCCAAAGAAGAAAACTCGGGCAGTTGGTTTAGCTGGTTTAAATCGGACGAGCAACAGCCTCAAAGAGAGGAAGAAAAAAATTCCGGTAGTTGGTTCAGCTGGTTCAAGTCTGACGAGCAGCCGGATGAGGCTGTAGAGAAAATTCCCGTCAAAGTTGAAGAAGAGCAGCCGAAAGCTGAAACGGTAAAAACCGAAGAAACAAAGCCGGTAAACAGCGTTAAAGTTTCGCACAAAACTCAGGTCGGCGACATTATCAGCAGCAGCCGGAAAGGTAAAAAATAATGTTAAAATCTTTATCAATTAGAAATGTTGTTTTGATTGATAAATTGGACTTAGACTTCCAAAACGGTTTCAGCGTTTTGAGCGGCGAGACCGGTGCCGGCAAGTCTATTTTGCTGGATTCGGTGGGGCTGTTGCTGGGCAAGCGCGCCGAAGTCGGAATGATTCGCAGCGGCTGCGACAAGCTTTCGGTCTGCGGCAGCTTTGAAATTGCCGATAAAAAAGGCGAATTGGCAGCGCTGTGCGCGGAATATGATTTGGATTTTGACCATGAAATAATCATCAAACGCACGCTGAACCAAGACGGCAAGGGTAAAATATTTTTTAACGACCAGCCGATTACGCAAAAACTCTTAAAAGAAATCGGCGGTTATTTAGTGGAAATTCACGGACAGTTTGATAATCAAGGGCTGCTTAATCCGGCAACCCATTTAGGCGTGCTGGATAATTACGGCGCTTATCCCGAAAAAATCGCCGCGATGAAAGCGGCTTTTGCGGTATATAAAAAAGCCAAGGATGACCGTATGAACGCCGAGGCTAAAATAGCCCAAGCCAAAGCCGATGAAGAAAACTTGCGGCATTGGGTTGATGAGTTCCAAAAAATGCAGCCGCGGGAAAATGAACAGGAAGAACTGGAAGAAAAACGCCGGCAGATGATGAATGCCGAAAAAATTCTGGAAAATCTAGATACGGCTTACAAAGCGATGGTGCAGGGCGGTGTGCAAAGTTCGCTGCGTCAGGCGCAGGCGGCGATTGCCCGCGTAAATGCTTTGCTGAACGGCAAATTTGACAATATTTATGCTTTGCTGGATACGGCGCTGGTAAATGCCGATGAAGCAAGCGAAGAAATTGAATCGGCTTCTAACGAGGTCAGCCTGAATCAAAATGAGCTGGACGCGGTGGAAGAGCGCTTGTTTGCCTTAAAAGCCTTGGCGCGCAAGCATAACACCACGGTAGAGGAATTGCCTGTAGTTTGGCGGCAAATGGAAGAAAGTCTGCAAACCATGGAACGCGGCGAAGAAAATATTGAAAGCCTGCACAAACTTGAAGACAGCGCCTATAAGGACTATGTTAAAAAAGCAACAGAGGTCAGTCAAGCCCGTTTGGCGGCGGCGCTGCGTCTGGACGGAAAAATCCAAGCTGAACTGCCGGATTTGAAAATGGAAAAAGCCCGTTTTATGACGCAGATTTCCACTAAGCCGGAAAATCTCTGGAACGAAAACGGACGCGACGAAGTTTGCTTTATGGTTTCCACCAACCCCAACACGCCGTATGGTTCAATCAGCAAAATTGCTTCCGGCGGCGAGCTGGCGCGCTTTATGCTGGCCTTAAAGGTTAATTTAGCGCAAAGCTCTCAGGTTGAAACCATGATTTTTGATGAGGTGGATACCGGTATCGGCGGGGCGACGGCTCAGGCGGTGGGTGAAAAACTGGCTAAGCTCGGCGAGCAGGTGCAGGTTTTGGTGGTTACGCACTCTCCGCAGGTGGCGGCGCAGAGCAAATATCACTATAAGGTGGAAAAAACAACGGCTGACAATGTGACAACCACCTCTTTACGCGAGCTTTCGGCGGCTGAAAAGACTGAGGAAGTGGCGCGCATGCTTTCGGGCGAACATATAACCGATGAAGCCCGGGCGGCGGCAAAAGTTTTGATAGGAGCTTAAATGCCTGATATTAAACACGGTATAGAAGTTATAAAAAACAATGTCAAAATTGCTCCGGTTAATCCCGGAGTTTATCGTATGCTGGATAAAAACGGCAAAGTTTTGTATGTCGGCAAAGCTAAAAGCATCAAAAAAAGAATTGTCGCCTATACGCATTTTGACAAGCTGCCCGACCACATAAAACGTATGGTTTCCGAAGTTGACCGCATGGAATTTATTATTGTGGAAAATGAGGCCAAAGCTTTGCTGATGGAAAATGACTTAATCAAAAAGCTTGAGCCTAAATATAATATCTTGCTGAAAGATGACAAAACTTTTCCGCATCTGATGATAAATCTGCAGGATGAATTTCCGGCTTTGCGAAAAAGCCGCGGCGCTCGGCGTGACAGGTGCAAATATTTCGGTCCGTTTGCCAGCGCTTCGGCCGTTAATAATGTGATGGATTTAGTGCAGAAAGCCTTTCGCCTGCGCTCCTGCCGCGACAGCGTTTTCAACAACCGCGAGCGCCCGTGCATGCTGTATCAAATCAAGCGCTGCAGCGCACCGTGCGTGGGCAAAATCAGCAAAGAAGAATATCGGCAGCTGGTTAATGAAGTGGTGGCGTTTTTAGAGGGCAAAGACACGGCGCTTAAAGATGAGCTTTCGGTACAGATGCAGAAAGCCAGCGATGAAATGAACTACGAGCTGGCGATTGTTCTGCGCGACAGAATCCGCGCTTTGAGCAGCATTCAAGGCGGAGCGAATGTTGAATATGCCAATATTCAATCAGTTGACGCGGTGGCGGCTGTTAAATATAAAAACATGGTCTGCATTCAGGTGTTTTTTGTGCGGGCAGGGCAGAATTGCGGCAATATTCCGTATTTTCCGAAGCAAGCGGCGGAGATGTCGGAAGCTGAGATTTTGGAGGGTTTTTTAAGCACATTTTACGCCGAACACGCCGCACCGAAAGAAATATTGATTTCCGAACCTTTGGAAAATGCGGAATTTTTAGAAAAAGCCTTGGGCTGCGCTATAAGTTATTATCAAAAAGGCAACAAGGCTAAGCTGATTGAACGAGCCAGAGAAAACGCCAAAGCGGCGATAGAGCGCAAATTGGCGGAAACGGCAACCGTTGAATCTAATCTTTACGAAATGCAGCGCTATTTTGACTTGCCGCGCTTGCCGCAGCGCATAGAAATTTATGATAACTCACACAATCAGGGCAGCTTTGCTGTCGGCGCTATGGTCGTGGCCACGCCGGAGGGCTTTGATAAAAAATCTTATCGCACTTTTAATATTAAATATACCGAAAATACGCACGACGATTTTGCCATGATGAAAGAAGTTTTAATCCGCCGCTTTGAGCATATGGCGCCGGAAAACCGCCCTGATGTGATTTTGCTGGACGGCGGCTTGGGGCAGCTGCACGCTGTGCATGAGGCGCTGGCCGGCTATGATTTGAGCGGTATCACGATTATCGCTATTTCCAAAGGTCCGGAACGCAATGCCGGCAAAGAATTTTATCATGTTTTAGGGCGTGAAAGCTTTGCTTTGCCGTATCAGTCGCCGATAGCCTTTTATCTGCAGAATCTGCGCGATGAAGCGCACCGCTTTGCCATTGGCACGCACCGTAAAAAACGCGCAAAATCAATATATAAGTCGCGGATTGATGAAATTGAGGGCATCGGCGCCAAACGCAAGCGCGACCTGCTGAATTTTTTCGGCTCGGTAGAGCAAATTAAAGAGGCCAGCCTGCAGGATATTATGAAAGTTGCCGGAATCAGTAAAAAAACAGCGGAAAAGATATATAACTACTTCCATAATTAAAAAAAATGGTCTATGTTAGTGCAGATTTAACGTTATTTCTATGGGGGATACCTTGTATAATTTACCTAATATTTTGACGATTTCCAGAATCGTGGTTATACCGCTCATTTTCATGTCCATTTATTTTACATCGTATGCGTGGGCTATGCTGGCGGGAATTTTGTTTGTCGCCGCGTCTATCACGGACTATCTGGACGGCTATTTAGCCAGAGCTTGGAATGAAACTTCTGCCTTTGGGCGCTTGTTGGACCCGATTGCCGATAAATTGCTGGTAGCGACGGCTTTGGTGGTTATTTTGGCAAAGCCGAATATGTATTCTTTGAACATTACCATAATTCCGGCGTTTGTTATTTTATGCCGCGAGATTTTGGTTTCGGGCTTGCGTGAATTTTTGCGCGAAGTTAATGTCGGACTGCCGGTAACCAAGCTGGCTAAATGGAAAACTGCTTTTCAAATGACGGCTTTGGCGATGATGCTGTTTAAAGATTTGTGGATCGGCTGGAGCTATACCGGCGAATTTTTGCTCTGGGTTGCTGCAACTTTGACCTTTATTACAGGCTATCAGTACTATCAGAAAAGCTTGGATTATGTTAAAGCCGAAGAAGCTAAAAAAATTAAAGAAGTTAAAGGCGTGGTGGTTGCCGAAGAGGCTGTTTCCGCTCCTGCAGCCAAGACTAAAGCAGCTGCTAAAAAATCTGCAGCTAAAAAGACTGCGGCTAAGGGTGCCGGCAAAAAAGCTCCGCTAAAAAAGCAAGCTCCGGCTAAAAAAGCCAAAGCCGAAAAATAATTCGGAGCAAGCGATGGTAAAAGACTGTCCGCACATTTTGGTAATTGATGACGATACGCGTTTACGCAGCCTGCTGCAGCGCTATTTGCAGGAAAACGGTTTTGCCGTGAGCGGCGCCAAAGATGCCGAAAATGCGCGGATGTTTTTACAGCAATATCAGTTTAATCTGCTGATTGTGGATGTGATGATGCCGGGGGAAAGCGGTATTGAGTTTTTGCAGAAACTGCGCCGCGATAACAATGTTCCGGCGATTGTGCTGACCGCCATGGGCGATACCGCCGACCGCATAGCCGGTTTGGAGGCAGGGGCTGATGACTATCTGCCAAAGCCTTTTGAACCTAAGGAATTAGTGCTGCGTATCAATAATATTCTGCGGCGGGTTCCGGCCGATAAGGCGCAGGCTAAACAGCTGCTGAATATCGGGGCTTTTTCGTACGATTTAGATAAAAAAGAACTGGTGGATGAAAACGGAGAAATAGTGCATATCACTCCGGTAGAGCAGTCTATTTTGAATATTTTAGGCGCCAAAAGCGGGCAGATTTTTACGCGTGAGCGTTTGGCAGAGCTGCTGGGAGCCGGGCAGAATTCCCGCTCTATAGATGTACAGATTACGCGCTTGCGCAAAAAAATAGAAACAGATTCAAAAAATCCGCGCTATCTGCAGACGGTGCGCGGCAAAGGTTATATGTTGTTAACAGAATAGGAGAAAACTATGCGAGTCAAATTTCCGAGAAAAGTAGAAAGTTTTTTAGCCGCTCTGCGCCGCAGATTGCTGCCGAGAAGCCTGTTTTTCCGCACTATGCTGCTGATTTTTATACCGCTTATTGTGGTGCAGGTGGTGTCAATTTATGCGTTTTTGGACGGCAACTGGACTAAGGTTGGCAAAAAACTGTCCGATAATCTGACGGCAAATATGGCGTTTGTGATGAAAATGCATGATGAAAATCCTGATTTTGCCCGCGTGCAGGAAATGGCTTCTTCTATTTACGGCTTGGATGTCAGCTATTATGACAATGAAAGCAAACATTCGGTTTGGCGTAAAAATAAAAAGGAAAATCCGCTGGTTACCGGCTTTTTAAATGAGTCTCTGCATCAGCAGTTTCCTATGGCGAATACCGAGATATTTTTGGGCAAGCATCGCTCCAGCCTGAATATTTTGGTAGACACCGAGCAAGGTTTGTATGTTTTCAATACTTCGGTTAAAAACATTTTCAGCAGCTCAATTTTCGGCTTTGTATTGTGGATGATTGGCACATCTCTGCTGCTGTTTGTGGTGGCTGTGCTGTTTTTGCGCGTGCAAGTCCGCTCTATTTCGCAGCTTGCCGCCGCAGCTGAGGATTTCGGTAAGGGTATCAATACCAAGTTTAAGCCTTTCGGCTCTATAGAAGTCCGCCGCGCCGGTTTAGCTTTTACTAAAATGAAAGAGCGTATTATGCGTCAGATTTCAGAAAAAACGCAGATGCTGGCCGGTGTTTCGCATGACTTGCGCACTCCGCTTACCCGTATGAAACTGCAAATGGCGATGCTGCCGGATTCTAAAGAAAATCAGGAGTTTGTGCAGGATATCAACGAAATGGAAAAAATGCTGGACGGCTATCTGTCATATGTCAGCGGCGAGGGCGGAGAAAAGTCGTCTTTTGTTGATGTTAATGAGATGATTTCCAGCATTATCAACAAATACCGCAAAAATTCCAATGCCATGATCCGCTATTCCACCAACTATGACGTCAGCGCTATTCAGGGACGCGAACAAGCTCTGCGCCGCGCCTTTACTAATGTGATTGAAAATGCTTTTCACTATGGCAAAACTATAGCCGTAAAGCTGGAAAGCGACGACAAGCGCTTGGAATTGTCTGTAGACGATGACGGTCCGGGGATTCCTGCCGATAAGCGCGATGATGTATTTAAGGCGTTTTATCGGGTTGAGGGTTCGCGCAACAAAGAGACCGGCGGAGTCGGCTTAGGTTTGGCGATTGCCAAAGATGTGGTTGTTTCGCACGGCGGCACCATTACTCTGGGAGACAGCGACTTAGGAGGTTTGAGAGTTCTCATTAGTATTCCCTTGTAAGGGACTGAGTAGAATACGCCGTTATCTTGGCTACGGCGGATAGTTTTCTGAGGCTCAGCTAGCTGGTATCTGCTAGGAATTTTTGCGCTCATGTACTAGTTTGTACACATCGCTTAAAAATCCCGTCGCATTTACACACACTATCCGAGCCTCTGCTAGTCCATTATGTACTAGTTTGTACACGGCGAAAAAATCTTACTTCGCATTAAGCTCATTATCTGAGGTTCTGCGAATGAGTGCAGGTTGCACTCATCAAAAAAATCCTTATACCTCTTTACATTTTGAAAGGTTTTACCTATATTTTATGCAGACGAATAATTTTTAATCCACAAAGGAGGATATTATGGATAAAAAAGAAAAAACAGAAGCTTCAAAAGCTGAAGTAAAAGAAGAAAAATGCTGCTGCTGCGACAAAAACTGCGACTGCGGCTGCCAAGACGGCAAAGAATGCACTTGTTGCTGCTGCGGATGCTGCTGCCGCAAGAAAATGATTGTCAAAATTTTATGCGTTTTGATTATCTTTTTAGCCGGTATGGGCTTCCATGCTTTGCTGCAATGCGGTTTTCGCTGCCCGATGAACCGACCTCGCCCGATGCCTATGCAAATGGCTCCGATTCCGGCCTTGCCGTTCCCTGCATATTCTGACGCTCAGGGCGGCAATGTAATCATTATCAACACCGGCGACGCCCAAGGTGCCGAAAAAGTTGCCGCCGGCTGTAATTGCCAAAAAGACAATGGCTGCAAAAAAATGAAAGATGAATTTAAGCGTCATCACAAAGATATGCGCCATATGCCGGCAGAACCGGCTCCGCAGCCTGTTCCGGCCGAAGCCGCTGCACCAGCTGTAAAATAAGCAGATATTTTACATTTATAAAAGATTCCCTGTCTGAAAACGGGGAATTTTTTATATTTAAAATGTTACATAAATGTGACAAATCACAGCAGATTTTATTTAAATATTGCATATTTTCAGAGATTAACGTACACTAAAACTGGGGGAGAAGTCCGACTCGCACAGAGTCTGGGCTGATTGGTTATAATTTATTAAAGGAGGCTTTACGATGAGTAAAAACTATCAAAAAGCTGCGAGGGGCTGGCTATATGCTCTAGCAGTCGTGATAGCAGGGACGTGTTTTGGCGCATCACC
>CAVKTH010000036.1:0-17616 GCA_963659495.1 Bacteroidaceae bacterium | reverse complement strand
TAGAAATGCTGGGCGTGCTGGCGATTATAGGTGTACTGAGTGTCGGCGGGATTGCTGGGTATAGCAAGGCCATGGAAAAGTTTAGACTGACAAAAGCGTTAGGAGATTACAGCATGCTGATAAACGGGCTGATTGAGTATAAAGACAATATACGAAAAATCAAAACTAATGATGCGTTATACGGGCTGGTAGATGTGGTGCAAAGTTTGAATTTGGTGCCGGAAACATGGAAAAAAGTCAGCGCTATGCATATCAGAGACAATTACGGCAATGTGCTGCGGGTATACTCTAATAATATGAACCCTGACTATGTTTTTTATGTGGTGGATTTTTATTTGGGCGGCACTAAAACGTCGGATAAGGGAACGGAAGTCTCATCAGGATTTTCTACAAAACTTTGCCTTAGTCTGCTGACGGATTTAGTTGCACCGCTGGAAACGGCTATTTCCTCGGTTAATATCTGGCATACGCCGGATACTTCGCATGCTATAGGTATTTCTAAAAGTAAATTTCATGATTTGAGCTACTTGCATTATGCCTGCAATTCCTGCGGACAAGATGAAGCCTGCGCGATAAGCATTATATTTCACTATTGATGTGGATAGGTACGGTTATTTTGTTATCAAAAAATCTAAAATATATTATGAATTG
Source organism: Bacteroidaceae bacterium (assembly GCA_963659495.1). GTDB lineage: Bacteria > Pseudomonadota > Alphaproteobacteria > RF32 > CAG-239 > RUG410. The sequence goes on along the minus strand of CAVKTH010000036.1, from coordinate 16,965 downwards.
GGTAAAGATAAAAAATAAATTTTAGGTGTGAAATGATAACTCAATTTTCAAGAACAGAATTATTGATTGGCGGCGAGGGAACAGATAAATTGAAAAACTCCCGGGTTGCCGTGTTCGGCTTGGGCGGCGTCGGCGGCTATGCGGCAGAGGCTTTGGCGCGGGCCGGAGTAGGAGCGCTGGACTTAATAGATAATGATGCTGTGAGCCTGAGCAATATAAACCGGCAGATTTTGGCTTTGCATTCAACTATCGGAATGCCGAAAACAGAGGCGGCAAAGCAGCGTCTTTTAGATATAAATCCTGATTTGAAAATAGTCTGCCATAATTGTTTTTATTTGCCGGAAACTTCAGATAAGTTTGACTTTAGGCAATATGACTATGTGGCAGATGCGATTGATACGGTAGCCGGAAAAATCGCTTTAGTGCAGCGGGCGGCTGAGACCGGAACTCCGATTATCTGCGCTATGGGCGCCGGCAATAAACTGACGGCTCAGGGCTTTAAGGTTTCCGATATCAGCAAAACAGCGGTATGCCCTTTGGCTAAGGTAATGCGCCGAGAGCTGCGCAAACGCGGTATAAGCCATTTTAAAGTTGTGTATTCCGAAGAACCGGCTCTGACGCCGCTTGGCTCGGCAGAAGACAGCAATAAAAGGCAAACTCCGGGGAGTATCTCCTATGTTCCGGCCGTTGCCGGATTGCTGATGGCGGGGGAAATTATCCGCGATTTGCTGGGGCTGAATCAAAAAGAAGCGGCCGATTTATAAAGGAGACGTATTAGTTGTTTAGGTTGTTCTGCGGCGGTGTAAATGTAAGTTTATCCTAGCAGAACAACCTGTTTTTGCCCAGACGGCAATTAGTTTTAGACCTATTTGCTTACAGCCATCTGCATGCCCATGCGGGTAGGCTGACCGGCTTGCAAATCTTCGCTGAACTGAATTTTATCTTTTTCAAACAGGCAGATAACGGTGCTGCCCATAAAAAACTTGCCGATTTCCGCGCCTTTAGGGAAAGTCTGTTCGCTGCCGCTATAGTCATAAGCTGTTACATCTTTGTTTTTATTGGGAGCTACCGTTCCCGCCCATGCAGTTGCAATGCTGCGGACGATTGTCGCACCCACAAAAACAACGGCCATGCGTCCGATAGAAGTATTGAAATAGCAGACAACACGTTCGTTGCGGGCAAAAAGCTCGGGTATATGTTTGGCGTTAAACGGATTTACCGAAAATAAATCTCCCGGCACATGAATCATCTTATTCAAAACTCCGTCAAACGGAATATGGACGCGGTGATAGTCTTTAGGAGACAAGTAAATGGTTATAAATTCGCCGTTTTTGAAAGTTTCGGCTTCTTTAGAATCGGCCAGCAGAGCCTCTGCAGTATAGTAGTGGTTTTTGGCCTGAAATAAGAATTTGTCTTCTATTTTGCCGAATTGGCTGATTTTGCCGTCTGCCGGATAAATAACGGCGTCTTCTTTAAGGTTTATCGGACGGGCGTCCGGAATCAGCGGACGTGAAAAAAACTCGTTAAAGGTTTTATAGTCTGCAATTCTGCCGGCCATTTCCTTGGTGTTTATTTTGTATTTTTTTATAAACTGCTCAATCATAAAAGTTGTTAAGCCGCCGAGTCTGGCTCCGGCTAAAAGACCTGCGGCGCGGGTCAGCATATGCTTTGGCAGCAGATATTGACAGTCGGCTTTGAGTTTTTGCATATCCATGATAATCTCCTTATAATAATGTGAACTAAAGCTAGCTTTTTTATATCCGCTTGTCAATTATTATATGAAATTCGCCGGCTTTTTTTAATCATTTATTTAAACCTTTGATATATCTTCAAAAGAAAAGTGTAACTAAAGGAATAACCGATGAACAAGTTAAAATATTTTACATTGCTGGCTGCTGCCGGTGTTTTGGGCGGCTATAATGCCGAAGCTATGGTGCTGAATCCGCCGAGGTTTAATGTTTCGCTGCGGGATGCAATTTTTAAGGCAGCGCATGACAATAAACCGGAATTGCTGCAGAAGTATCTGAATTTAGGTTATTCCATAGATATCAGCGATGAACGCGGAATGTCGGCTTTGTGCCGGGCTAAAAGCGAGGGCGATGATGCTGCGTATGCTATGCTTTATAAATACGGAGCCGATGAAAATGCTCCGTGCATGAAAGACGCCGAAAGCATCTACCGCACCAAGCAGCTGCATACGGCAATGCGCTATGGCGGCATGGCTTTGCTGGCCGGCGGCGTAGTCGGAGCTTTTGCTATGTCGTCGGGCGGCGGTTCCGGCGGCTCTGGCTCCGGCGGAAGTTCCGGCGGTTCATCGGATTATACTCCGAACAGCAACGGTCAAGTCGCAGATGACGTTAACTTTAATCCGGTGCTGAACAACTATAACAACGTAACCGAGTTTTCTACCGAAGACGAGTGGAATAATAATTCGGAATTCAACGGCTCTAATTTTCAGAATTCCGTGAACTATTTAGGCGGAATTAACGCCGCAAAGGCTTTTGCTAAATATTACGGCAAAGATGCGGACGGAAATTTTGCCTCTAACTTAAGCGAAGTTTCGGTCGGCGTCGCCGATACCGGCGTTTGGGGCAACCATCCGGAATTTAAGACCGACGGCGGTTACAAGACATCTGGCGCCAACTGGGACGGCGGTCCGTGTTCTGATACGAATCCAACGCTGTGCTGGCACAAAACCGAGGGGGCAGAAGTGCAATGCACTTTGCTGAGCTGTGCCTTGGCGGTGTCATTCAGAGACGAAAACGGCAATGACCTTGAGGGCAGTTCGGCAATTTCCTGCGATTTAGGCTCTGATGCGACTAATTGCTTTAATAAATGGGCGGCGGCTTACCCGTCTGACTATACCGGCTTAAACAGCGGAGATTATTACTATCCGAACTATGTCAGCAATACGCTGGGAAATACCGATGATTTGCACGGTTCGCATGTGGCCGGTATTATCGGCGCCAATATAGACGGCAAAGGCAACATGGGCGTTGCCGGCGTTAACTCTAAAATTTATGCTATCCGCTGGGACTTAAAATTGGATTTGCCTTTAGTGGATTTTCCGGACGGAAACGGCAATTCAAGCGGCGATGTCTGGAAGAATATGACAGCGCTTAATCTGAGCATAGGCACTACAGCTTCGGCAAGCTCAAACGCCTCTATGGCGGCAGCTTCGCTGGAAGGAGCGGATTCACAGCTGTTTGAACAGCTGCTTGGCAATCAAACCACTAATGAAAACGGCAAAATAGACGGAACAATTTTAGTTAAAGCTGCCGGCAATGACAGCTATGAACAGCCGGATTTGTGGTCAGGCATTAAGCTGAATGATAAGTATAAAGACCTGCTGATGACGGTTGTGGTGGCTGTAGATACTACTATAGGCGACGACGGCACCATTTCTTATAAGCTTTCGGAATATTCCAACCAATGCGGCTCGGCTTCCGGCTATTGCTTGGCGGCTCCGGGCGGCAACTATGCGACGGGCGAAAGCGGCACTAAATTTATGTGGAGCGTCGGCGAAACCGGCAGCGATGACTATGAATATATCAATATGATGGGAACATCCATGGCTACTCCGGTAGTGACCGGCGCGATTGCTTTTATTAAAGGCGCGTATAATTGGATGAGCGGCGAAGAAATTATTGACTTAATGATGACTACCGCCAATAAAAATGCTTCTGACTACTCTGCAGAAAAATACGGAGCCGGTTTGCTGGATTTGGGCGCTGCGGTTACCACCTATGTTTCTGAGAACGGCACTACATCAACTTTCGGCGGCAATTCGGTTAGATCTGAGCGCATAAACATCGGCGCGGCGCATCTCAGCGTGCCGTCGGTTATGAAAAGCGCTATGCAGAAAGCCTTGCCGCAGAGCGTGACGGTTTTTGATAAATATAACCGTCCGTTTGCCTATGCTTCATCTAATTTGGTGTCGGTTACCCACGGCGGCTATAAGGCGCTTAAAAATGATGTTTATCAGATTGCCAGACCGGCGCAGCTTTCGCAAGTGCAAAATGGCAATATGAGCTTTGCTTTTGCCGGAAGCGCAGGCAGCAGCAATGGTTCGGGCATGGGCTTTATGCAGGCTGACTATAACGGCGGCAGCTATAATTCCGGTTTTTATTTCAGCGAAAATACCCGCTATGAAAACGGCGGCTCTTTTGCTGAAGCTTCGGCTAATCCGTTTATGGCAATGCAGAATGCGTACGGAATTTATAATACCTTTAACTTTAACAAAAATCTTGGCTTGAAATTAGAGGCGGTTACCGGACGCAACGGCTTATATGACGGTGAAAGCAGCTATCATGACGGTTCGTTTAAAAAACAGGCTTATGCGCTTAATTCGGAATTGCAGCTGCACAATGGCGAAAAATTCGGATTCAGCCTGACCAACGGCTTGCTGTATGAAGAGGCGGCTACTTTGGGACTGAACGGCAGCGGTGCTTTCGGCGCTCAAGACAGCGGCACTTATAACGCCGGTGTTAAAGCCTCATGGTATGTTACTCCGCAGCTGACTTTAACTGGCAGCTACTACCGCGGCTATACGCAGGGGCAGTCGTTTGAATCCAACTTGCTGAAAACTTCGGATTTAGTCAGCGAAAGCTTTGCTTTTGACGCAAATTACAAAGTAAGCAAGCAAACCGAAATCGGCTTTAATGTTTCATCGCCGCTGCGGGTGGTTGACGGCACTTTATCCGTAAACTTTCCAAGCGGGCGCGACAGCTATTCGGATGAAGTGTATTTCAACCGCTATCAGGCCGCTTTAAAACCTGAGGCTCGGGAATATAAATTTGCAATGTATGCAAGCCACAGTTTCAGCGATAAGCTAAGCCTGCGTTCGGAGCTGGATGTGCGGGTTAATCCGGAGCATCAGCGCCAAGCTAACGACTACCGCGCATTGCTGGGCTTAAATTGGAATTTTAACTAAATAAAAGGTGGACGGCATGGCTAATAAAATTTGGCGGGAAAAACGATTTTTCCCGCTTTTGGCTGCTCAATTTCTGGGCGCTTTCAACGATAATCTTTTCAAAAACACGCTGATGGTTTTTGTGGCGTATAAGCTGCTGGCCGATGCGCAGACTGTAAATATATATGCCAATTTAGCGGCAGGTATTTTTATATTGCCGTATTTTTTGTTTTCGGCTTTTGCCGGTTTGCTGGCCGATAAATACAGCCGTTCCCAATTAGCGCGAATCCTAAAAATCAGCGAGCTGGTTTTGATGATTGCAGCCGCAGTTATCTTTATGTTTAACAGTCCGAATCTGTTGATTTTTATGCTGTTTTTAATGGGGCTGCAGTCCACATTTTTCGGACCGATAAAATATGCGCTGCTGCCGCAGCTGTTAAAGCAAAATGAGCTGGTTGCCGGCAATGCCTATGTTGAAGCCAGTACCTATATTTCTATTATTTTAGGTTCAATTTTAGGAACCTTGCTGCCGATTTACGCCAGCGTGGCTTTGCTGATTGCCTGTGCCGCCGCCGGAGTGGTTTCGGCCTATAAAATTCCGCAGACGGCAGGCGTGCAGCCGGATTTGAAAATAAGCTTTAATCTGGGGCGGCAGATAAAAGAAAATATCAGCCTTATCCGTTCGCATACCATTGTGTTCCGCACCATTATCGGAGCCACTTGGTTCTGGGTTTTGGGCGTGTTTTTCCTAACCGAATTATTTCCGCTGTGCAGCAAAGTTTTTAATACCGAAAAATCGGTTGTTACCATGTTTTTAGTGCTGTTTTCCGTCGGGGTCGGCGTCGGTTCGGTCTTTTGCAATAAGCTGCTGAAAGGCGAAGTCAGCGTGGTGTATGTGCCTATCAGCGCGGTCGGCTTATGCTTATGCTCATTTGCTGTATATTTGCTTTCCTGCGGTTTTGAAACACCGGCGCAACCATTGAGCCTGACAGCATTTTTAAGCTTGCCGCGCGGCATGCTGCTTTGCCTGTTTTTGTTTGCCTTTGCGTTTTGCGGAGGTATGTATGTGGTGCCGCTTAATGCTTTAATGCAAAAGAAAGCGCCTAAGAAATGCACGGCTTCGGTTATTGCCGGAAACAATATTATAAATTCGCTCGGCATGGTTGGGATTTCTCTTTTGGCGGTGGTGCTGACGGCGCTTGGATTTAAGATTACGACCTTGTTTTTGTTTGTTTCGCTGATTAGCGCCGGAGTGGCGGTTTATATCTGCATGCTGCTTCCGGATGCGCTGGTGCGTTCGCTTTTCCGCTCGCTGTTGAAACTGTTTTTCAGAGTTGAGGTCAGCGGCGTGCAGAATTTGCAGAGAGCAGGCAGCAAGGCGCTGATTGTGGCTAACCATATTTCATTGCTGGACGGAGTGCTGATAGCCGCTTATCTGCCGCGCAAGATAACTTTTGCCATAGACAGCGATTGGGGCGCAAAATGGTATGTGCAGCTTTTCAGCGGCTTGGTGGATTTCTGTCCGCTGAATCCGGCGAATCCGCTGGCTATCCGCACGCTGATTGACGAGGTAAACAAAAACAAAACTGTGATGATTTTTCCGGAGGGGCGAATCAGCGTTACCGGTTCTTTGATGAAAGTTTATGAGGGCGCTGGCGTGATTGCAGCCAAGACCGGCGCCAAGATTGTGCCGCTGCGCATTGACGGCGCTCAATATTCTAAGTTTTCATATATCGGGCATTTTGTAAAAACTCAGATATTTCCGAAAATTAAAATGTTTGTTTTGCCGCCGTGCGAGCTGAGCGTGCCGCAGAATGTTTCTATGCGGGAAAAACGCCATGCGGCGTCGCTGAAGCTCTATGATATTATGGCGGCTATGATGTACCGCACCGCCGATATAGATATGCCGCTGTTCAACAGTCTGCTGCAGGCGGAACGCTTGTTCGGAGCCAAACATAAAATTGCTTTGGATATGCAGAAAAAAACGCTGAGCTACAGTCAGTTTGTGCTGAAGAGCTATGTGCTGGGAGCGGCGTATAAAAAGCTGCTTTCAGGGCAGGATAAAGCCGGAATTCTGCTGCCGAACAGCTTGGCTGCCGCGGTTAGCTTTTTTGCGCTGCAATATGCCGGAAAAATACCGGTTATGCTGAACTTTTCGCTGGGGGCTAAACAGTTTGAATCGTGCATAAAAACGGTTAAGCTGCAGACGGTTATCAGCTCCCGTAAATTTATTGAAGCCGGCAAGCTGGAAAAGCTGGCGGAATGCGTGAAAAATGCCGGTGCCGAAATTGTCTATCTGGAAGATTTTGCCGTGCAGATTTCCCGACTGACTAAGCTTAAGGGAATCAAAAAATATCTGCGCCGCGAAGAGGTTAAAACTTCAGCAAACAAACCGGCGGCTATATTGTTTACATCCGGCTCCGAGGGCTTGCCGAAAGCGGTTTTGCTGTCGCACCGCAATATTCTGGCAAATGTGCAGCAGCTGCGGCTGGCCGTGCCGTTTAATTCTAAAGACGTGTTCCTGAATGCGCTGCCGATGTTCCATTCGTTCGGGCTGACAGTCGGAACAATTCTGCCGCTGCTGCACGGTGTAAAAGTTTGTTTGTATCCGTCGCCGCTGCACTACCGCATTATACCGGAGCTGGCCTATGATTTGCAGGCGACGGCGATTATCGGCACGGATGCGTTTTTATACGGCTACGGGCGGATGGCAAGCGCTTATGACTTTTTCCCGATACGCTTTGCCGTGGCCGGCGGAGAAAAGCTGAAAGAGCGTACGGCAGAGCTATGGATGAAAAAATTCGGCGTGCGCATTTTTGAGGGCTACGGAACAACCGAATTGTCGCCGGTTGTTTCCGTGAACACGCCGATGTATTACAAAGAAAACACCGTGGGGCGAATCCTGCCGGAAATTAAATATAAACTGCAGAAAGTTGCAGGCGTGAAAGAGGGCGGAAAATTGCTGCTGCAGGCAGATAATGTGATGCTGGGCTACATGAAAGCCGACAAGCCCGGAGTGCTGCAGAAAGCGGAAAGCTGGTATGATACCGGAGATATTGTAAAGATAGACGAAGACGGTTTTGCAGCTATCTGCGGACGGGCTAAGCGCTTTGCCAAAATCGGCGGGGAAATGGTGTCGCTGACTGCGGTTGAACAGGCGCTGGAAAAAATATATCCGTATGCGGTGCTTGGCGTGCTGTCTGTTACTGATGATAAGAAAGGCGAAAAGCTGGTTTTGCTTATTTCGGAAAACACGGCAAATCTGCCGGAAATTCAGCGCGGTTTCAAAGCACAGGGCATCAGCGAGCTGTGGTGTCCGAAAGAGGTGGTTTATATGGCAGAGCCGCCGTTGCTGGGCAGCGGAAAATTTGACTATCTGACGGCGCAGAAAATGCTGGATGAAAGATAAAATGTTTTTGGTTTTCAGATTGTTGTGGATAACCCTTTTTTGAACGCCGAAAAAGCCGGATGCCGCAAAAAAATCGCATCGGAAATATTCAGAATCTGCATGCAGAAACAGCGGCAAAAAAATGTGCTTTAAAAACAAAAAATACCTGCTTTGAAAACAGGTATTTTTCTGCAGAAATAAATGCGGATTATTTCTTAGAAGATTTTCTGCTGGAAGTAGATTTTGCAGAGCTTGATTTTGCAGATGATTTAGAAGAAGTTTTTTTGCAAGAGCAAGCTGAGCTTGAGTTTGAGCAAGAGCTGCTGCCATAAAGCTGGTTGATAGCCATTGTCCAAAAGTATTCATCTTTGCCGCTTGGGCAGCCTGCGTTCTGCCAGTTGTAGTAGGCAGCTTCGCGTACATAATTTTCATTATAATTTTTAGTCATTTTATATCTCCAATAATTGTTTATAACATTGTTGAGTATAGACGCTTTTTTTTTAGCGTCAATACTTTAAAAAGCAGAAAAATGACGCTGAAAAAATTTATACATAATTTAAGCATATTTTCTTGCATTTAAATGGATTAGTTTATATAGATATAAGAAGAAAGTTTTAATATAAGCAAACTAATATTATTTTGCTGTTCTGTTATGGGAGTTTATTATGGATAATATGTTATCAAAAGAAGAAATTTCGGCTATAGTTGAAGGCAATCACGGCAATGTTTTTGCGGTGCTGGGCATTCATCGCAACAAGGGTACAAAAAAGGTGTTTATCCGCGCCTATCAGCCGTTTGCTTCGTCTATTGAAGTGATTGACGGACAAGGCAGCCCGCTGGGCAAAATGGAAAAAATAGACGAGAGGGGATTCTTTCAGATAAACTTTGACAGAACGGAAGATTTTGCTTACCGCTTTAGAATTACCAATGACAAAGGCCATGTTTATGAAGCCGAAGACACCTATCGTTTTCCGGCGACAATCGGCGATATAGATGAATATTTGTTCGCTCAGGGAAATCACCGCGATATTTATAAAAAACTCGGCTCGCATTTAATGGAAATTGACGGCGTTAAAGGCGTGGCTTTTGCCGTGTGGGCGCCGAACGCCAAACGCGTGTCGGTTATCGGCAGCTTTAATAACTGGGACGGCCGCATAGACGTGATGCGCAAGCATATTAACTGCGGCGTCTGGGATATCTTTATTCCGGGGCTGACAGAGGGCGAATATTATAAGTTTGAAATCAAAACTCAGGATGACAGAATTTTAACCAAGTCAGACCCGGTCGGAACATACGCCGAAGTGCGTCCGAATACGGCTTCTATTGTCTATGACATCAACCACTATCAATGGAATGACGGCGAGTGGATGAAATACCGCGAAAACAGCAATACTTACGACCGCCCGATGTCTATTTATGAAGTGCATTTAGGCTCTTGGCGCCGCAAAGGCGATAACGGCAGCGAGTTTTTGACCTACCGCGAATTTGCCGAAAGACTGGTGCCGTATGTCAGCAATATGGGCTTTACGCATGTAGAATTTCTGCCGCTGTGCGAGCATCCGCTTGACGCCTCTTGGGGCTATCAGATTACCGGCTTGTTTGCGCCGACTTCCCGTTTCGGCACGCCGGACGATTTCCGTTACATGATTGATAAATTCCACCAAGCCGGTATCAGCGTGATTATGGACTGGGTTCCGGCGCATTTCCCGAAAGACGCGCATGGCTTGGCCGAGTTTGACGGCACCTGCTTATATGAGCATTCCGACCCGCGCAAAGGCGAGCATAAAGATTGGGGTACCAAAATTTATAACTACGGGCGCACAGAAGTCTGCAATTTGCTGTGCGCCAGCGCTTTGTATTGGCTTAAAGAGTTTCATATTGACGGCTTGCGCGTGGATGCGGTTGCTTCTATGCTCTATTTGGACTATTCGCGCAAGCAGGGCGAATGGGTGCCGAATGTTTACGGCGGCAATGAAAATCTGGAAGCAATCGCCTTTATCCGCAAAATGAATGAAATGGTTTATACTCAGACTAAAGGCACAATTACCTGCGCTGAAGAATCTACGGCGTGGCCGATGGTTTCCCGTCCGGTTTCTGCCGGCGGCTTAGGCTTTGGCTATAAATGGAATATGGGCTGGATGAACGACACCTTGCGCTATATCAGCCATGAGCCGGTACACCGCAAATATCATCACGGCCTGCTGACTTTCGGCTTGCTGTATGCGTTTAACGAGAATTTTATTCTGCCGATTTCTCATGATGAGGTTGTCCATGGCAAAGGATCTATGCTGGAAAAAATGCCGGGGGATGAATGGCAGAAATTTGCCAACCTGCGGGCTTATTACGGCTTTATGTGGACGCATCCGGGCAAAAAGCTTTTGTTTATGGGCAATGAATTCGGACAGGATTGGGAATGGAACAGCGAAGAAAGCCTGCGCTGGTTCTTGCTGGATTACCCGATGTATAAAGGCATGCAAAACTGCGTGCGCGATTTGAATTTGATGTATAAAGGCAACGAGCCTTTGTATGAAGAAGATTTTGATTCCCGCGGTTTTGAGTGGATAGACCATTCAAATTGCGACGACAGCGTAATATCTTATATTCGCAAGGGGCATAATCCGGACGACTATCTGGTGGTAGTCTGCAACTTTACGCCGGTGGTGCGCCATAACTACCGCATAGGCGTGAGCGAGGCCTGCGCTTATCAGGAAATCTTCAACAGCGACGACAAGAGCTATTGGGGCAGCGGCGTGCGCAACGAGGGACCTCAGCAGGCGCAAAATTACGGCGTGAGCGGCAGACCGTATTCAATAGAGCTGGTATTGCCTCCGCTTTCTACTATTGTGCTGAAGCCTGTCCGCTAAAACAACAACATAAGGAAATTAAATGAACAAAGACATAAAAGTTTTAAATGGCAGTCCGTATCCGCTGGGGGCTGTCTGTGATGAAAAAGGCGTGAATTTTGCGCTGTTTTCCGCTAATGCCGAAAAAGTGGAGCTTTGTTTGTTTGATGAAAGCGGGGCTAAGGAGCTGCAGCGTTTTCCGATTTTGGAAAATGACAATAATATCTGGCATATTTATTTGGAGGGCGTCAAAGCCGGCCAGCTTTACGGCTATCGGGTTTACGGACCGTATGAGCCGGCAAAGGGAAAGCGCTTTAATCCGAACAAGCTGCTGATGGATCCGTACGCTAAAAAGCTGAGCGGAGAAATTATCTGGCATAAAGCCTTGTTTGGCTATGATACGGAAAGCGCTGACAAAGATTTGTCGTTCAGCACGCTGGACAGCGCTCCGTATGTGCCGAAGTCTGTTGTGGTGGACAATGCTTTTGATTGGGAAAATGACAAAGCTCCGAAAATCGGCGACGGCAAGCGCGTGATTTATGAAATGCATGTCGGCGGATATACCAAGCTGCATCCAAAAGTGGAGGCGGCAGAGCGCGGTAAGTTTTTAGGCTTGGGCGCCAAAAGCGTGATAAATTATCTGAATTGGCTCGGCGTGACTTCAGTAGAACTGCTGCCGGTGTTTGCTTTTTTCGGCGAAAAGCACGGCATGTATATTGACAACTACTGGGGCTATGAAACGCTTTCGTATTTTGTGCCGGAAGCCAAATATATGGTGGAAAATAATCCGGACGAATTTAAGCAGATGGTTAAAACTCTGCACGCCGCTGGCAAAGAAGTTATTTTAGATGTGGTCTATAACCATACCATTGAGGGCAACCAGATGGGACCGACTTTGTGCTATCGCGGCATAGATAACGAAAGCTATTATACCCTGCAGGAGAATCCGCGCTATTATTTTGACAGCACGGGCTGCGGCGCTTCGTTTAATCTGCAGAATCCGTATGTGCTGACTTTGGTTATGGATTCTCTGCGCTATTGGGCGGAAAAAATGCACGTTGACGGTTTCCGCTTGGATTTAGCTTCTAGTCTGAGCCGAGTCCGCGGCGAGTTTACGCAGGACAGCGGCTTTTTGCTGGCGGCGCGTCAGGATGAAGTTTTGCGCAAAGTCAAGATGATTGTGGAACCGTGGGACGCCACTATGGACGGTTACCGTATCGGTGGATTTCCTCCGTCATGGCACGAATGGAACGACCGCTACCGCGATGTAGTGCGGCGTTTTTGGCGCGGCGACCGCAAGCAGGTCGGCGAGCTGGCCAGCCGCTTATCCGGTTCCAGCGATATTTTCGGCTATGCCAACCGCGATATAGACAGCAGCGTCAACTTTTTAACCTCGCATGACGGTTTTACGCTGCATGATTTAGTCAGCTACAACGAAAAGCACAATATGGTAAACGGCGAAAACAACCGCGACGGCAACGACGCCAACTGGAGCTGGAATTCCGGAGCCGAGGGCGAAACGGAAAAGCGTTCGGTTATTGAAAACCGCGATTTGCGCGCCCGAGCCATGCTGGCGACGCTTTTAATGTCGTTCGGTACGCCGATGCTGGTGGCCGGCGACGAGTTCGGCAATACGCAGTTCGGCAATAATAATCCGTATTGTCAGGATAATGTGCTGACGTGGATTGTCTGGCAGGCTATCCGGCAGCAGGACAGGGATTTGGTTCGCTATGTGCGGCGCCTGATTCAGCAGCGGCAAAAAATGGATGTGTTCGCGCGTAAAAAGTTTTTCAGCGGCAAGCTGATAGAGAAATACGCCCGCTATGACATAAAAGACATTATGTGGTATCGGGAAGACGGCGTGGAATTTCAAAATCCGGATTGGTATATGGAAGACCGCCGGAGTCTGGCCTGCTTGATTTACGGCGAACCGGCGGCGTATTTTATTATTTATAACGCCAACGACAAGCCGATGAATTGGATATTGCCGGATTTTTTGGAAAAAACAAAAGTTATATTGGCGCTGGACAGCAGCGAGCAAATTAAGCCGGATACGCCGATTGAGGCAGATAAAATAGAAGTGCCGGCTTGGACGGTTTGGGTATTGGATTTAAGAAGACCGGAGAAATAAATGCAGAACAGTTGGAATTTGTTGTTAGATAAACTTGGCATTGCCAAAAGCTATACCGACGCGGCGCAAAACCGCAGAGAATATGTGACCGACGATGAGACTTTGCTTAAAATGGTAAATTATCTGGGGTTTAAGCTGGATAAAATAGAAGACAGCGAAAAGCTGCTGGCAAAGCTGGAAAAAGAGCGCTGGCTGTATGCTTTGGAGCCGATTTATGTGCTGCGCCGCAATGCGCTGAAATTTGATGCCGTGCTGCCGAAAAATGAAGCAGACAGCTTGGAGCTGGTCTTTAAAAATCAACAGACCGGCGATGAGCCGAATGTGCTGTATTCATACAAAATTACCGAAGAAAAAACGCTGGGGCGCAAAGTTTATGTACTGTTGGAAATTCAGCTGGATAATGCCTTGGAACCGGCCTATTATGAAGTGGATTTAACGGCAGGCAGCAGCAAGTCGCATACGGTTTTGGCGGTTACGCCGGATAAGTGCTATGAGCCGGAATATCTGCAGCATCATAAGATTTGGGGAATGGCAATTCAGCTTTATTCTTTAACCAGCAAGCGCAACTGGGGCGTCGGCGATTTTACGGATCTGTCTGATTTGGCTGATTTGTGCGCGCGGCAGGGAGCTAATATTATAGGCTTAAATCCGCTGAACGTGCTGTTTCATGATTTTCCGGAAAACGCCAGTCCGTATTCTTCTATCAGTCGCTTGTTTTTGAACCCGATTTATATAGATGTGGAAAAAGTAAACGCCTATAAGCCGGAATATTTAGCCGGCAAAGAAGCGGAATTAGAACAGCTGCGGGCGGCGGAAAATATTGATTATACCGGCGTGTATAATTTCAAAATGCAGATTTTGCAAAAGATTTATGACGATACGTTTACTAAGCTGGAAAAATCGGCGGCGTATCAAAAATTTGAAAAGAAAAATAAAGAAGATTTAGAAAACTTGGCAACTTATCAGGCGCTTTATTCGTCGCTCTGCCATTCGGTTTACGGCGGGTGGCGGGCTTGGCCGAAAGAGCTGAAAAATCCGCAGTCGCCGGAAGTTAAAAAGTTCCGAGCCGAAAACCGCAAGGCCGTGAATTTCTTTAAATTTCTGCAATATTGGGCGGAAAAGCAGCTGGAAGACGTGCAGAAAGAAATTGAGCAGCGCGGCCTGAAAATCGGTTTATACCGCGATTTGCCGGTCGGTTTGTGCAAAGACAGCGCCGAGCTGTGGAGCGAAAATGATTTGTTTATCAAAGACTGCGGGGCAGGCGCACCGCCGGATATTTTCTTCCCGACAGGGCAAAAATGGTGCTTGGGCGCGTTTAATCCGTATAAGCTGAAAGCCAACGCCTATCGCCCGTTTATCAAAATTCTGCGGGCGGCAATGGAAAACGCCGGCGCCATCCGCATAGACCATGTGATGAGCCTGCAGCGCTTGTATATTATTCCGGATGATTCCGAAAAAGGCACCTACATTTACTATCCGTTTGCCGATATGCTGGGAATTTTGGCGCTGGAAAGCCATTTGCAAAAATGTATGGTGGTGGGCGAAAGCATCGGCAACGTGCCGGACGGTTTTATTGAGGCTATCCAAGAGCGCGGAGTATATTCGCTGAGCGTGCTGTGGTCGGAGCGCTGGAACGGCAGCGGACCGTTTAAGCTGCCGCAGGATTTTGCACCGCACACATTCTGTTCTATCGGCACGCACGATATGGCGCCGCTCAAAATGCGCTGGTTCGGCGGCGATATTGAAACCATGTATAACCTGAAAATGCTGACGGCGGAAGAGCGGCAAAATCAATATAAGGGCAGGGAAGCTGAGCGCCGCTGTCTGCTGGACGCTTTAGACTATACACATTCGTGGTCGGCAGACCGCACCAGACAATGCGACTGCTTATACGGCGAGGGCTATCCGAACGGCATAATGGAAGCCACAGAGCGCTATTTATCTTCCAGCGCCTGTGCTGTATTTTTAGCCCAGCCGGAAGATATTTTCGGCGTGAATGTGCTGCAGAATCTTCCGGGAACGGATAGAGATAAGCATCCGAACTGGCGCCGCAAGCTGCCTGTAAAGCTTGAAGATTTTGAACAGAATGAAGATTTTGTCCGTGCAGTCTCCGCAATAGATAGGAAACTCGGCTAATGGCTTTCTGCTGGTAAGATTTTTTCTTATGTACTAGTTTGTACACCGCGAAAAAATCTTACTTCGCATTAAGCTCATTATCCGAGTTTCTGAGAGTTTGTGCTATTTAAAACCTCGCCCCCTGCGGGAGAGGTCGGAGCAACGCTCCTGGTGAGGGGTATCATAAATGTAATATACAAAAAACGGCGGAATTACTCCCGCCGTCCATTTTCCTATTTATAACGTATAGATAAGAAAATTCGGTGTTTCCGAATAATCAGAATAATGCGTATTCTCATTATTTATTCCTTTCGTTGTTGGAAAGGGGAAAACCGCACCTATTTAAAACTTGACTCGCAAGGAAAAATAGGCTATACTCAACTCAGAAATGAGTTAAGTATGGTTTAACCCCTTTCGTTATTGAGATTACGTCCGGTCTAGTACACCGGACTATTTTTGTATGTAGTATAATTGTTCGTTTGTCAAATTTAATCTTTTAATTGTAATTGCTAATATAAAATAACTTGTAGACCTTGCCTAAAAGTGAATATTGAAGTTACAAAAATCTCCGGTCTTTCCACAATAATTACAAGCCTCATTGATTTGCACCGGTGTAGCATTGCTCATACATCTTTTTTGACTGTCTTTGCAATATTTGTCTCCATAAAAGGCATAATTTCCTTTACTGGTTGTATAAACCGAGGTGTAAAGAGCCTCAGCATGCAAAGGCATAAATAAGTTTGTGAAAAGTTCGCGGCAGAGAGTTACAGAGGTGTTTTCAGTAACGGAATTGCCGTCTGCATTTGCAGCAGGAGCACTTAGGTAAATGTCTATAACAAGACCGGAACCGGATTGCTTCCAAACACGAACCCAATTATTATAATTATCTATGACATTGTAATATTTATTAGAATTTTTCCAGCTTTGGGGTACAATGTTAAGAGCCAATAAGGTTTCAACGTCAATGTTTGTATCGTCAGCGGTTGATTTTCTCAGGTCGTCAATATGTTCCAAAATACCAAAAACCAGCATACTATATCCCTCTAGGGCTTTGTTTACCTTATATTTTTCCATAGCCTTGCTGTAACCGGCAATTCCACCAACTGAGAGTACTCCAATAATTGCCAGCACGCCGAGCATTTCAATCATGCTCCGCCCAGCAGAAACCGCGTATAGCGGCGCATCTAAAGCGGTTTTACGCTGTCTCAAAAAATTCATGTACGTTTTATGTACACTAGGATTTTTTTCGCAGCTAGAAACCACTTTATCTACACCACTCTCCGCAGTTTCAAAGAGTTTTGAGGCGTATTGACGCACGACATCCAAACCCTTAAATGCGATGTTGGTTCTTTTTGCGTCATTGCGAGGAGTATAACGACGAAGCAATCCAGAACCCTCGCCCCGTGAGGGAGAGGGTGACGCCTCGGCGTCGGGTGAGGGGTACTTATTAAAGAACTTGCAAAAGGCACTAAACATGTGACAAAAGCACTTATGCAATAATAAGGCTAATTTATTGACTAGGTTAGAGACTCGTTGAAACAGGATTCTAGGTACAAGACCTAGAATGACTGGTGCT
>CAVKTH010000035.1:0-17725 GCA_963659495.1 Bacteroidaceae bacterium | reverse complement strand
GAGAGAGAGAGACCTTTGCTTAGCTTATTTTTCATCTTTCTTTCCTCTTATTTTTAAGTTATTTTTCAAAAACATTCTATAACATACAAACAATACCTGTCAACCCAAAATCATTTAAGTATTGTTGTCAAAAAGCATAACTATGGTGCAAGGCTCTGAAGTACAGATTTTGCAAGCATTAGAAATCATGGTTAAATCATATTTTTTGCACTCTGCTAGTTCCCAATATTCTTTTGGTGCAGCGTTGCCACATAATGTATAAAACCACGGATAATCACAGTTTGCACCGGAACATCCTGAGATATCCCACATAAAACTGTTGTAAACATTCATAAATTGAAATAAATCAGAACAAGTTTGCTGTGATTGAGCGGCTGGAGGTAAAACAAATTGAAGATTTAATCTTATCCATCCATTAAAGCTTCTCATTTGCAAAAAAAGACGATTGCCTAAAATATCAATATTGTTTGCATCCAGCATTTCTTGTGGAACAATTCCGATATTTTTTAGTGTAGGTAAAATATTTTCATCTTCTCTGCCATATTGTCCCTGAAATTTGTATGCTTCTTTAATATTGAAAATCAAATCTTCAACTTGTTGTCTCCATTTATTAGCTTTGAATTTCTCCATAGCCTTAGAGTAACCGGCAATCCCGCCGACACTCAGCACGCCGATAATAGCTAAAACTCCGAGCATTTCAATCATACTTCTGCCAAATTGATTTTGTTTCATCGTAACTTCCTTTCATTATTTTTTCATGTAACAAAAAAGCCATCGGCAAGATGGCTGGAAGTTCGTAACTATTATTCATGATTATAGTGCAGCATATTAACCATTGCGAATATGGCATATTTTGCTACCTTCCAGCTATAAAGCTAGAAGATATTTAACGTCATATAGACGCATGAATAAGAGGCTACGACACCCCAGACAGACTATCGCCTATCTGATATTTATTTTAGCTAAAGATAATCAGAAAGTAAAGATATTTTTAGCGGATGATAATTTTTGCAGAAATATTTAACAGTATAGATATTAGTTTCAAATTTAGGGGTAAATTAGGGGGAAAAAATGCTTTTTACTAAAAAAATAAAGGGCTATGAATTAACATAACCCTTTGATTTTTAATGGTGCCGACAGAGAGACTTGAACTCCCGACCCACTGATTACAAATCAGTAGCTCTACCAACTGAGCTATGTCGGCAACACAACTGAAAAGACTTATACACTACCGTTTTTGGCTTGTCAATAACTTTTTTCAGCATTTTGGAAATTTTTTTTAGCCGCTGCCTAAAAGTTATATTTTATACCGGCGTTGATTACAGTAGTGTGCTTGTCTTCCATAAACCGGCTGCCGCGGAGATAGAACTCCCAAGCCTTATAGCTGAGCGAGACATCTGCCCGCAAAATAGTGCGGTTACGGTCAAAAATATCAGAACTTTCAACCAGATAATAACCCTCGGTGTCATTAACGCGGGCGCGCATGGTGTGATACGGCTGTGACAATTCGCGGTAATAGCTTCCGCCCAAGCGTCCTTTTAGGCGCCCGTTTTCGCCGTAAACCGCTTCTTTGCTGAGGTATAATCCGGCGCCGCTCTCCAGCGACAGGTTGTTAGTGCTTTTAATCTGCAGGGCATTGGTTTTGGCGTCATCTTCTTTGATTTTGCGCTGATAATAGCCGGAGGCGTTAAGTTCAAGCTGCGGCTCTAATACTGCCACCCCAAGGTCATAGCTGTAGCGCAGTTCATTGTTAAAGCCGTATAAAATATCGCTGGTGTCTCCGCCGATACGGGGGCCGCCGCTTTGGCGTTTATAGTCGCCGTCGGCATAGCCGGCACGCAGCAAGCCTGCGTATTTCCAGCGGTTGCCGAAATCGTGCATATAAGAACCTAAAGCCTGTGCAAATGTAGCTTTGCGGCTGGAGTCATCGTCATAATCCGAATTAAAGCGGGTGAGGGCGACGCCCAAACCGAAACGCTGGCGGTTATTCAGCTTGGCATCGGCGAGGAAATATGAGCTGTTGGCGGTATTTTCATATCCGGTCACGCGGCCTTTGCCGGAGCGGTTCTGCCCCAGATAGTCATAGCCGATCATCATGCGCTCATTAGTCAAATCCTGCGAAAACATCGTGTCGGTCACTAAATTAGACAAGCTGCGGAAGACGTTCATATTTTCCTGCGCAAAGTTAGGGAGCAAGCTGAAGCCAAGTTGTTGATTGAGCGAGCGGTTAAGCGACTGCGCCGAAGAATAGAGCTTTAACGCGTCAAAAAACTTTGCATTGCGCTGAGATTCATAATTTTGCTGCAGATAATCAGCAACGGATTTATCTTGTATAACCTCGTCAAAGTCTTTCATAGTCATGACAATGTCGCTGCCTTTAATTACCGCATCAAACAAAGCCGAGCCGGAAGCCAGCTTAATCTCATCGGTTTTACCGGAGAAAGCGTCCTTATTATAATAAGTCTTGTCAAAGCCGCCGGAGGTTATATCGGCGTCTGCTGTGATATTGCCCTTAATTTCTTCGGCGGTGATTTTGCCGTTTTTGCCCAAAATAAACTTGCCGTTGCCCAGCGATGAAACATCAAATGCTGTGTTTACGGTAATTTCTCCGTCATTTACCATGGATGAAGAGTCGTCTATATAAATGAATTTGCCGTCCGCCTCGTTTTTGCTATAGGACTCGCCGTTAATAGTTATCGTCCCGCTGTTATAAACCTTGGAGCCGTTCACGGCATAAATACCGTAAGAGCTGCTTTCATCCACATTGGAAAGGGTAATGCTGCCGGAGTTAACAACATTGGAATTATCTGAATAAATGCCGTAAACATTATCTTCGCCGTTTATATTGCTCAATAAAATACTGCCCTCATTGACGGCGGTACTGCCGGAACTGACTTGAATTCCTCTTAGACCGTCAGTAGAGTTTACGAAAGAATCGCTTATAGTGATGCTGCCTTTATTTACGGCTTTAGCTCCGTTACTTGCCGCAATACCGGCACCGGCGGCAGTATTATTTATTTCTATAGAGCCGTTTTTATTATTGATTGCAGAAATATCAGAAGTATCAGATGTTGATTTTGTTGCACTCATGCCATAAGAATAATAACTGCTGCCGTTGATTTTGATATTTCCATTGTTTATACCAGAGCCGTATAGTCCTCGTGCCATGGTAGCAGAAGTCATGTTTAAGACGATATCGCCGTTATTAAATCCTGCGCTCATCCCTGTTGCGAATGAACCGTCATTGATGTTTAAGGTAACGGTGCCGTCATTAGTAATCAACCCGCCGTATATGCCATACCAGCGGCGGTTAGCCGAGGTATTAGATGAAGTGGTAAGAGTTATAGCGTTTTCGTTATAAACTTCAACATCTGAACCGGAATAGATACCGGCTGCATTATATTCGCTGACATTGATATCTATGTAGCCGTAATTATAGATTTTGCCGGAATATTTATTTTCAATGCCGGCGAGGCTGTTACCGGATAAGATGATTGAGCCATAGTTATAAATATCTGAATTTTCAATTCCCATTATACCGGCTAGACTTGGGCTTCCATTAGCCAGACTTTCAATTACCGCTTCACGGTTTTCGCCAGAACCGGTAATTTTTATATAGCCGTGCTGAGTGTCTGAAGCAGAAGCCGCCGGAGAGGAGGCTGAGCCGTTAACTAAGATTATGGTATCTTCATAGCCATTAGGGCGGAATGCTGTAATACCGCTGCCCCGTGACATATAGTAACCGCTTTCCCGGCGCGGGCCGGTCGGAGCTAAATCAATATAGCCGCCGATGCCGTTGTTGATGTTAACCAATCCGGTGTTATAGATACCGCCTTTAAGAGTGATTCTTCCGGTATTTTCATTTTGATACGGAAGAGCTGAATAAATTCCATAGATAGATGAATAATATTCTCCGCCGTAAATGTTGATATATCCGGAATTTTGAACATGTCCGCTTGAATATATTCCATATCCTTGAGCCGGAAGCGGAGAGTTAAGGTCTTTGTTTATAGGGCTGTATACGCTCATAGTGATATTGCCGGTGTTATAAACAGTTTCATCTCCTGCAGTATCGGTATTGTTTTCTAAATAAATACCGGATTGTTTATAATTGCCGCTGAATGAGCCTTGACGCACGGTAATAGAGCCGTTGTTAAATATAGATTTATTGCCGTAAATACCATGTACAGCCGCACCGGCGCTGTTTATGGTGATTTTACCGTTTTTATCATTTAAAACATTGGTATCTTTGGCGTATATGCCATAAGTTGCCGCCCCGTCTGTAGTGGTAACATCAATAGTTCCATAGTTTTGGTTTGCCACGTCTGTAGCTTCGCCGATAGCATAATCTTCATCCTGAGTTTCAGATTTTAGCCGCACATTAGACATGCCGATAACGGTTTTAGAGGTGTCGCCGTTGCTGTTTATGGTAACAGAAGAATTTGCAAAATTGCCGCCGCCGTGAATACCGGTAATATTGTTATTTCCGGTATCTGTTATAGATATGATACCTTTTCCACCGTTCAGCGAACCGTTGTTTATAGAGCCGTCAAGTCCGTAAACCGTGCGGTAATAAACATTTCCGGTACTGGAATCTTGCGATTGACCGGCTACGGTTATTTTAATTTCTCCAGTTCCGTTGCTGTGTCCGTTATAGCTTGGATTCAGCGGATTGTCTACTATTATACCGGCAATCTGCCCGACAGGGTCGGTAGAAGTTGAATTGATTTCTATATAGCCATAGCCTGTGTTAGCTCCGTTATAAATTATTTCCCCATTGGCAATGCCGATACCGGAACCGTTGATGATAATTTTACCGACAGCATTATGTCCGTAAGCATTGTAAATTGTAGATGAAAATGGATTGGGTGTATATATGCCGTAGGCTGTGATATTGTTGGGATTGTTGATGGTAATGGTACCATGAGAAATTCCGTCGCCGTCTGTGGTTGTAGAGTAGGCGTTAGCTATAAAGCCTGTTGTTGATGATTTATTCATCATACCGGCTATGAAGCCTTTTTCGCTTGATACGGTAATATTGCCGATACTTCCGGAATAGGCGTTTACAAGGGTTCCGCCAAGCATTCCAAAAGCTTTACCGGCTTTGGTGCTGACAGTAATTTCTCCGGTTCCGCCGAATGCGTTATAAAGCGTGCTTTTAGCGGTGCTTCCATACATTCCGGCAATAAAGCCGTTAAAATAATCAATATCTGTATCGGCCAAAAAATATGTTCCCTCTGAAGTTAATGTGATTTTTCCGTTGCCATTGTATGAGTTATAGGCTATGCCGTTGGCAGCTCTCATCCCGTATGTATTATAGTTGGCGTAATAATTATCAATGGCAATGGTGCCGGTATGCCGGTCATAAGAATTTATAACATTTCCGGAATCTGAACCATTGGTCGCTAAGCCGAAAAGGTCTTTATTTTTCAGAGACTGCAAATCGGTGCTTTCGGTAATAGTAATAGAAATTGAAGCATCCTTAGTTTTGGCATTGTACAAATTAGCGTTTAAATGGTCAGGAGCGTTGGAAAATCCAATTATATATCTATCATTAACAGCAACATTATCAGGAGTTACAACCAATTCTTTGTCGTTTGCAACATCGTCATCCGAGGCTTCAACAGAAGCAACGGTGCAATTTCCGTCGGCGTCTTCGGTGTGGCTTTCACGGCATCTGTCAAACTTATAATATGTTCCGGAGGCGTCTTCGCAGGCGGAGCAAACAGCCCCGTCCGGACATGCGCTTAAATTAAAGCTGGTTCGGTCGCATTGCGAAAGGCAGCTGTTGCCGTCTTCGGATAAAGTATAGCCGACCTTGCAATAGCTTAGGCTGTAGCGATAATCATAGCCTAAGCCAATATGGCAAGAGCCGCAGACAGCTCCGTCCGGGCATTCGGTAAACGGATATATAGTTTCATCGCAAGTGTCTGTATCATCGCCGCCGCTGCCGCCGTTCTGCACGCAGGATTTTTTATCGGCCGACAGGCTGTAGCCGCTTTTGCAGGAGGTTATTTTATAGCGGGTGGTTCCGTTGTTTTTACAAGAGGTATAATTTGCCTTATCGGCATCCGGCTTGGTTGTCAGCGGATAGTTAGCCGCGGTGCAGGCGGTGGAATCGCCGGAATCGCCGCTGTTGCCGTTGTCAACCGTGCAGGTGCGCTTGTCGGACTCTAGCTTATATCCGGCTTCGCAGACCGAGCATTTTTCGCTGGCAAAACTATAGTCGGCGCAATGTTCCGGAGCATTCAGCCTGCACACGCCATTAACTGCGGTATAGCCGTCATTGCAGGCGTTGCAGTAGTTTTTAGCGCTGTTAAAATCTTTGCAATAGCGGGAATTTGAGCTGTCCGGCGTTTCCTCAGGAGCTTTTTCGCATTTTTCGCAGCCGTTGCATTTGTTGTATTTAGAGCATTTATAGCCGGACTGGCAGGTTAAATTGGTATAGCAGCCCTTAGTGCATTCCGGAACGTTGACGCATTCCGGCTTTTGCTCGCATTTAGTGCAGCCTAAATTGCATTTAGATTCATATTGCGTGCATTGGTAGCCTGCCGCGCAGGTAATATTTTCATAGCAGCCCTCGGCGCAAGGGTTTAAATCGCAGTTAGCGGTGTTGGAGGCATCATCGGCATGACTGCTGCCGCTTTTGCTGCTTCCGCCCCCGCCGCCAGAGCTTGCCAAAGCCACAATACCGGCGGCAATGCCTCCGCCCACCACAAAAGCGGTGCCGCTTTTTGCCCAGTTAGTCGGTGTCTGCGGAGCAGCGTATTTTTGATTATAGTTGGCTAAAAAGTTTTTATGGGCATATTCCGGCAGACGTTCCACACAGTCCGGATTGCTTTTGGCTCCGGCGCGGATAAGCGTTTTATAGGCTAAGTAATCTTGTCTTTTTATGGCCGCGCATACCGCCGTGTCGCCGTCCATATTCGGCGAGTCAAGATTTAAGCCTCGGCGCTGCACGTCTTTCAGCCCCTGCAAATTCCCGTCAGCGGCAATGCGGTATAAATTTTCAAACGATATCGGCGACAGGTTATAGGCTTGCGATACCCGCGCAGTCATGGTGCATATAAAAGCCATAGCTGCAAGTTTTATAAATTTAGTCCGCATAAAATTTCTCCGCTGAGAGGTTAATAATTCTGCCTGAATTTTACATGATTCAGCATAAATAGCAAAGATTTTTTTGTACTTATAAGCAGTTATATGCAGCCAGCTCAGGCTCTTCTTAAATAAGTTCCCATGATTTTGCGGCGGCCGAATTTTTCAAAATCCACTTCGCAGGTCTGTCCCTCTACATTGGTTATTTTGCCGTAGCCGAAACTTTCATGATATACTCTGACTCCGATTAAGCTGGAAGCTTTGCTGCTTTGATACGAATCATAATCGGCGTAGTCGTCAGGCTCGTAGTCATAGTCGGCTTGATAGCTCGGTTTGGTGGAAAATTTCGGCTTATTATTATATTTGCTGCCGTATTTTTTATATCCGCCGCCGTTATATCCGCCGCTGCTGCCGTAAGAGTTATATCCCGAACCGCCGCCGTTGTAGCAGCTGCTGGTTTGGTTGATAATATCCAGCGTCGCAGTCGGAATTTCATTCAAAAAGCGAGACGGCATATTGTTTTGCCATTGCCCGTAAATACGGCGGCAGTAGGTGGTGGTAATATAAAGCTTCTGCTTGGCGCGGGTAATCGCCACATAGGCGAGGCGGCGCTCTTCTTCCAGCGAATTGGCGCCTTCTTCCAAGCTTCTTTGGTGCGGAAACAGACCTTCTTCCCACCCCGGCAAAAAGACAATGTTAAACTCCAAGCCTTTGGCGGAGTGCAGGGTAATCAGCATAACTTTGTTGGTGTCTACAGCGTTGTCGTTATCCATTACCAAGCTGACGTGTTCCAAAAATTCCGCCAGATTCGGATAGTTTTCGGTATCGCTCATCACGCCGACCAGCTCTTTTAAGTTTTCAATACGTCCCGGAGCATCGGCCGAAGAGTCGTTTTTCAGCATTTCCAAATAGCCGGATTCTTCTAAAACCTGTTCGGCTAAATCGTTTGGCGAAACAGCATTAGCAGTGCGCTGCCAATCGGCGAATTTTGCCATCAGCTCGCTTAAATTTGCCTTGGCTTTGCCGCTTAGTCCGCCGTTTTCCAGCAGAATATTAACAGCCGCAAACATAGAAGTATGATTATCGCGGGCTGTTTCCTGCAGCTTTTCTATGGTTTTGGCGCCGATGCCGCGCGCCGGCTTATTGATAATGCGTTCAAAAGCCAAATCATCGCTGGGCTGCAGAATAACCCGGAAATAAGCCAATAAATCGCGGATTTCAGCGCGTTCATAGAACTTTGGTCCGCCGATAACCTGATACGGTATGGCTTCGCTGATAAATTTTTCTTCAAATTCCCGGGTCTGAAAAGCTGTGCGCACCAAAACCGCAAAGTCGGAGTAGGGATGTCCGCCGCGGTGCAGACGCTCAATTTCCGAGGCAATCCACTTGGCTTCTTCTTCGCCGCTGTAGATGCTCAAAACTTTGATTTTTTCGTTAGCATTGCGGCTGGCCGGACTGTTTTCGGCTACCCGCAGAGTTTTGCCCAAGCGGGTAGAGTTATGGGCTATCAGAGCCGAAGCGGCGTTCAATATGTTTGCAGTAGAACGGTAGTTGCGCTCCAGACGGATAACTTTAGCGTCTTCAAAATCTTTCTGAAAACGCATAATATTTTCAATTTCCGCACCGCGCCACGAATAAATGGATTGGTCGTCATCGCCCACGCAGCATAAATTGCGGGATTTCTGCGAGAGCAGGCGCAAAAACAGATATTGCGTGACGTTGGTGTCTTGATACTCATCCACCATGATATATTTGAATTTTTCCTGATATTTGCGCAAAATATCGGCGTCAGACATCAAAATTGTGAGCGTGTCCAGCAGAATATCGCCGAAATCCACGCAGTTCAGCTCCACCAAGCGGGCTTGATACTTTTTATAGACTTCCAGCAGCGTGTTAGAACGGTATTCCTGCTCGGCCTTATCCACGGTTATGCCTTTGTCTTTGAGGCGGGCGATTCTTTCCATCAGGCTCTGCGCCGGATATTTTTTCTCGTCTATGCCTAAAGATTCGCAGATTTGCTTAATCAGGCGCTTTTGGTCGTCTTCGCCTAAAATCGTAAAGTTGGAGTGCAGACCGACCGCTTCGGCGTGGACGCGCAGAATTTTGACGCAGATACTGTGAAAAGTACCGAGCCATACGCTGTTGGCCATATCGCCGATAAGGTTTTGCACACGCTCTTTCATCTCTTTAGCGGCACGGTTGGTAAAGGTCACAACCAGACAGTTCCACGGCTGAGCTTTCTGCATAGTCAAAATATAGGCCAAACGTGTGGTTAAAACCTTGGTTTTGCCCGTACCGGCGCCCGAAAGCACCAGCAAAGGCCCCTCGGTGGTTTCCACAGCCTGCCGCTGCTCCGGATTAAGCTCGCTCAGCCACGGGGCGGAGGGGCGCAGAGCGCTGATATTGTCATAAAGCTGCGGCGCACAGTTTGTGTCGTCTAAATCAAATATGTCACTCATTTTTGAAATCTTCTTGTTTTTAACATTTTTAAAACTTATATATCGTAAATATAAGAGAAAGAAAAGTTTTTATTTAGACTTGCATACAATT
The DNA here is from genome assembly GCA_963659495.1 of Bacteroidaceae bacterium. Lineage (GTDB taxonomy): Bacteria > Pseudomonadota > Alphaproteobacteria > RF32 > CAG-239 > RUG410. The sequence goes on along the minus strand of CAVKTH010000035.1, from coordinate 8,080 downwards.
TTTTGAAAGGCTTGAAATGTCAGAAATCAGAGATAAAATCACAAACTTGAAACAATTTATGGAAAGCCGGATTTTAGGGCAGGAAGCTTTAGTCAGAAAGCTGATAATCTCTATGCTCGCCGATGGGCATGTGCTGGTGGAGGGCGCTCCGGGACTGGCTAAAACCAAAGCTATAAAGACTTTGGCAGAGTGCATAGACGCGCTCTACAGCCGTATTCAGTTTACGCCGGATTTGCTGCCGTCGGATATTACCGGCAGCGATATATATGTGGCTTCTACCGGACAGTTTGAATTCCGCAAAGGTCCGATTTTTGCCAATCTGGTGCTGGCCGATGAAATTAACCGCGCGCCGGCCAAAGTGCAGTCGGCTTTGCTGGAGTCTATGGCCGAGCGTCAGGTCAGCGTCGGGGGCAAGCTTTATAAGCTGCCGAAACTGTTTATGGTTATGGCAACCCAAAACCCGATAGAGCATGAGGGAACCTATAATCTGCCGGAAGCGCAGCTTGACCGTTTCCTGATGTATATAAAAATAGACCAGCCGGATGCGGTGACAGAGCGCAAAATTCTGCAGCTGGTGCGCAATGAAGACAACAACACCCAAACTTCAGCCGACAGCTTGGCGCAGTTTAAGGCTAAATTCGGCGCTCTGAAATATGAAGATATCTTTTCGGCGCGTCAGGAAGCTTATAAAATTCATTGCAGCGATGCCGTAGAAGAATACATGATTCAGCTGATTATGGCAACCCGCCATCCGGAACGCTATGACGAATCGCTGAAAAATACTATTGCTTACGGCGCCAGCCCGCGTGCTACCATTGCTTTGGATAAATGCTCAAAAATCAACGCTTGGCTGGCCGGCCGCGATTTTGTAACGCCGGAAGACGTGCATGCCGTGGTTTATGACGTTTTGCGCCACCGTGTTATTCTGAGCTTTGAAGCACAGGCCGGCGGTCTCAGCAGCGATGAAATCATTACCCGCTTGCTAAAGGTTGTACCATTGCCGTAAGGAATATGCAAGATGCTGTTTTTTAAGAAAAATAAAAAGCAGGACGAAACAAACGGGCTTACGGTTGCCGTTCCGGATTTGATTGCGCAGCAGCGTTTTTTGCCGTATTTGCTGCGGCAGCACGACTTTATAACTTCTGACCGCGCCGGAAATGTAAAATCGGCGTTTAAAGGCAGGGGCATAGAGCTTGAAGAAGTGCGCGCCTACAATTTCGGCGACGATGTGCGCGACATAGACTGGCGCATTACCGCCCGAAAATCCGAGCCTTTCACCAAAGTTTATTCCGAGGAGAAAGACCGTCTGATTACGGTGGTGCTGGATTTGTCGGCAACCATGATATTCGGCACCAAAAAAGAGTTGAAATCCGTGGCCGCCGCTAAAATAGCCGCGCTGCTGGGCTGGCTTTCGGTCCGCAATAAAGACCGTTTCGGCATTTTGATTTATGACGGCGGAAATTCCTATTATTTTAAGCCGCAGGGCAGTATGAGCAATTTGATGTCGGTGTTCGGCAAAATTTCCGAACTCAGCAAAAAAGCACTGAGCGGCAGCAGAGTCGGAAATTTGGGCGAAGCTCTGAAAACCTTGGAATATCATCAAAAAGGGCAGGGTACAATTTTTGTCGTGAGCGATTTTTATCATTTTGACAATGAGCAATTTAAAAATATTGCGGCGCTGGCGAAAAATAATAAAATATACTGTGTGCAAGTGTTTGATATTTTGGAAGATATTGCCCCGCCGAGCGGCGAATACCGCGCGGTTTATAACGGGCAGGAAATTGAATTTAACAGCTCATCCGAGCGCTTTAAGGCTGAATATAAAAATTATTTTGCCCAAAATCGGGAAAATATTAGAAAAAATTGCCAAAAATTTTTATGCAAATATCTGGAAATCCGCACGGATGTCCCTATTTTCAAACAGTTGCAGCTAATGTAAAAAAACTTGACATAATCATATTATTGTGTTAACACTCACAAAAGAATTATTATTGTATAATAAAGAGGTAAAAATGGTTAAATTAAACGAAAATACAGCATACAAAAGAGGACAGGAACTTTTAGACGCCGGTCAGTATGAAGAAGCTATCCAAAAATTTTCTGATGTGATAGCTGAAAATCCAAGAGCCTGGAAAGCTATGAACAGCCAAGGGTTCGCATATCAAAAAATGAGCAAGTACACAGACGCGGTTGAATGCTTTGACAGAGCATTGGCTATTAACCCGAAATCTGTGGAAGTTTTGAATAATAAAGGCGTAACCTTAAGTATGCGCGGACTCTATAAAGAAGCTATCGCTTGTTTTGACGAAGCTTTTGCCAACGACCTTACCTCTTTGGAAGCCTTAAACGGCAAAGCTATTGCCTTGCAGCACATGTTTTCATATAAAGAAGCTTTGGACGTTTTGGAAGAGGCTATGAAAATAGACAGCAAACATCCGCAGACTCTGCTCAGCATTGCTGTGACTTTGCAGAAATTGAAACAATACGACCGTTCAATTTCTTTCTTTAAGAAAGTTTTGTCCGGCGATAAATACAATACTAAAGCTTGGAACGGCATCGGCGTGACCTATCAGCTGATGGGCGACAACGAATCTGCCTTAAAATGCTTTACCAAGATTCTGAATATCAACAGCCAAGAGCTGCAGGCTTGGATTAGCATCGGCTATGTATATCAGAAAATGTTCAAGTTCAAAGACGCCTTAAAGTGCTACAAAAAAGCTCAGGCGATTGTAGGCGGACGCTATACCCATAAGCTTTATGACGGTTTGGCTTCATGCTTGACTAAACTTTCTGAATTTGATCAGGCTATAGAAGTTTACAAACTGATTTATCAAAGCGAAGAGGGCAAAAGAAAATGGGACGCTCAGCGCTCTATCAAGTTTGTAAACAAATTAAAGCGCAAGCAAGCTGTCGGCCAGCTGCCGGATATTATGCCGAAGACTGACGCAGAAGATAATGACGCTTCTGTAGCTGAATAATAGTAAAGTTGCTTATTTTTCAAAGACGGCCGCAGCAATGTGGCTGTTCTTTTTTACGTTCGGACTTAGTCACAGAGGATTTGCCGCTCTTGACAGCCGGATAATTTGCACTAAAATAAGCAGAATAATTAGAAAGGATAAAAAATGTTGAAAATTGCATATCAGGGCGCCCCGGGAGCGTATTCGCACATTGCCTGTCAGCAGCTGTTTCCAAATCAGGAATATGTGCCGTGCGATACCTTTGAAATCGCTATGGAAATGGTTAAAAACGGCAGCGTAGACAAGGCGGTTATTCCGGTGGAAAACTCCAACGCCGGACGGGTTACCGATGTGCATTTTTTGCTGCCTAAAGCCGGCTTGCATATTGTCGGCGAGCATTTTCTGCGGGTTGAACATCAGCTGATCGGCGTTAAAGGCGCCAAGCTGGAGGATATTGTATGCGCAGCTTCGCATCCGCAGGCGCTGGCGCAATGCTCGGAATTTTTGCAAAAACATAATATTAAGGCGCTGAACCGTATAGATACGGCTAAATCATGCGAAAAAATCGCGCAGGAACAAGACAAATCCAAGGCCGCGATAGCTTCAAAGCTGGCGGCGGAAATTTACGGACTGCAGATTTTGGCGTCTAATATAGAAAATGCCGATAACAACACCACCCGCTTTTTGATTATGCAAAAAGAAGAGGCGGTTCCGGCGGATGACGGCAGCAAATTTATTACCAGCATAGTGTTTGTCACCAAGCATATTCCGGCGGCGCTGTATAAGGTTTTGGGCGGATTTGCCACCAACGGCATCAATATATGCAAGCTGGAAAGCTATCTGCTGAACGGGCATTTCTTTTCGGCGCAATTCTATATTGAAGTGGAGCAGCATATAGCCTCTAAAGCCTTGCGCTATGCTTTGGAAGAGCTTAAATTCTTTTCGGAAGAATATCAGATTTTAGGCTGCTATAAAGCTAATCCTTATCGGGAGAAGAAAAGCAAGTGAAGTTCGCTAAAAGCAAAGAATTATCGGAATTTCTACGAAAAAAGCAAATTTTTCCGCAAATACTGAGTATTAAAGAAATTTGCGTTGGTGGAAGCTCGTATAATTTTTGCATAAAAACGGCACAGGGCGATTTTTTCTTAAAGCTGATTTCCGTTAATAGTAAAAATATTTATTATAAATTGAAGATAATTTTGCAACAGTTTGATTTTCTGCGTAAATTACCATACGAAAAATTTGACGAATATTATCTGCTGGCTATGCCGTATGTGGCTGGACATAAGCTGAAATATAAAGACTGCACGCCGGAGCTGTTTGCTAAATTGCAGGCGGAATACGCTAAATTTCAGGCTTGCGGGCTGGCGGCGGAATTTATCAGACCTCAGCAAAATATGCCGAAAATGATAGCTAAAATATCGGAATGTCTGCAAAATGACGGCAGTTTGGCTGGGCGTCTGCTTAACAAATATTTCTGGCAGAAAATCAAGCCCGAGCTGATATGTTTGGAAAGTAGCACAAAATTTATTCACGGCGATTTAACGGCTAATAATATATTGGTGGATGAAAGCAAAACGCCGCATTTGCTGGACTTTGAACAAATCCGCTATGGGTACGGCATTGAAGATGTCTGCTATCTGTTTTTGCAGCTCAGCGGCTTCCGCGGATTGTGGGGCAGAATAGGGCGTTTTGCCAAACTGCAGAAAATGCTTCAGCCGCTGCTGCAAAATGAACTCACTCAGGAATATTGGCTTTACGGCGTGCAGCTGTTTTATCTGAACCATCTGTACCGCCGTCTTATCAACTCTAAAAAACACGGCAGTTTCCGCAAGGAAATGTGTCTGCTTTGGAGCCTGCGCCAATACTTCAGGCTTTCAGAATATCTGCACAAGGTTTGATATCTGGTCTAATCATTAAAACACAAGATATACGGCGCAGTTAGTTGACTGGCAAGTCCTGCAGATATCGCTGATTTCAGGCAAGGTCAGGTCTCTTAAACAATGTCTGGGGTTATCTTTATCATCAGTCCCGTCGTGACATACTGTTTCGCCGTATACATAATGTTTGCCGCCCTGCACAATCATGGCCAGCACTGTAGAAGACATGGCAACCCCGACATCTTGATAAAAAGCCCTACATAAGTTGTAGGCGAGCGAATTATTTGATGAGGCAGACTGTGCAAACCAGATATCAAAGACAAAACGATTGCCGACTTTATTCTCTGTGTTAGAAAAATACATATTAACTCTGTTTCCTAAAGTATCATACATATAGATGGTGCCGCCCTTTTTCCATGTTTCAGGAACTAAATGCGCAGCCTGAACAAAATCAGGAATATATACAGTAGTTTCAGCCGGAGTGTTTTTAATAAAATTGTCTTTATACTCTATAAGCCCGGCTATCAACATGGAATATTCCCCGATTGTTTTGTTGATTTTCCATTTTTCCATAGCCTTGGAGTAACCGGCAATTCCACCGACACTAAGTACTCCGATAATGGCAAGGACTCCCAGCATTTCTATCATACTGCGGCCAAATTGATTTTGTTTCATCGTAACTTCCTTTCATTATTTTTTCATGTAACAAAAAAGCCATCGGCAAGATGGCTGGAAGTTCGTAACTATGTTCATTAAATAGTGTAGCATATTATCTATTGCGAATATAGCGTATTTTGCTACCTTCCAGCTTTCGCTAGAAGGTATATCAATTTAACGTCTAAATATAAGACGTATTAACTAAGAGGTTGTCACACCCCAGACAGACTATCGCCTATCCGATATTTATTTTAACGAAACAAAATCCGAAAGTAAAGATATTTTTATAATTAAAAAATGGCAGTCCTATAATAAAACAAGCTCACAAACGAGAACTTAGGTGGAACGGGGGAAGGATTGGCTCTCACATTTGCTGCGCAAAGTTCGTTCCTTCGCGCTCATCTGGCAAGCCCGACCGGCATACTGGCGTCTGCCTTTCGCTTGTCGTGGACCAACTCTTTCGTTGGTTCAAATCTAACTCATAATCTTTAAAACAAATAAGACCCTCTAAAGAGGATCTTATTTGTTTTAGTGGTTGTGCAAAGAAGTTGGTTCAGGGAAAAATATACAAAAATAATGCATTGATTTTTAATTATAATTTAAAAAATAATCCAATCTTACTACTTTTACAACCTCGTACCATTAAAATTATTTTATTGTACATCTAGTAAAACATTAGGTAAAATTGAATTAAAAAAATATCATCATATATTTGATAAATTGTCTTTATTATATTTTGACTTTATATATCAGTAATAATATGATATTATTTGTTTAATGTATTTCTAATAGAAGTTGTTGAGCGAACAGGCAACAAATCTTTTGGTATACGATTGCTGACAATATATCTGATACCTAGGCTTTCAACAAATTTTCTTTTATCTTCGCTGTCGCCGTCTGAATTTACGAAAAATATGTCCGGTTTAATTTGCTTTAGTTCTTCTGCAAAATCTAGTTTGCCAGAACCTTGAGCGATAAAAGCTTTATAAACAAATTTTATAGCCGAAACCATATATAATCGTTCGTCTTCATTATATAGCGTTTTACGATGTTTTAGTTCTTCCACAGTTTTATCTGAACCAATAGAAACATACAAATCGCCGTATTGCGAAGCCTCTTCAAAAAATCGAATATGTCCGCTGTGCAAAACATCAAAGCAGCCGGAAACAAATACTTTTGTCATTTAAATTTCTTTCTTTAAAAATAAAACAAAATTAAAAAGTATCACGATATTTTTTATATACCATGATACTTTTTCAATGTTAAAGGTTAAACAGCTGAAATATTCAGTTATTTAACGATAAGTTCAACTAGCAATTTTTGCGCATCAACACATAAAGGGTAATGCTTTATATATGACAGCAAAACTTCTTTATTTTGCTTTTCAACCAATATAATTTGTGCTTTATCACACATTTTAAACTTGGCTATGTAAAGCAATAACAATTCAGTGTTGTTGCGCTTAGCCAACTCTACTTGCGCCTCCTCACAAAGGAAACGACGTTGTAAATACTCTTTAAGCTGAAATAAATTTGCGGTTTTAGCAAGATTTACTTCAAATTGAACCTCATTCATAATCAATAAATTAAAAATTAACAAAATGATATTTTGAAACTGTCATTTGTTTTTCCAGCGTTCTAAAATCAATACAAAAATTGCAGGAAAAACACTTTCGTTATTTTCTTGAAATTTTCATTACAGGAATGTTGAACATATAGTATTTAGTTGTAATGCCATTAGACATTTTACGAATTTTGAAAATCGGTAAACCTAATACCTTCCATACTTCTCTTCCTCCAATATGTTTATGTCCATAAAGAGGTATGAAGCCAAACAGTATATATTTCATATTGTTAATTTCCTTTCTAATTTTAAATAATGGTATAAAGTTAAATAAAAGACATTTTACTTTGCTTATATTTGCATTACAATGCTGGGATAATTGTATAGTTTTATTTGGGGTAAAATGGTTAAATAATCTTCTAAAATATTCATTACGCCATTCAGCATTTTCTAATTTGTTTCCTAAAATAATGGCATCGTTTACAGACAAAGATAAAAAGTTATTATGAGCCAAATTATGTATATCTAATTTGGTAAGATGATATAGTGAACTGAAAAATTCATAAAAGCTATTTTCTTGATCAATAAAACATTGCTGATTATATTTATCAGAGCAGCCACCATTTCTATAACAAACGATACATTGTTCAACATATATAAATTTTATATTTTTAGCTATACAATTATATATAAAATTACTATCAGCTGATACTTTATATTTTAAATTATATAATCCTAGTTCTTTCATCACATTTGTTTTTATCATAAATGTTTGATGATTCGGTATTTCTCCAAAAGGAGGATATAGTGTACATTTACCACTCCAATAAGCTAGGATTTTATTGGTTTTATTATCTATAACTTGTGAATCTGCATAACAGGCATCAGATTCACTTTCTTCTAATTTAATTACTTCATATTCAACGGCTTTATTGTTGCAGTAATAGTCATCAGAATTTAAGCAAACTACATATTTACCTTTTGCTTTTAAAATTCCTTTATTTAAGGCATCATATATACCTT
>CAVKTH010000034.1:0-17968 GCA_963659495.1 Bacteroidaceae bacterium | reverse complement strand
ACTGGTGGCAGAGACGCAAATTCCTTTGGTAGGTCAATGATTGAAATGCTGGGCGTATTAGCTATAATAGCCATTCTCTCTGTGGGTGGAATTGCCGGTTACTCTAAAGCCATGGAAAAGTTTAAGGTTAACAAGCTGATAAGTGAATATAATATGCTGATTTTCGGCATGCTGGAACATTTAGACAGCATCAAAAAAGAAAATAAAGGCGAGATTGTCGGACTGTTAGGTCTGGCAAAGGACTTAAACTTGCTCCCCAATAGCTGGCAAGCCGATGAGCGCAGCGAATTTCTAGCCAGCTACGGAAGCAAGGCTTTGGATGACATCGGAAATACTATCCAGCTGTTTTATGTTCCAAATGGTCATGCCGGCGGCGTTGGACGCATGGTATTCAGCTTATACATGGGCGGTTTGGCGGATGGAGAAGATGACAGCCACAGCAGCGCCGGCTTTTCTAAATCTTTTTGCCTGTCTGTAATGAACAATGTGTGCAGCCATTGCATGACAACTTGCTATGGGTTAATTTTCAAGGCTATGAGACCACTTTATACGGCGACGCCTACTGCCGAAAAACCGATAAAGTCAAATGCCTCAGCAACCTGAAAATGAGCGATATAAACACCATGTGCAGCTATTGCACTAAAGACAATCTGTGCCTGTTATATTTGAATTTTTAGCACGTTCGCAGCCGCCAAACCGGAATAGCCTCCCTGCCCTATTCCGGTTTATAAGCGTATCTTAAAAAATAACAGTAACATTGCAGCGTTTTTGCTTATTGCAGGAGTTACAAACTGTTTTCATCTCTGACAAAGTCATATTATTCAGGCAAGACACATTGCTTCTGCACCAACTGTCGCCATAATACCAGCCGGTGCCGCCTACCATAATTACACCGTTAATCGTATTGTGCAGCGGCTGAATCACATTGCGGAACATTTCAAAGCAGACTCTGTCGTTAAAGTTATCAGACGAGCGGTTTCCGGCGTCATCTATATTTAAGCCGCCTAAATTAAAATCTATAATGAAACCTTCTTTATCAAATTCATGATAACCGCTATTTATCTGCCTGTACCGCACGTTAACCCAGTTGCCGTAACTGTCCTGCAAATACATTTCGTTTAGTTTGGTCCAGCTGTTCGGCACCAGATTCAGCGCCATAACTATATCCGTCAGATTCGGTTCGCCGACTGTATTTTCCTGAAAGCTCTGCCGATGCTCCAGAAGTCCGAATATCAGCGCATTATAATCATCTATGATTTTATTTATCTTAAACTGCTCCATGGCTTTGGAATATCCGGCGATTCCTCCAACTGATAATACTCCGATAATCGCCAGCACCCCCAGCATTTCTATCATTGAGCGGCCTTTTTCATTCTTATACATATTTCTAACTCCGTTAATTTTGTTGCATAAAAAACAAAACCCGCCGTAAGAAGCGGGCGGATGTTAGTAAACCGTATAGACCTAAACGGCTCGGCTTATTCAGCTCATAGCCTTATTTAGCCGACATCCGTCCAACGGAAATCGGCATACAAAATTTTAAGTCGTTTATGCTTTAACGACTAGGTCTAAAAGGGTTACTACGCCCTAAAAGCGCTATCACGCTTCCGCTTATCAATTTAACGAAACAAACTAAAAATGTAAAGCAATAAATTAAAAACGGCAGAATTACTCCTGCCGTCCCTATATTTCTAGCCCTTACGAACTAAAAAATATATCTTGAGTTTGCGTATAATAAATACAATCTTTATTATCCGAGGCTCTATTTAAGAGATATGTTATTACTTAAATCAATGTGTGTTTTATAGTTAAAAGGAGTTTGTTGCAGTTAATACCGAATGTATTAGCAAAACAAACGACAAATTAAATATGAAACACACATTGACCCGTAGGGCAAAGTCTAAAAATTATCTTACTTGTAGATTTTTATTTGTCGTATCTCTCTATACGCCTGCAAAAAATCAACTGCGTAAACTAACTTTTATTTCTTTGTTAAAGTGTTAAAATATCTCTTAAATAGAGCCTATAGTTCCTTTAAAAAATTCAGAACAAAGCTAAACTCATACATATATTCTTATGAACTATTGACATTCAGTCAAATATATGCTATCTTAACCTTAGAATAAAGTTAAGACTAGTTTAACTTTGTCCTTTTGGTTAGATTTTGTCGGTGTTGCTGCACCGACATAATTTTTATATAATATACAACCTAAAATGTAAAGCAGAAAATCTTGGCATACAAAAAAAATACGGCTGATATTTTCCAGCTACCGGCTCAAGCAAACATTATCCAGCACCAGTCATGCTATGCCTTGTGCCTAGGATCTTCTGGCAACAAAATCCTAACCAAAATCTATAAAACAGCTTATTTACTTATTTCTGGAAATAAATCTTTCCATTCCGAATTAAAACCATTTATTAAATTTATTTTCCATTGCCTTGGATATCGCTTTATGCTTTTTTCTCGTTGAATTGCTATCAACTGGTCGTCATAAACTTCATAATATACTAAACGATGAATATGATATTTTTTAGTATGCCCCTCAATCAAATCATGCTGATGTTCATAGGTGCGGCGCGTTAAGCTGTTGGTTACACCAGAATAAACACGGCCATATTTTTTGGTTGCTAAAATATAAACATACATAGTCTTCATCGTGTTAGTTTCCAATCTAATATGATGATTATTTAACTAAGTTATGCCCTTGCTGACACAAGATCCTAGGCACAGACTGTGCGTCACGGCCTAGGATGACTGGTGCTGGAAACGAAAGCTTTACCGGATAGACGAGTTTCCTATATTCCGAGGATTTCATCAATCTTATGACTAACCGCTTCAATCGTGCCGGTGCCGTCAACGGTGCGCAGCAAACCGCGCTTTTCAAAAAACGGAATTGTCGGATAGGTCAAAAGCCGGTAGTTTACCAAACGATTTTGCACGGTGGCACGGTTATCGTCTTTACGGCGTCCGAACTCGGTTCCGCCGCAAACATCGCATACGCCGTAAACTTTAGGCTTTTGGAATTTATCATGGTAGCCGGCACCGCATTTTAAGCAGGAATAACGTCCTAAAATACGCTCCATAATGATTTCATCCGGAACCTGAATTTCCAGCACGCAGGTAAGCTTTATGCCTTTTTCGGCAAGCAGGCTTTCCAGCACTTCGGCTTGCGGCAAAGTACGCGGAAAACCGTCTAAAATAAAGCCGCGCTCGCAATCCGGCTGCCCAATACGGTTGCGCACCATTTCAATAATCATTTCATCGGTGGCAAATTCGCCTTTGTCCAGCAAGGCTTTTAAATCACGCCCTAAGGGAGTATCCTGTGCGGCATACTCCCTTAACATTTCACCTGTAGATAAATGACAGATGTGCGTTTTTTCTTTCAAAATTCTGGCTTGAGTTCCCTTACCGCACCCCGGGGCGCCGGTAAAAACAACATATAAACCTTTTTTTGCTTCAGACATTAACGTCCTTTCTTTTTAACCAAGGCGGCTTTTTTCAAAAGTCCCTCATATTGATAGGCAATCAAGTGAGATTGAATCTGACCGACAAAGTCCATTGTAACCTGCACCACGATAAGCAGAGTCGTACCGCCCAAAACAAACGGAACACCGACTTTGCTAATCAGCAATTCCGGCAAAATGCACAGGCAAACCAAATAGATGGAAGCGATTACTGTTAAACGGGTAATTACATAGTCCAGATATTCGGCAGTATTTTTGCCCGGACGGATACCGGCAATAAAGCCGCCGTGCTTCTTTAAATTATCTGCTGTTTCCTGCGGATTAAATACTACTGAAGTATAGAAAAACGTAAAGAACAGGATTAAGAACGCATACAAGCCTAAATATACCGGCTGGCCGTGTCCCAGCATCTGGCTCAGGCTCTGCACCCAAGACGGACCTTTTTCAGCTGACAGATTAGCGATAGTAATCGGCAGCAGCAGCAAGGAGCTGGCGAAAATCGGCGGAATAACGCCGGTCGGGTTGATTTTCAGCGGCAAATGAGAGCTTTCGGCTGCCATCATGCGCATACCCATCTGACGCTTCGGATATTGAATAATGATTTTTCTCTGCGCTCTTTCCACAAACACAATTACATAAATCAGAGCCAAAGCCATAGCCAGCAGCATTAAAATTGTGGTTATAGACATCTGACCGGCGCGGCCCAATTCAAAAGTCTGAGCCAAAGCGTTCGGGATGTTGGCGATAATACCTACGGTAATGATTAAAGAAGAACCGTTGCCGACACCGCGCTGAGTAATCTGGTCGCCCAGCCATACAATAAACATGGTGCCGCCGACCAAAGAAACAATGGTAGAAAATCTGAATGCGAAACTGTCAATCATCACGGCAGAAGAACCGTTAGCGCCGGAAACGCTTTCCAGACCAACGGCAATACCATAGCCTTGGATAATTGTAATCAGCACAGTCAGGCATTTTGTGTAGTGGGTAATTTTGCGGTGACCGGCCTCGCCCTCTTTTTTAAGAGCCATCAAAGACGGAATAACCGACTGCCCCAACTGCACAATAATGGAAGCAGAAATATACGGCATAATGTTTAAGGCAAAAATTGTCATACGTTCCAGCGCACCGCCGGAAAACATATTGAACATACCCAAAATACCGCCTTGATTGCGGCTGAACATTTCTGCCAGCACACTCGGGTTAATTCCCGGAAGCGGAATATAAGTTCCCAAACGGAAAATAATCAAAGCCCAAACCGTAAACCAAAGTCTTTTCTTCAGTTCGTCAGCTTTGCTAAAGGCAGACATATCAATATTAGCTGCCATTTTTTCTGCTAATGATACCATTTTTTCATCCTTAAAATTTTTAAAACAAATCATAGGGTTATAAAAACCCATTTGGATTTAATGTAATACACAAAAATAAATATTTTGCAACAAATTTATCTTTATCCTCAGTTTTTATACATTTTCATGTGTAAAAAGCGTTTTGCGGCTAAAAAAGCCATACGGCAACGGCGCATGTCGGCTGTTTGCCGCAGCTGCAGGCGGTGTTAGCTGTAGCCAAAGGCATTTGCTGGTTAACGCAAAAAGCCAATCCGGAACCGCTTTTGCATTCTGCCGTATCTGAATAGGCATAGCTGCTGAAATAGCTGGCGTTGCTTAATGAGCTTGCATTTTTTGCCGCCATAACGCCGATTTTTTTACCGCCCCAGTCTTTAGCCATAATTTCCAGACAAGCATCATGCGACAAACCGTAAAATTCTACGGAAAAATCCTTTTCTTTGGCATTTTTAGCATTGCTATGCAAAGCTTTAGAAGTACCGATTTTCACTTCTCCGCCAAAAACATTTACCAGCGAGCTGGAGCTGCCAGAGGTTTTAACCATTTCATCCGGAGCTGCTTTGAGCTTTATGGCTGCCGCCGTAGTCAGACCGCTGTAGCTGCCGTGCTGGCGCAAGCCAAGGCTGCGGACATTAGCGATAATTGTAGCAATCTGATCCATGCATTGATTGGTTTTGTGTGAGTTCATCGCCTTAGAAAAACCGGCAATACCGCCGACCGAAAGCACGCCTATAATCGCCAATACGCCCAGCATTTCTATCATACTGCGACCGGTTTCGTTTAATGATTTATACATAATGTTCTCCTAAATAAATTTTAAGACTAAAACGCAGGTTTGAGTTTTGCAGCCGCAAGCCGAACCCAGCGACGCCGGAGGCATCGGCACCGGCACGGTCTTGCCTTTGTTGCACGCCACGGAATAGCGGTTGTCCGCATCAGCTTTTACGCCGCTGCAGCCTTTATATAAGGCATCGTTAATGCTAGCAATGTCGCTGTCAGACGCGCCGACGCCGACACCGACCAAAGATGAGCTGCCGTTGCCCCAATCATAGGCGGCCATAGCCACGCATGCGTCTTTTGGAAGATGGTTATAAGTAATGGTATAGGCCAGCAAATCTGTAGAATCCGTAAACAGCTTGGCTGCGGCAACAGTAATATCCCCTTTATACATATTTGTAAGCGTACCGTTTGCAGCATTGCTTACCGCGCTGCTGGGAATCGCCCCCATTTTGACAGCTGCTTTATTGTTAAGCCCGTTGTATGAAGCACTTTCGGCGCCGAAAGCCGAGATTTTTGCGGCAATCGCATTAGCCTGAATTTGGGTTTCGTTAACTTTGTAGCGGTTAAACATTGTGCTGAAAGCTGTAATACCGCCGACGCTCAGCACCCCGATAATTGCCAGCACGCCGAGCATCTCTATCATACTACGGCCGGTTTCATTATTCTTAATCATAAAAATTCCTCCTGTTTTTATATTTTTTAGCATGCTTGCCGCCTGTAGTCAAGACGGATTCAAGCACTATTAAAAACGAATGGCAAAATTGATTTTATAAAACTAAAATTGTCTTTACTTTCATACAAGATTCAGTTAAAATGTATGTAGATAGGCTATAGTCTGTCTGGGGTGTCGAAACCTCTTTTGTAGACGTCTGGCAAAGACGATAAATATTTGCATCTTCTGGCGAAAGCTGGAAGGTAGCAAAATATGCTATCTCTAGCTAATATGCTACACTATATTCTACAAAGTAGTTTCGAACTTCCAGCCGTCTCGCCGACGGCTTTTTTATTACTGTTTAACAAATAAGAAAAGGAAGTTATTATGAAACAAAATCAATTTGGCAGAAGCATGATAGAAATGCTCGGTGTTCTGGCTATTATTGGTGTATTATCAGTCGGTGGAATTGCAGGTTATTCTAAGGCTATGGAAAAGTTTAAGATAAATAAAATGATTGATGAATATTCTTATTTAATCAATGGATTATTGGAATACAAAGACAACCTGATTAAAAGCAATTCTGACGAAGGAAGTATTAAGTTATATGATTTCATCCTAGCCGCTAATCTGGTTCCGCCATCTTGGACTACTGAAAATACTTGGGCTATGACTGATACAGTCGGCAACACGGTATTACCATATCTAAACAATCAAAGCAAATTTTTAGTTCTGGATGTACATTTACGCACTACCGGCAAGGGAACTGCTGATTTTGCTTATAACTCATGCATAACCTTGTTTAAGGATATCGCTAAACCTCTGTCACAGAATTTTATCGGCATTTTTGCCGGTTCATCCTCTACGTCTATTCACTACGAAGGCGCTTCATATTGCCATAATGGTCAAGACAATACTAAATGCCTGTCGGATATGACATTGCCGGAAATTGATGAGGCTTGTAAAAAATGTTTAAATGGGAAAAGCGATTGTATGGTAACTATGGTGTGGTAATATATACGATATTGCTATATTTATAATGAAACCTCTCAGTTTTATAAAACTGAGAGGTTAAATTTCTAGTAAATATCAAGTTTTTTTTCCTTGATACGTTCAGCATCTTTTCTCTTTTGCTCTTCCATTTCTTTGCGCAAGACATCGCCTGGAAAATCAGTACATTTATAAAGTCTGACTTTTATTTTATGTAATTCCAACAACGGCCTGTAATTGTCAAAGAAACTTATTTCATCATTAAGAATCTCAAAAGCATTAAACTCATCAGGAATTTGTGCCTTTATGATTTGTACTGACAGATTCGGCAGTTTATGAACATCCTGCCGGCAATAAATTTCTGTTTCTGAAACAAGTAAAATCTTTGATTGTTCCAAAGGCAGAAGCTTAACATCTTTAGGAATACTGAAACCAAGTTCAATATCACAACCGCCGGAAGAATAAAACATTTCGCAGATTTTTGCCTCAGCCTGCTTCTGTTCATCAGCATTATAAGATATAACGTCTGAACCGTCATCTTTAGAAATAATGCTGACAATTCTGTGCAAACAGCCAACGCCAATATAGCGAGCATTATTTTCAGCTACCAGAAATTTACGGTAAATCTCACAATACTTTTCTTTTGTTGTTTGAGACAACATGTGACAGCTTACCCCATCTAAATAGTTCTGATAAACATTTAGAGCTGATTGAATTTTATAATCTTCCATAATCTTAAAAAATTTAGTTAATAATTGAAATAAAATAATAAAAAACTAAGATATAAAGTAACTAATTTTACTCTATTTGTCAATAATAGATATAAGATTTTTGATTATTAGATAATTAACAATTAGCAGTTAATACACTTTATTCATATTGCCGTTTTCGTAGCGGTAAATGGCGTAAGATTCGCTGGTGCTGGGTGCACCGTTATGAAACATCTGGCTGCCGAATTCGGTTTTTACGCCTTTGGCAGCTTGATTTGACACTTTGTTGTAGTCAAAAGACTTTGCTGCCGTAACCAAGCTTTTCCACAAATTAACCGCTGAATAGCCGTAAAGCGACAAACCGTCGGCGTCAAAGCCGTTTAAGCGGAGTTTTACCAGAGTTTCGGCAAATTCCGGATCTTCTTCTTTGCCGCGCAGAGCCATAAAATAGACGCCCTCACTTAAACCGTCCATATATTCAAAAAATTCGCTGCCGGCTGTATATTTATTGACAAACACCGCTGCGTCATTGCTGCGGTATTTCAGCGCATACGCCATTTTGCGGATGTTTTTCGGATAGCCTAAAACAAACGCCGCCGTATTGCCGTCAGCCAGAACCTGCTCTGCTAATTTTTTATAATCTTTATTTGTGGTTTCATAAGTATAAGAAGTCAAAACAACCGATTTACCATGCTTGCGGAACTCTTCGCTGATAGCTTTAGCTTCTTCCGAACTTTCGGCGTCCTCAGAATTATAAATAACCGCAACTTGCGAACCGGCCATATTGCTGTTGTAATAGTCAAAAAAGTCCTTAGCCTGCTGATTGGTGTAGCCCAGCATTTTTACTAAACCTTTTTTAATGGTTTTGGCTTGGGTATAGTTGACGGTAGTCGGAATAATCTGAAACAGCTGCCCTTTGGCATAGATATCGGCAACCGTATCAAAAGAATTGGCGCAATACGGACCAACCACCAGCTTTATATTTTTTTGTTTCAGAATCGTCAGCATCTGCGCCGTGGAAACGGCCACGCCGTCGCTGCATTGATCGTCAATCGCCAGCAGTTCCAGCCTTTTGCCCAGCAAGCCGCCGTTATTGTTGATTTCCTCCACAGCGCGCTGCACGCCTTTAGTCAGCTCTGCCCCCTGCTGCTGATAAGAACCGGCTTTAGGTACAATCAAGGCTACAGTAACGCTATCTGCCTTTGCCGTATTCGGCAAACACATTGCGGCTAAGCTTAAAAATGTAATTAATCGGCGCAGCATTACAGCCATATTCCCTTTATTTATCTGAACCTAATATATAGATGTAAATTTGTAATTGCAATAGTTTAATAGCCTATTGCCAAGTGTTGGGGATTGGTGTATATATAACGGCTGTTTGGAGTTTATAAAATGTCGGAAAGTAAATATATAGAAATCAGAGGCGCCCGCCAGCATAACTTAAAGAATGTGGATATAAATATCCCTAAAAACAGTTTGACCGTGATTACCGGACTTTCCGGCTCCGGCAAATCGTCTTTGGCTTTTGACACGATTTATGCCGAGGGGCAGCGCCGCTATGTGGAAAGCTTGTCTTCATACGCCCGCCAGTTTTTGGATTTGCAGAACAAACCGGATGTGGATTCTATTGAGGGATTGTCGCCGGCAATTTCCATAGAGCAAAAAACAACTTCGCACAATCCGCGTTCTACCGTCGGTACGGTGACGGAAATTTATGACTATATGCGTTTGCTGTGGGCAAGAGCCGGAACGCCTTATTCTCCGGCAACCGGACTGCCGATTGAGGCGCAGTCGGTGTCGCAGATGGTGGATAAAATTTTAGCCATGCCGGAAGGAACTAAGCTGATTTTGCTGGCGCCGATTGCCCGCGGTAAAAAGGGAGAGTTTAAAAAAGAATTTGCCGAATTGCAGAAAAAAGGCTTTCAGCGCGTAAATATTGATGATGAGATTTATAATATAGAAGAATTGCCGGAGCTGAATAAAAATCAAAAACATGACATTGAAGTGGTGGTTGACCGCATTATTATCAAAGCCGGAATTGAAAGCCGTGTCAGCCAATCCGTAGAAACAGCGCTTAAATTAAGCGACGGATTGCTTTATGCGGAAAACATGGCGGATAAAAAGCGCCAGACCTTTTCTTCTAAGTTTGCCTGTCCGGTGTCGGGTTTTACGATTGAAGAAATTGAGCCGCGGCTGTTTTCGTTTAATAATCCGCAAGGCGCCTGCCCTTGCTGCGGCGGTTTGGGCGCAAGCTTATATATGGATCCGGAGCTGGTGGTGCCGAACGAAAATTTAAGCCTATCCGGCGGGGCGATTGCGCCTTGGTCGGTCAGCAGCCATTCTATGTTTTACCGGCAGACATTGGACTCGCTGTGCGAATATCTGGAAATTTCCAATAAAACGCCGTGGAAAGACCTGCCGGCATACGCGCAAGAAACAATTTTATACGGTTCCGGCAACAAATGTGTGCCGATGGTATATTCCCGCTTTGTGACCGATAAGCCTTTTGAGGGCGTGATTCCGAATATGGAACGCCGCTTTTTAGATACGGATTCGGCGGCAACCCGTGAGGAATTGGCGCATTATCAGTCGGCGGCTCCGTGCGAATGCTGCCATGGCAAGCGCTTAAAACCGGAGGCACTGGCGGTTAAAATATGCGGCAAAGATATTATTGAAGCTTCTGATATGTCTATTAAACAGGCGCTGAATTGGTTTAGCGGGGTAGAAGCACAGTTAACGCCGCAAAAGCAGGAAATCGCCCATAAAATTATTAAAGAAATTGTGGAGCGTCTGCGCTTTTTGAATAATGTCGGCTTGGATTATCTGACGATGTCGCGACAGTCCGGAACTTTATCCGGCGGCGAAGCGCAGCGAATCCGTTTGGCCTCGCAAATCGGCTCCGGTTTAACCGGCGTTATGTATGTTTTGGATGAGCCGTCTATTGGTTTGCACCAGCGGGATAATGATAAACTTTTGGCAACGCTGACGCGCCTGCGCGATATCGGCAACACGGTAATTGTGGTGGAGCATGACGAAGACGCTATGCGCGCGGCGGATTTCTTGGTAGATATGGGACCGGGAGCAGGTTCCAACGGCGGAAACGTGGTGGCAGCAGGTACGGTTGCCGAAGTGCTGAAGAATAAAAACAGCCTGACAGCCCAATATCTGACCGGCGAAAAATATATTGCCGTGCCGTCAATCCGCCGCAAAGGCAACGGCAAGTTTTTGGAACTGACCGGCGCTAGGACTAACAACTTGAAAAATGTTGATTTAAAGATTCCTTTGGGTACTTTTACCTGCGTGACCGGTATTTCCGGCGGCGGCAAATCATCGCTGATTCTGGAAACTTTGTGCAAGGCGATTGATAAAGAATTAAACGGCAGCCGTATTCCGACCGGCAAATATGATAAGCTGATTGGTCTGGAAAATATTGATAAAGTGATAGATATTGACCAGTCGCCGATTGGGCGTACGCCGCGTTCCAATCCGGCCACATACACCGGTGTGTTTACCAATATCCGCGATTGGTTTGCCGGACTTCCGGAAGCCAAAGCCCGCGGTTATACTTCGGGAAGATTTTCGTTTAATGTTGCCGGAGGACGCTGCGAGGCTTGCAAAGGCGACGGCGTGATGAAAATTGAAATGAACTTTCTGCCCGATGTTTATGTGCCTTGCGATAGCTGTCACGGCACGCGCTATAACCGCGAAACCCTGCAGGTTAAGTTTAAAGACAAGTCTATTGCCGATGTGCTGGATATGACGATAGATGACGCTTATCACTTTTTTGAGAATATTCCGGCAATTAAAAACAAACTGGATTTATTGCGCCGTGTCGGCTTGGGCTATATCCAGCTTGGGCAATCGGCACCGACACTTTCCGGCGGCGAGGCGCAGCGCATTAAACTGTCTAAGGAGCTGAGCAAAAAGGCCACCGGCAAAACTCTGTATATTTTGGATGAACCGACAACCGGACTGCACTTTGAAGATATCAAGAAACTGCTGCAAGTGCTGCAGATGCTGGTGGAACAAGGCAATACGGTTGTTGTGATTGAACATAATCTGGACGTGATAAAAACTGCTGATTATATTGTTGATCTTGGGCCGGAGGGAGGCGACGGCGGCGGAGAAATAATCGCTACCGGAACGCCGGAAGAAATTGTTAAAGTTGCCCGCAGTTACACCGGTAAATATTTAAAAGGAAAATTGTAATGCAAAAGCGGCTTTATATAGTACGTCACGGCGAAACCGCATATAACGCCAAAGGAATCTGCCAAGGACAGAAACTTGACGCCGGACTGACGGAAACGGGACGGCAGCAGGCCAAAATCGCCGCAGCAAAGCTGGAAAATTTCAATGCCGGCGCACTTTATACCAGCCCGATGCGGCGCGCTTATGAAACCGCGCAAATCATCGGGCATCATCTGCACCTGAAACCGCAGATTCATAATGGTTTAATAGAGGGGAATTTCGGTATTGCCGAGGGCGTATCTATGGAAATGGTGCGCCGCTGGCCGGAGTTTCCGGATTGGACTAATCCTGATACGGCTTATATAGACTCACACTATTTAGGCGGAGAAAGCAAGCGGCTGATTCGTGACAGAGCCATGCAGGCTTTGGACGATATCTGCAGCACCTGCAAAGCCGATGATATAATAATCGTTACTCACAGCGCGGTCGCTCGTTTGCTGAATTGGACGGCCGGCAGCACGGTGCGCCGGATTATGCCTAACGCCTCTGTTTCCGAACTGGTTTATGAAGACGGCAAACTGTCGCAGCAGCAAAACAAACTGTTGCTGCTTTCCTGCTGCGCGCCGTGTTCCTGCGCCGTAATTAAAAAACTGGCGGAAGAAGACGCTGATTTTACGGTTGTGTTTTATAATCCGAATATCCGTCCCAAAGAGGAATATGACAAACGCTGTGCAGAAAATAAGCGGGTTTGCGAACTATACGGCGTGCCGTTTATAGAACTGGAATATGACAACGAGCGCTGGCGCGGCTTAACCCAAGGTTTGGAAAACGAGCCGGAACGCGGCAGCCGCTGCTCGGTTTGCTTTGAAATGCGCCTGCAGAGAGTTATGGAATATGCCAAAGCCAACGGCTATACGGCAGTATCTTCGGTTTTAGGCGTATCGCGCTATAAAAATTTGGAACAGGTCAATGCTGCGGCAGAAAGAGCAAGCCAAACCGTCGGTTTTCCGTATCGGCAGATTGAGGGGCGCAAAAACGGCATGCAGGAACTGCGTCAGCAGCTGATAGAAGAGTTAAATTTGTATAATCAGGATTATTGCGGCTGCAAACCGCGTCATTTATAAAGGAGGATAAACTATGCAAAAAATTATTCCGCAGAAATTGCAAAAAGGCGACAAAGTCATGATTGTAGCTCCGTCGCGCGGGCTGAAAATCATCGGGCAAGATACCCGTCAGATTGCCACGGAAAGACTGCAAAAGTTAGGCTTAACCGTTGAATACGCGCCGCATACCACCGATGACAACTGGAATATGATGGGCTCCAGCTCTATTGCCGACCGTGTTGAGGACATTATGACTGCTTTTAAGGATAAGTCGGTTAAGGCGATTTTTACCATTATCGGGGGCTTTAATTCTAATCAGATTATTCCGCATCTGGACTATGAAGTTATTCGCCAAAACCCGAAAATTATCTGCGGTTTTTCCGATATCACCGCTTTGCTGGCGGCCATTGAAGCTAAAACCGGCTTGGAAGTTTATTACGGCCCGCATTTCAGCTCGCTCGGTATGAAAAAAGGCTGTGAATATACTTTGGAATATATGGAAAAAATGCTGCTTGCCGATGAACCGGTAAAAGTTGAGCCTGCTGCTGAGTGGAGCGATGATTTGTGGTTTATTGACCAAGAAAACCGTGAGTTTATCAAAAACGAGGGCTACTGGACTATTCACGCCGGCAATGCCGAAGGTACGATAAAAGGCGGCAATCTCTGCACTTTTAATTTGCTCTTAGGCACGGAATACCGTCCGGCGTTTGAAAAAGACACGGTTTTGTTTGTGGAAGATTTTGAAACCACCAACCCGACCGCGTTTGACCGTGATTTGCAGGCTTTGTGCTATCAGCCGGACTTTAAAAATGTTAAAGCTTTAGTTATCGGGCGTTTCCAGAAAAAATCGGAAATCAGCCGCGAAATTCTGGAATTTATTATCAACAACAAGCCGGAACTGAACAATTTGCCGGTTATCGCCAATGTTGATTTTGGTCACGCTACGCCGATTTTAACCATACCTTTAGGCGGTCGCGCCAAACTGGAAAACGGCAAGCTTACATTGTCTAAATAATCAAAAAGGTCATGGAAATCGTGGGCTTTTATAATTATTTGCCGGCAATGACATAATCTCAAACAAAAGCTAATCCAATGTGTTTTTGTAAATTTTCATTGTCAGAGCAATTAAAACCGCCAAAATAACAGCTAACGGCCAAAGATTCGGCAAAATATCGGCAAATTCGGCGCCTTTCAGCATTATACCGCGGGAAATACGCACAAAGTATGTGAGCGGTATGCATTTCCCGATAAATTGCGCCCACATCGGCATTCCTTGAAACGGAAACATAAATCCGGTCATAACAATAGAGGGCATAATTACAAATACAGACATCTGCAAGGCTTGAGTTTGATTTTTTGCCACCGTTGACACTAAATAGCCAATTGCTAAATTGCAGATAATAAACAGCAAAGAACAAGCAAAAAGCAAACCAATACTGCCGAATATCGGAACAGAAAACAATGTGCGGGCAATCAGCAGCACCATTGCCACCTGAAACATTCCAATGAAGACAAAGGGCATTATTTTGCCCACCATTATTTCAAACGGTGTAACCGGCATAGAAAGCAAGTTTTCCATTGTTCCGCGCTCGCGTTCACGGGTTAAGGCCAGCGCTGTCATCATTACGCCGGTAAAAATCAAAACCAATCCGATAAGTGCCGGAACCATATTAAAGCGCGTCAAGCCCTCCGGATTATACAGCTTATGCACAATAATTGAAAATGCGGTGTTTGCTGACTGCAAATAGGCTAAATTTCCTTTAAGATTTTCTTTGATTACTTTTTCTGTGATTCCGTTTAAGGCTCCGACGGCATTAGAAATTGCTGTCGGATCAGTAGCATCGGCTTCTAATAGAATCTGCGGTTTTTTACCGCGTATAACGTCTTGGGTAAAATTATCGGGAATGGTTACAACAAACAGCGCCTTTCCCTGCCTTAACAGTTTATCGCCTTGTTTATCTGCAGATATTTCTTCAATTATGTTAAAATACTCCGAATTATGCAAGCCGGACACTATGCTTCGGCTTAAAAAGCTATTATCTTGCGATATAACAGCCGCCGGCAGATTCTTAGGATCATTATTTATGGCATAGCCAAACAATAAAAGCTGAAAAATCGGCAGCATAACAATCATTCCAAGCGTGCCGCGGTCACGCTTCAGCTGGATAAATTCTTTTTTTATAACGGCTTTTAAGCGTTGCAGAGAAAAATCCATTTCAGTTCTCCTTTGCTTTTTTCAGGTAATAAATAAAGGCGTCTTCCAGATAAGTATTGCTTTTTTGCCATGATAATGAAAATTCCGCCTGTTTGCTTTGCAATATTTCTGCCAGCTTTTGTTCATCTTGTCCGCAAATTCGTAGATTTTCTCCAAACAATGACATTGTGGTAACAGCACTATTTGTCTCCAAAATATTTTGTAATTGCGGAAAATTGTTGCCCTGTACCAAGAATGTTTTGAGATTAGTTTGTTTTATTACACTCTCTACTGTTCCCTTTACCATTAGATTGCCATAGGCAATATATACTAATTCATGGCAGCGTTCAGCTTCATCCATATAGTGAGTGCTGACTAAAATAGTCATGCCGTTAGCAGAAAGCCTGCCCAGCTCGTCCCAAAATTCACGGCGGGCTTTCGGATCAACGCCGGCAGTCGGCTCATCCAGCAATAAAATATCCGGCCTATGCAATATGCACGCCGCCAGCGCCAATCTTTGCTTCCAGCCGCCGGATAAAGTTCCGACAAGCTGATTAGCGCGGTTTTGCAGTCCGAGTTTAACCAATGCTTCATCTACTAATTGCTTAACATTGCTCATTTCATAAATATTTGCCGTAAATTCCAAGTTCTCTCTGACGGTTAAGTCGTCCCAGAAACTAAATTTTTGCGTCATATAGCCAACGTGTTTACGGATTTCCTTAGCCTGCTTCAGCACATCAAAACCTAAACAAGTTCCTTCTCCGCTATCAGGAGTCAGCAGCCCGCAGAGCATGCGTATTGTGGTGGTTTTACCTGAGCCGTTCGGACCTAAAAAGCCGTAAATTTTACCTTTAGGCACTGCAATATCAATATTGTTGACAACCACGCGGTTCCCGAATTTTTTGAGCAAATGCCGGACGTTTATTGCCAATTCTTCCATTTATTTAATCCTTATGCTCACCGGCAATCCTACCGGCAAGTTATCTGCCGTATCAGTAAATACCGCTTCCACCATAAACACCAATTTATTGCGGCTTTCATTGCTGTATATTACCGGCGGAGTAAATTCCGACGAAGCTGCTATATACGATATTTGGGCGGTTAATTCTTTTTGACAGCCATCGCAGCTGATAAACACTTTTTGATTATACTTTAGCTGCGGCAATGTTTTTTCGGGAACAAAAAATCTAATTTTTACATTTTCCGGCGGCAAAATTGAAACAACCGGAGTTCCGGCGTTGACAAACTCTCCGCGCCGGAAATATACATCATTTACAAAACCATTTACTTTGGATGCTGCAATATTTTGCATATACTGTTTTTGTGTTTGTTTCAAAGTTTGTTCTGCCGCCGCAGCTTTCGCTTTCAATTCTGCTACTTTCGCTTTAGAACTTTCATACGCTGCAAATTTTGTATCATAATTTGCTTGGCTGGCGACATTGCTTTTTAGCAATTCCGCCGAACGGTTATATTCTTTTTCCGCGTTAACAAGTGCAACCTCGGCCTGTGATTGCTGTTCTTTGACAGCAATCGCTTCATTTTCGGCCGAAGCTAGACGCGTCTGCCAAATTTCTCTATCTACAGAAAATAATTTATCTCCGATTTTAACCTGGCTGCCTTTAGTAATATTTACTTCATCTAAAATACCGCCGACCGTAGGCGAAACATAAACATATTCCCCTTCAATATAACCGTTGAAAATATTTTCATTTTCTGGCTGACAGGCGCAAAGAGTTAAAATTATAAAAAGCAATTTTTTCATTGTTTTACTCCTTTTAATAAATTACGGCAATTTTTAATAATTTGAGTTTTTATTTCTTCAGCCAATTCCGGAGTATATTCTTTTAGGTTAAGCCTTTTCAGCAAAGCAGCTTTGTGTATTTTGAACATTACAATTTGCCCCATTAGGCAATGGGTCTGAATAATTGCCTGATGCTCCGGCAATCCGGTTAAATTCATCACAATAGCCGTCAATCGCCTGTGCATAGGCTCTATAACTTCCGTATAAAGTTTATTATAGGCATCAGTAGGCTGGAGCATTTCTTTTATCAGCAAGCTTGCTTTACTGCCGGAAATTTTATCAGAAATTAAAAAATCCAGCATATTTGAAATAAAGGCCGCAAATTCTTCTTCATAAGATAATGACTGGGTTTGTAAAGGAAATTGCTTTGCTGCAGCAAACGATTTTATATCTTCAACAACATTATCCAAAACTGCCTCATAAAGACTTTGTTTTGTGCCGAAATAATAGTTTATAGAACAAAGATTAACACCGGATGATTTAACTAAATCGCGGGTAGAAACTCCATCAATTCCTCTTTCAGCAAAAAGCTCTGTTGCTGTTTGCAATAAACGTTCTTTTGTATCTTTCATAAACCTAAATCCTTTTCTTATTTATGATTTACTTTAATATATAAAAATAAAAAATTCAAGAAAATAAATCAAACGTTTGAAATAAATTTTATCACGCTTTGGAATTTATATATAAAAAGAGACCCACGCGTAAAACGCGTGGTTCTTCTTTAACGGCTAGAAGCCTT
>CAVKTH010000033.1:17754-18085 GCA_963659495.1 Bacteroidaceae bacterium | reverse complement strand
CCAGCACCCGTCATTCTTGGGTTTATCCCAAGAATCTTCTCTCAACCAGCACTTATGCAATAATAAGGCAAATTTATTGACTAGGTTAGAGACTTGCTGCCAGAAGATTCTATGCACAAGACCTAGAATGACAGGTACTGGGGACGCTGACTTAGTGCCGCCTGCTGGTTTATTGTTACCCCTCACCCGGAGCGATGCTCCGACCTCTCCCTCACGGGGCGAGGTTGTTAGTTTTCTTCTTAATGCGTTATTTCCGAAAGTGTCATTTTTTCTGCCGAACCCTGCAAAAACGTGCTGAACGGCAGAAAAAGCGCCTTTAATCAGATGTTCA
>CAVKTH010000033.1:0-17744 GCA_963659495.1 Bacteroidaceae bacterium | reverse complement strand
AGAGAGACCTTTGCTTAGCTTATTTTTCATCTTTCTTTCCTCTAAAATTAGTTAATTACTGCATTTATTTTAACTAAAGATAATCCGAAAGTAAAGGATTTTTATAATGGCAAATAACAGCAATGTTTTTATGGCAAAAAAACAGTTTGATAGGGCAGAGAAAATAGAAAAAGGAGATGTGTTAAACATCTCCTTTGAGCTAAGCAAATTATTAAAAGATTAACGTTTGCTGAATTGGTAAGAACGACGGGCTTTAGCTTTACCGTATTTTTTACGTTCAACAACACGGTCATCGCGGGTCAAGAAACCAGCTTGTTTCAAAACTGTTCTCAGTTCCGGCTCGTATTCGTTCAAAGCTTTAGCGATACCATGTTTGATAGCGCCTGCCTGACCAGACAAACCGCCGCCTTTAACTGTGCAGACAACGTCAAATTCATTTTCGCGGTTGGCAACAACAAACGGCTGATTGATAACCATTTTCAAAACCGGACGGGCAAAGTATTCGTCCATAGATTTGTCGTTAATGGTAATGTTGCCTTTACCCGGCATAACCCATACTCTGGCTACAGCGTCTTTTCTTTTACCTGTAGCATAAGAGCGGCCTTTTTTGTCTTTTACAGACTTGCGAGGAGCTTTTGCTTCTGTGTTAGCAGCAGTAGCAGCTTTAATATCCTGCAAAGATTCGATTTTTTTAGTAGCCATTACAAAGCACTCCTTTTATTTTTAGGGTTTTGAGAAGCAATATCCAAAACAATCGGATTTTGCGCAGTATGCGGGTGGTTTTCACCGGCGTATACTTTCAATTTTGTCATCATCTGACGGCCCAGCGGATTGCGGGAAATCATGCGTTCAACAGCTTTTTGAATAACTCTTTCCGGGAAACGGCTGTTCAAAATTTTGCCGGCAGTTGTATCTTTTACACTGCCGATGTAGCCGGTGTGCTGATAATAATGCTTATCTGTCAGTTTTTTACCGGTTAATTTAACTTTGTCAGCGTTAATAACTACAACGTAGTCGCCGCAGTCCAAATTCGGAGTGAAATAAGGTTTATTCTTTCCGCGGAGAATCTTGGCGATTTCAGCAGAAAGTCTGCCCAAAATAACGCCGCTGGCGTCAACAACATACCAATTTCTTTGGATGTCGGCAGGTTTTGTAGAATGTGTAGAAATCATTTTTATCTCTTTCTTAAAAATGTTATTAAATTCGCTCCCAATATACACAAACTATTCGGCTTGTCAACTAAAAAAATATACATTTTTCAATATTTTATTTTAGCGGTAATATATTACCGCTGTGCTAACCGGCTGAAAAATAATGATAATTTTATAATATAAAAATAAAATCCTTGAAAACTCAAGGATTTAGCAAATTAGCTTAAAGCCGCGGATATACAGCGGCTATGATTTAAAATTCAGTCCCCAGTCGCTGTAGCGGGCAGGGTCGTTGCCCCAGTTTTCGCGGACTTTTACAAATAAAAACAAATGGATGCGCTCTTCCAGCAGCTCTTCCAGCTCCAGACGTGCTGCTTGCCCGATTTTTTTTATCATAGCGCCGTTGTGTCCGATAATTATGGTTTTATGGCTGTCACGCTCCACATAAATTGTCATTTCGGCGCGGATAGAGCCGTCCGGCTTGTGTTCCCACAATTCCGGTTCAACCGTCAGCGCATAGGGCAGTTCCTGCCGCAGATTCAAAAACAGCTTTTCGCGTACAATTTCCGCCGCCAGCAGTTTCAGCGGCATATCCGACATCTGCTCTTCGGGATAATACCACGGACTTTCCGGCAGATTCTCGGCTAAATATTCATAAAATTCGGTCATATGGTCGCCGGACTGTGCCGAAAACATAAAGACAGCGTCAAATTGAAATAAATTTTCAAATTCTTCTTTCAGCTCGTCTAAACGCTCTTGCGGCACCAAATCTATTTTATTAAAAGCTAAAACCGCGTTGGCTTCACGCTTAATCAGCTCGTCAATAATCGCAGAAGTTTCTTCGTTCATTCCGCGTTTGGCGTCAACTACCAGCACATTGATGTCGGCGTCGGTAAAGCCGCTCCAAGCCGAAGCCACCATGGCTCGGTCCAAGCGGCGCTTAGGCGCGAAAATTCCCGGAGTATCTAAAAAAATTACCTGCGTATTGTCATAAATGCCGATGCCTTTTATGGTCGTGCGGGTGGTTTGGGCTTTCGGCGACACAATAGAAACCTTAGAGCCGACAAAGTTGTTGGTTATGGTAGATTTTCCGGCGTTAGGCGCGCCGATTAAAGCAACAAAGCCGCAGCGAGTTTTTTTCATGCTATTTATCCATAATTTCCAAAAGGTTATGCGCAGCCTGCTGTTCGGCGGCTTTTTTGTTTTTGCCTTTGCCGAAAGCAAAAATCTCATCATTAAGCGCGACTTTTACTTTAAATATAGGCTCATGCTCGCTGCCCTCCTTGGCTATAATTTCATAAGTCGGCGAGGGCTGATGCAGGGCGTGGAATTTTTCCTGCAGGCTGGTTTTGAAGTCTTTTTGCGAACCGGCATCTGTTTTATCTATCAAATCTTTCCAGTTGCGCTCCACAAAAGCAATGGCTTCTTCAATATCCGAATCTATATAAATAGCGCCGATAACGGCTTCGCCTACATCGCACAGCACATTTACGCTTTTAATGGTTTCTTTGTCTTTGGCGATGATGTGTTCATTAAGATGCAGTTTAAGCGCAACCTCGGCCACAGCATCGGCGCACACCAATTTTACATGGCGCTGCGAGAGCTGCCCCTCGCGGTCGTCCGGAAACATTTTATACAGCAGATGAGCCATTGTCATCCCCAGCACGCGGTCGCCCAAAAATTCCAAACGCTCATAGTTGCGGTGTTCATTGTTGGTTATGCTGCTGTGGGTCAGCGCCTGCGTCAGCAAATGCGGATTTTTAAAATGATATTGCAAGATATCTTCTAATTGCGGCATTTTAGTAAATTCCCTTAAAAAAACGACTCCAGCGGATAGCTCTGAACCAAGTCCAAGGCTTATAGATTTCGCCCTTGTCATTATGAGAAAAGAAAATAAAACGGGCTTTGCCGACTAAATTTTCTTTCGGCACAAAACCTACGCTGATGCGGCTGTCATCCGAACGGTCGCGGTTGTCGCCCATCACAAAAAAAGAATCTTCCGGCACTTCAAACACATCGGTATTGTCAACCACGCGCTCGCCGTCAGAAATTTCTATGATTTTGTGCTGCTTTCCCTCCGGCAGGGTCTCGGTGTATTGATGATAAAACTCAGGGAGTTCAACATATTCATCAATCACATAGCGCTCAGTTTCTTCGCGTTCAATCAGCTGGTCGTTAATGTACAAACGTCCCTCTTTTACCTGCACTCTATCTCCCGGCAAACCGATAATGCGTTTAATAAAATCGGTGTTAGGCTTGCTGCTCGGGCGGAAAACCACCACATCGCCGCGCTGCGGCTGGTCGTACCAAATACGCCCCTCAAACAGCGGCAGTCCTGCCGGAAAAGAGTAGCGCGAATAGCCGTAGGTGTATTTGCTGACAAACAGATAATCGCCGACCCGTAAAGTCGGATACATTGAACCGGACGGAATGCGGAACGGTTCAAAGAAAAAGCTGCGGATAATCAAGGCGATAAAGATTGCTAAAAATACAGTTTTCAGATTTTCGGAAAAACTTCCGCTTTTTTCTTGGTCGGAAACAGGTTTTTCATTTGTATCTGTTGAAACAATTTTAATTTTATTCACTTTATTCCTCATTATCTAAATCGGCGTCATCTTCTTCAATATCATTATCCATGATATCGTCGTCTTCCGGACCTTCCAGCAGCAAATCATCGTCAAATTCCGATTTTTTACGGCGTCCGCGGCGTTTTCTGAGCGGAGAGTGACGCTGCATGGCGCTGATAACATATTGTCCGCTGACTTTATATAAGTCGCCTAAATGATTGTTGTACATGTGGTCGCCGTCTTCAATCAGAGCAAAATCAATATCCACATTGCGCTGCTGATTAAGCTTGTGCGCCATGGTTTCTACCTGATACGGGTTGACAATTTCATCTTTTCCGCCCTGAATAATCAGACCTGAAGCCGGACACGGTGCTAAAAATGAAAAGTCTTTTTCGTTTGCCGGAGGAGAAACTGCAATAAAATTGTTGATATCCGGACGGCGCATTAAAAGCTGCAGCCCGATCCAAGCGCCGAAAGAATATCCGGCAATCCAGCATTGCTTGGCGTCAGGATTCATATTTTGCAGCCAGTCCAGAGCAATCGTGGCGTCCGAAAGTTCGCCCGGACCGTCTTCAAACTGTCCCTGCGAGCGTCCGACGCTGCGGAAATTAAAACGTAAAACCGAAAAGCCTAAATCTTTAAAGCAGCTAAAAAGCGTATAAACAACTTTATTGTTCATGGTTCCGCCGTATTGCGGGTGCGGATGCAAAATCAGCGCAACCGGAGCATTGGGACGCTCGCTTTTATAATATCTGCCTTCCAGACGGCCGGCATGGCCGTTAAACAAAACTTCTACCATATTTTTTCCTGTTTTATTACTTTTATTTAATATATAATGTGCTACATTAAATAAAAATTGTTAACTTTATGGGAATATATCACACAATGAATTCAAATTACAAGATAATTTTGCAAGACATTCAAGCAATTATGGACAGAGACCCGGCCACCCGCAGCAAATTGGAGGCGGTTATTTGCTCTTCGGGGCTGCATGCAATTATGGCTCACCGGCTTTCGCATGCGCTGTGGAAGCATAATTTTTTGCTGGCGGCGCGGATTCTTTCGCAGATTGCCCGCTTTTTTACGGGCATAGAAATTCATCCCGGAGCTAAAATCGGCGCCGGTTTTATGATTGACCACGGCATGGGGGTGGTTATCGGCGAAACCGCGGTAATCGGCAATAATGTAACGCTGTATCACGATGTTACGCTGGGCGGACGCAAGTTTTATGACGAAAACGGCAAAAAACTGGAAAAGCGGCATCCGACTATCTGCGACAATGTCACAATCGGCTCCGGCGCCCAAATTTTGGGACCGATTACTATCGGCAGAAACGTTAAAATCGGGTCTAACGCCATTGTTATAAAAGATATTCCGGATAATTGCACGGTTGTAAACACTCCGGCGTATATTGTTAAAAAATCTGAAGTAAAAGAAGAAACATTCTGCTCTTACGGCATTGAACCGGAAAAATCATCCGCCGCGGCGCCGGCAAAAACAGCAGCTAAAAAATCGGTAAAACACAAACAAAAAGACTGACTTTTATTTTATTTTGTGTTAACATGTATATATTAGTCGGCGAGGGTGGTATGAAAATTTTTTTGATTGCTTTATTGTTATGCGCTGGGAGTGCAGAATTTGCGGCGGCGGACAGTCTGCCGGTTAATCCGTGGGCGGCTCAGCGGCAAACCGTTAAAATCAGCCGAACCGGAGAAAATACACAGCAGGCGGCGCCTCAGACCGTTGAAACTCCGCAATGGGTTACAGACCGTGTAGAAGCTGTGAGACGCAATAATGAGCGGGTGCGCGCCGAATATGAAGCCATGGAAAAAGCTAAAGTTTTGATGCAGCAGCAAGCAGCGGCAGCCGCGGAGCAGAATAGCGATAGCGGATTTTTGGATAAGCTCGGCGGATTTTTCAGCGATGATAAAAAAACAGCAGCGCCTCAGCCTCAGCCGTCGGCAAGTACGGGCGGCGATTTTGATATTCCGGGCAAAGAGCTGCTTGACGGCTATAATAATCTGAAAGGCGAAACCGAAAAATCTGTGCGCAAGCTGAAACGGAATTTTAATTCGCTGACCAATATCAATATAGAAAAGACCATTGACGACACATTAAAAAGTTTGCAGTAAAAGGAGCTGAAAAATGAAAGTTTTGTATTTGTTGATTTTTGC
Source organism: Bacteroidaceae bacterium (assembly GCA_963659495.1). Classification (GTDB taxonomy): domain Bacteria; phylum Pseudomonadota; class Alphaproteobacteria; order RF32; family CAG-239; genus RUG410. Next base: position 11,852 of record CAVKTH010000033.1, on the reverse strand, counting down.
CGCTTTTGTGCAAAATGCCTCTGCCGGAGAAATCAGCCGCTATGTTAAAAAAAATACGGAAGCTGAACCGATTGTCGGCAATTCCAACATTATATCGCCGGATAAGGTGTCGGCAGCGCAGTACCCTTTAGACAAGTCGCTGCGTGATATGCTTGACAGCTATTCGGACGCGGAGCTTCGGAATTTGGCAAAAGCCTATAATCAGGCTGAAATTACCGCCGCCAAGCGCAATAATAAGCCGGTTCCGCCTGAATTGGACGCCGAAACTCTGGGCAGCCGTGAAAAAATCGGCGAGTATCTGCGTTCTATTTATCAATATCAATACTAAGCGGCGATGAAAGACTTAAAGTTTAAAATAGAAAGTCCGTTTGAGCCGTCGGGCGACCAGCCGCAGGCCATAAAAGAGCTGTGCGAGGGCGTGGAGCGCGGCGAGCGCAATCAGGTGCTGCTGGGGGTTACCGGCTCCGGTAAAACCTTTACGATGGCGAAGATTATAGAGCAATGCCAGCGTCCGGCTTTGATTATGGAGCCTAACAAAATTTTGGCGGCGCAGCTATATTCGGAAATGAAAGAGTTTTTTCCAAACAACCGCGTAGAGTATTTTGTATCGTACTATGATTATTATCAGCCGGAAGCCTATATTCCCAAAACCGACACTTATATAGAAAAAGATTCGGCGATTAACGAGCAAATAGACCGTATGCGCCACGGTGCGACCCGTAATGTTCTGGAAGAGCGCGATGTGATTATTGTGGCTTCCGTATCGTGCATTTACGGCTTGGGCAGCATGGAGTCATATTCTTCTATGGTGTTTCAGCTCAAAGTCGGCGATGTGGTGGATATTCACGAAGTAAACAAGCATTTGACCGAGCTTCTTTATGAGCGCTGCAGTGTTAATTTTGTACGCAGCACTTTCAGAGTGCAGGGCGATACGCTGGATATTTTTCCGGCGCACTATGAAGACAGGGCGTGGAGAGTTTCATTTTTCGGCGATGAAATAGAAGAGATTTATGAATTTGATGTGCTGACCGGTAAAAAAACACGCCAGCTGGATGAAATTACCGTCTATCCGGCCAATCACTATGTAACGCCGCGTCCGGCGCTGTCGCAGGCGATGACGCATATTAAAGAAGATTTGGAAATCCGCCTGAAGCAGTTTAAGGATGAAGATAAATTGCTGGAGGCGCAGCGTTTGGAGCAGCGCACCCGCTTTGATTTGGAAATGATGGATACGACCGGCCATTGCAAAGGCATAGAAAACTATTCGCGCTATTTAACCGGACGCGCCCCCGGCGAGCCGCCTCCGACATTGTTTGAGTATTTTCCAAAAAACGCTTTGCTGTTTATAGATGAAAGCCACATTGCCGTGCCGCAAATCGGGGCGATGTACCGCGGCGACCGCAACCGTAAAATGACATTGTCGGACTATGGTTTCCGCCTGCCGTCGTGCTTGGATAACCGTCCGCTGAAGTTTGAGGAATGGGATAAAATGCGTCCGCAGACCATATTTGTTTCGGCCACTCCCGGAGAATGGGAAATGGGGCAGAGCAAAGGCGTGTTTTCGGAACAGGTTATCCGCCCGACCGGCTTGACCGACCCGCTGTGCATTGTGCGTCCGGTGGAAAATCAGGTTGACGACCTTATGGAAGAATGCCGCAAAACCGCAGCTAAAGGCGAGCGGGTTTTGGTAACAACTCTAACCAAGAAAATGGCAGAAGATTTAACCGAATATCTCAAAGATAACGGCGTCAAAGTCCGCTATATGCACTCAGATATAGACACCTTGGAACGTATAGAAATTATCCGCGATCTGCGTTTGGGCGTGTTTGACGTGCTGGTCGGCATCAACCTTTTGCGCGAGGGCTTGGATATTCCGGAATGCTCGCTGGTGGCGATTTTGGATGCAGACAAAGAAGGTTTTCTGCGTTCTACCCGTTCGCTGATTCAAACTATCGGGCGAGCCGCGCGCAACGCCGAGGGCAGGGTAATTTTGTACGCCGACAAGATGACGGACTCTATTAAAGTTGCCTTAGAAGAAACCGAGCGCCGCCGCAAAAAACAGACAGAATATAATATTGCCCACGGCATTACTCCGCAGACCATTAAGAAAAGCATTTCATCTACTCTAAAAGAGATGACCGAGACCGATTTTGTTAAAGACGAGACAAAGGATGTGGAGAAAATTAAAAACATTGAAAAAATGACGAAAGAATATACCAAGCTGATGAAAGAAGCGGCTCAGAACTTGGAATTTGAGCAGGCTATGGTCTACCGCGACAAACTCAAAGAACTTGAAGCTTTAGCCCTGAAAATGTAAAAAATATGCCTTTAATTTTAGAAATCAGCAGCGATAACCGCATAATCAGCTTAGAAGACAATGTGTTAACCGTGCGGCAGCAGAATGAAATTGCGGCGGAAATTCCTTTGCGAGAGGTGCGGGCGGTGTTTGTGACGGCGCAGAATACGCTGTTTGGGCAGAATTTGCTGCAGAATCTGACGGATAAAAATATTCCGTTTGTAATATTGGATAAGAATTTCAGCCTGATAAGCGTGCTGGCGCCGTATTTATATACCGACGGCAGGGGAAAAGTTCATATCCGGCAGCTGGAAGCGCGGAGCGGGTTAAATAAAAAAATCTGGCAGGCGATAGTGACCGAAAAAATTAAAAACCGCTCCAAAGTTCTGCGCTCCCTACACAAAAAAGATAAGCTGCAGAAGCTGGTTAATCAGGTGTTTATCGGCGATAGCCGCGATATTAACGATAAATCGGAACATTTGTATTTTACGGAAATGTTCGGCGCAGAGTTTCAGCGCGCTTTGCAGCCGTTTGGAATTAACGCTTTTCTGCAATACGGCTATATGCTGCTGCAGGTGCTGGCTTTGCGGTATATTTGGTGGCAGGGGCTTAATCCGTCGCTTAATTTTAACCCTAAGCAAAACCAAAATTATTTCGGGCTGGCCGAAGACGTTACAGAAGCTTATAAGCCGCTGGTAGAAAAGTTGGTTTATGAGATTTTTGCCCGCGATAATTTAGAAAATAATCAGCCTCTGACTGCAGAATATAAAGCCGAGCTGCTGCAGCTTTTGAATAAAAGCTATTATGACGGCAAGCGTCTGATTTCACTCTTTGAATTGGTGCGGAAAACGGTTGCCGAAGCGTCGGCTTCTTTGCGCCAAAATAAAGTGCGGCTGGCTTTTTCTAATTACCTGATAGAAGTAAAAGAAATGTAGCTATTTATAAGAAGCGCGTTTGATGCGGTCGTTAATGGCAAGTCCCAGCCCGTTCTGCGGTATCGGCGCCATAGCGATTTTGGCAAATTTATCCTGCGCGTCGGCAAGCCGCATATAAGCGAACAGGTTCTCGGCCGCTTCGGTTAAACTGCCGCTCGGGCTGAGGTTTAAGTCGCCGTCTAGTTTGCCGAACCCGATATAAAATTCATCAGCTTCCGGTTTTTCGGCGTTAATGCGCAAGGTGTGTTTCGGCGCATAGTGGCGCAGAAGCTGCCCCGGAGCAGTCGGAAGTTCCGGATTGCCGGCGGAAATCAGCACTTCTTCTCCTAAAAATTCTTCAATATCTTCTTTAGCGGTGCCGCCGGCGCGCAGCAGCACGACTTTGTCGGTAGTCAGGTCAATAATGGTGGATTCCACGCCGACGCTGCAGGCTCCGCCGTCTAAAATCATATCCACTTTATCGCCCAAGCCGTCGGCCACATGCTGAGCGGTGGTCGGGCTGATAGATTGATATTTGTTGGCAGACGGCGCTACAATCGGCACGCCTGAAGCTTTAATCAGCGCCAAGGCAATCGGGTGGCGCGGCATCCGCACAGTCAGGGTGCGCAAGCCTGAGCAAGCCAAGTCAAGGCTGGGATTTTCTTCTATGCGGCGCAGAACAAAAGTCAGCGGCCCCGGCCAAAAATGCTTAGCCAGCGCAAAAACACGCTCATCGGTTGCCGCATATTCTTTCAAAAAATTAATATCTGCAATGTGCGAAATCAGAGGGTCAAAATGCGGACGCTGCTTGGCGGCGAAAATATTGGCAACCGCTTTGCTGTTATAGACATTGGCTCCCAGACCGTAAACGGTTTCGGTCGGAAAAGCCACCAATCCGCCGTTTTTGATAATTTCTGCCGCTTTAGCGATGTTTTCGGGGGTGTTTTGATAAATATTATTCATTTCTGTTCACTATATATTAAAAATCTGCGCCAGCGCGTAGTCCATTTCTGATTCCGGATAACTGTCTAGCACTTTCATATCTTCTCTGTCAATAATTTGATATTGCTTGTTTGAAAAATCAAAGACCAGCAAATCAAAGTCATTATAGCCTAAAAGCAAAGTTCCGTCAGGTTTAAGCATTTGCTCGTTGCAGTCTATAATATCCAGCTCAGTGTCCACCGTGGCTCCAAACAAATAGGCGCCGTTGGCTTTTACGCCGTTGTATTTCTTCAAAAAATCGGAATATGACCGGGGAATCCCGTTTAAGCCCATGCCGAATAAAACTTTCTGCGCCACAATCAGGGCTTCCGGCTCCAATTTTTCTCCGGCGCTGATGTTTTGATTTTTGAGCTGTTCTGCAAAATTAACCATATTTTACCTTCTGCTGTTATTTTTACGCTGAGCGGCCAGCCATTTAGAAAACTTCTGTAAATTTTCTGAATTTTTACCCATTTTTTCGGCCAGCAGGTTCAAGCCGTTGCTGCTGCTCTGGATAGCCGTGTTATTATATGGAATGCGGTATTTTTCGGCGACGGCAATTTCATTTTGCATGCGCTGTTCCATTTCTTGCAGATAATTTACCACATTGGCTTTGTCTTCGGCTTCGCGTTTTTGGAAAGCTGCGGTTTTTTCAAAGTCAAAATAAATGCTGTCCTGCTCGTTAAAGCCTAAAATAGACACCATATAGGGATTGTTGACATTAAGCCTTTGATAAAAATTGTTCATCTGATTTTGTTTATAAACCGCATCAAACAAATGATAATAGTTGCGGTGCATCGGCGCGTCTACCAGCAAAAGATTATGCGGATAGTTGGCTTTGGCTAAATATCCGCTGCTGGCCGTAAACTGCACGGCGTGTTTGTGATGCAGCTCCAGCTTAGGCAATGAGCTTTTATCTAAAGGCGCGCCTTTTTCATCGCGGGCTAAAAGCAAAAAGCCTTTGTTTTCGTCAATCAGCTGATTAGTGAAAGCCTGCGAAATTTTATCGCCGATTTTTAAGGCTGAGACGTCATATCCGGCGTGGTTGAGGTCGGTTAAAACGCGCGGCGTATAGTTGGTTTCGGTCACAATCAAAGAGTTTGTATCGGTATATCCAAAGCGCTTCATAGCGTTGCAAAGCGAGGCGGCGCAGCGCGGGTCGCTGCCTTTGCGGATAAGCTGCTGCTCAAAATCTGAGCCGCAATGGCGCATAAAAGTTTTAATCAGGCGGACTCTGATATTTTTATCCGGCTGAATAAAATGGGCGGCTCGGTTTTCGCTTTCCGGCTTAAAGGTGTTATAAATTACATCGCAGTAGTCGTTTACGGTCATGACTTTTAAGGCATCCGGATTTATCTGCTTTTTGAAAAGATAGTATTTTACTTTGTTTGCAATGGAGCGGAAGCTTTCAAATTGCTTAAAAACGCGCCAGCTCGGCGAGTTGTCTAAGTCATATTCCGAAAACTTGGCCGTTACAGCGTTTTTAGGCGCGTTGAAATATTTGTAAAGTGGGCTGAGCTGGTGGTCGGGACGCTTATTGATTTTGCCGTAGCAGTCCATGCGGATAATGCGTTTTTCATCATCGGCCAGCGGTTCAAAATCTCCGTTGTCAATCTGCGAGTCGGTCAAAAGATGAATTTTTTCCAAATGCTCTTCGGCTAAATCGGCAAACTTGGCAGCCGTGCCGCGCTGCGGATTTCTTTCTTGATTTTTTACAATATCATGCAGCGTTACCACCATCAAAATCTGCTGAGGGTAGGAGAGTTTGAGAAATCTTTCTTCAAAGTTATTCGGCTCGCATAAAATATCCCAGATTATCTGATTGTCGTCAGAAAGCCGGTCTTTCAAAACCTGATGCGGCTGCGCAGATTTTTGAGCCGCGGCCTCATTTTGCTGCAGCAAGTGTTTTCTGGCGTATTTACTACCTTTTTGTCCCATTTTTAAATCCTACGCATCTTTTGTCTAAAGTATATAATAAAATAAAAAAATGTCTACCATTTTTTATAAAAAAAGTGTAATTACTGTATAAGTGACTAAATATTATGCTGTAAAGGAGATTGCAATGGTTGAATTTATTACCGGAAAAAATATTAAAGCCGCCGGAGACAAGGTTTTGATTGCCGAAAAAGCCGCGGAAATCGTCCGTGTTTTATCGGATAAAGAACAGATTTTGGCTGAGGCTGTTAAAAAACAGACGGCGGAAAGCGGAATAAAGGTTTATAATCTGGGCGGCTGCCAAGTTGTTGCCGTGGTTATTAAAAAAGCGCTGTCTGGTCTGGAAATGGCTGATTTAGCCGGAAAAATCTATAAGACTATTAAAAACTGCCGTGAAGTTAAGGTGGATTTGATTGACCGCGGGGAGCTGACCTGTGATTTTGCTTTTGGTCTGGAACTGGCTTCATATACCTTTGACAAGTATTTTACGGCTAAGCCGGAATCGTTTTATCCTAAATTAGAGCGGATTATTTTTACGAGAATAAAAGACCTGACCGATTATAAGCCGCTTTCCGGCGTTGCCAACGCCGTGCGCTATGCCCGCGATTTGATTAACGAGCCGGCAAACTATCTGACTCCTGAAGTTTTTGCCGCCGATATCCGCCGTTTGGAATATCTGGGTTTGGAAGTTAATATTTTAGACGAGCAAGCCATGAAAGAACGCGGTTTCGGTTTGGCTTTGGCGGTGGCGCAAGGCTCTGTCAACAAACCTCGGGCGGCGGTTATTAAATGGAAAGGCAACAAAGAAAGCGATGACTTTAGCGTCGGGCTGGTAGGCAAGGGCGTTACCTTTGACAGCGGCGGTATTTCCATTAAGCCTGCCGCCGGTATGGGCGAGATGAAGCAAGATATGGCCGGCGCTGCGGCTATGGTTGCGGTTATGAAATCTTTGGCTTTGCAGCAAGTGCAGAAAAATGTGGTAGCCGTGGTCGGATTGGTGGAAAATATGCCGTCCGGCAGCGCTTACCGCCCCGGAGATATTTTCCGCTCCATGTCGGGGCAGACGGTGGAAGTGCAGAACACCGACGCCGAGGGGCGCTTGGTTTTGGCGGACTGCCTGACTTATATTCAAGAAGAGTTTAAGCCGGAATATGTGCTGGATATGGCAACATTGACCGGCGCCATTGTGATTGCTTTGGGACACTCTTACGCCGGTTTGTTCAGCAATAACGCCAAATTGGCAAAAGCCTTGACCGCAGCCGGCGAGCATTGCGGCGAGCTGTTGTGGCAAATGCCGATGAATGCTGATTTTGATAAGCAGATGGATTCAACTGTGGCCGATATGAAAAACGTGGGCGGACGTGCTGCCGGTTCTTGCACCGCGGCTTGCTTTTTGCAGCGTTTTATAAAAAAAGAAACCAAGTGGGCGCATATTGATATTGCCGGCATGGACTTAGTTGAAGAGCCGAAACCTCTGTATCCAAAGGGCGCCAGCGGCTACGGCGTGCGGCTGATAAATCAATTTATCAACGAATTATAAACTTTAGATGAAGATTTTACTTGAAAATTTCATCTTTAATGCTAAATTAAGCCCAGTTTTTGAAACTATATGCCCGTGCGGGGGCTGTCCGCACAACATTTGACTTAGGAGAATAATAATATGGTTGTTCGCGTTGGTATTAATGGATTCGGTCGTATCGGCCGTTTGGTTTTCCGCGCTGCTCAGGCAAGAAATGATATTGAAATCGTTGGCATTAACGATTTGATTGATGTTGACTACATGGCTTATATGCTGAAATATGACACAATGCACGGTCGTTTCAACGGTACTGTTGAAGTTAAAGACGGCAAATTGGTTGTAAACGGCAAAGCTATCCGCGTTACTGCCGAAAAGAATCCGGCAGATTTGAAATGGGGCGACATCAACGCTGATTACGTTGTAGAATCTACAGGTTTGTTCCTGACAAAAGAAAAATCTCAAGGCCACATTGACGCCGGCGCTAAATACGTTGTTATGTCTGCACCTTCTAAAGACGACACTCCGATGTTTGTTTGCGGCGTAAACACCGATTCTTATGTAAAAGGCACTCAGTTTGTTTCTAACGCATCTTGCACCACAAACTGCTTGGCTCCAATCGCTAAAGTTTTGAACGATACATTCGGTATTAAAGACGGTTTGATGACAACTGTTCACTCTACAACCGCAACTCAAAAAACTGTTGACGGTCCGTCTGTAAAAGACTGGAGAGGCGGCCGCGCTGCTTCCGGCAACATTATCCCTTCTTCTACCGGTGCTGCTAAAGCCGTTGGTAAAGTTATTCCGGCTTTGAACGGCAAATTGACAGGTATGTCTATGCGTGTTCCGACTTTGGACGTTTCTGTTGTAGACTTGACAGCTAACTTGGCTAAACCTGCTACTTACGAAGAAATCTGCGCTGCTATGAAGAAGGCTTCTGAAGGCGAATTGAAAGGCATTTTGGGCTACACTGAAGATGCAGTTGTTTCTTCTGATTTCTTGGGCGATTCTCACACTTCTATCTTTGATGCCAAAGCAGGTATTCAATTGACAGATACTTTCGTTAAAGTAATCAGCTGGTACGACAACGAATGGGGTTATTCAAACAAAGTTTTGGATTTGATTGCCCACATGGCTAAAGTAAACGGCTAATTTTTTGTTCCCCGCGTCAGGCGAAAGGCGGTTAGCTTATGGCTACTGTTTTTTGCTTGGGCGGGGAGAGTTTTTTTATGAATATGTAAGGAAAAACAATGCAAGGATATAAAACTATTGAAGATTTAGGCGATTTGAACGGCAAAGTTGTTATGCTGCGCGCCGATTTGAACGTGCCTATGGATGAAAATTTCCATGTAACCAACACCGCTCGTATTGACCGCACGGTTCCAACCATTAAATTGTTGATGGAAAAAGGCGCTAAAGTTGTGGTTATTTCTCACTTTGGCCGTCCGGAAGGCAAGGGCGACGTTAAAAATTCTTTGAGCCACGTTGCTCCGGAATTGGAAAAAGCTTTGGGCAAGCACGTTGTGTTTGTTGATGACTGCATCGGCGAAAAAGTTGCCAATGCCGTTAAAGCTATGAAAGCTGACGAAGTTTTGTTGTTGGAAAACTTGCGTTACTACAATGAAGAGAAAAAAGGCGACGAAGCCTGGGCTGCCGAATTGGTTAAACCTGCCGATGTTTATGTTTCCGACGCTTTCTCTACTGCACACCGCGCTCATGCTTCCATTGTGGCTGCCGCTAAATTGCGTCCGTCGGCAATGGGCTTGCTGATGGCTGAAGAAGTAAACGCTTTGACAACCGGCTTGAACGACCCGAAACGTCCGTTGATGGCTATTGTCGGCGGTTCTAAAGTTTCTACTAAATTGGACTTGTTGAACAACTTGGTTAAAAAAGTAGATAAATTGGTTATTGCCGGCGGTATGGCTCATACTTTCTTGAAAGTTCAGGGCGTAGACGCTATCAATGAAAAGAATTCATTGGTACAAATTGATATGCTGGACACCGCTAAAGAAATTTTGGCTACAGCTAAAGCTAACAACTGCGAAATCATTTTGCCGTCTGACATTGTTTCGGCTAAAGAGTTTGCCGCAAACGCCGAGCACGCAACCTATGATTTGGATAAAATTCCGGCTGACGGCACATTGCTGGATGTCGGCGAAAAATCAATCGCCAACATCAACAAAAAACTTGATGAATGCAAAACTTTGGTTTGGAACGGTCCGTTGGGCGCATTTGAATTGAAGCCTTTTGACAACGCTACCAACAAAGTTGCTCAGCACGCTGCTGCTTTGACTGAAGCTGGTAAATTGACATCTGTTGCCGGCGGCGGCGATACTGTTTCCGCTTTGGCAAATGCCGGTGTTGATTCTAAATTCACATACGTTTCAACCGCAGGCGGTGCTTTCCTTGAATGGATGGAAGGCAAAGAATTGCCAGGCGTTGTGATTATGAAAAAATAATCATAGCTTCTGATATTATACCCCGCCGGAGGATTTGCACTTCGGCGGGGTTTGTGTTTTAAAACTAAATTTTTATTGACTTTATGTACAGAATATTGTACATATTTAATATAAACAGAGAGGAGAAAATTATGGAAGCAATAACCTATACGGCAGCCCGCCAAAATATGGCAAAGTTGATGGATGAAGTTGTCAATAACAGCGAGGTTAAAATTATTACCCGCAATAATAATCCATCGGTGGTTATGATGTCACTTGATGATTATAACGCTTGGATGGAAACATGCTATTTATTGGCAAATCCTGTAAATGCCGAACATCTGCAAAAGAGTTTGACCGAAGCTGAAAACGGAGATTTTGTAGATGTCAACATTGAAGACTTGTAAATTTACGCAAGAGGCTTGGACTGATTATTTGGAGATAAAATCCCAAGACGCAAAAATGGCGGAAAAAATAAAAAAGCTGATACAAAATATTATGGATACGCCGTTTGACGGTTTAGGCAAACCAGAGCCGTTAAAATACAGTCTGACCGGTTGTTGGTCGCGGCGGATTAACCAGCAGCATCACTTGGTTTATAAGGTTGTGGATGATGGTCTGCAAATTATTTCTTGCAAATACCACTATGTGAAATAAAGTAATTCCCGCCGGAGGATTTGCACTTCGGCGGGGTTTTAGTTTTAAAACTACTTTACTTGTTAAAAAGAAATACAAAATTACAAATACTGGTATTTCTCAGGCATTCCTGACAACTTGCTGTTATTTCCGGCATGGTAACATCCTTTAGGCATTTATATGTACTGTCTTTCAGATTTTGACATTCTGTGGTAAAATGAGGAGCAGTTCTTCCGCCTGAGGAATGTGATGTATTTTGCGGGGAAATAGTTTTTATGCTGCCATACATATTTTGAGCAACATCTCTAATAAGAGAAACGCAAAGTTCTTTAGAATAATCTGAAGATTTTTTATCGTTACTAAAGATGTTGACATCAATTACGAAATTATCTTCTGTACTTATATATGGTGCAACTCTGTTTCCCAATGTATCAGTTATATGTGATTTAGAAAATATTTGCCAGGTTTGAGGCACAAAGTTTAGGTCTTTTACTATTTGTGCAAGGTATATAGGGCGCTCATCGCTATTTTTTGTTAAATTATCCCTATAGGTTAATAACTCAGTAATCATAAAGCTATATTCATCTATAGTCTTATTTACTTTCCATTTAGTCATAGCTTTAGAATAGCCGGCAATTCCGGCAACGGATAATACTGCAATAATCGCTAAAACGCCGAGCATTTCTATCATACTGCGGCCCACGCTGTTGACGTCATTGCGAGCGCAGCGAAGCAATCCAGAACCCTCGCCCCGTGAGGGAGAGGGTGACGCCTTGGCGTCGGGTGAGGGGTACTTAAAGAACGTGACGCCTGTTATTTTTGTTCTGAATGTATTATTACCGAAAGTGTCATTTTTTCTGCCGAACCCTGCAAAAACACGCTGAACGGCAGAAAAAGCGCCTATAATCAGATGTTCAGGATTTGCAGAGAGAGAGAGAGACCTTTGGATTGCTTATTTTTCATCTTTCTTTCCTCTTAAATTAGTTAATTACTATACTCATTCTATACCAGCCGCACTCCATAAGTCAACAGCAAAATCAAAGCATTGGAAGAGGCGGGAAGTGTGTAAAAAAAACGACCCTTTAAAAGGGACAGTTTTTAGGCTGTTTTTAGTAATGTAGCAGAGGTTGCTAAGA
>CAVKTH010000032.1:0-18193 GCA_963659495.1 Bacteroidaceae bacterium | reverse complement strand
CTCGTCTGCCACAGCCTGCGGGGTGTGGCGACAAGTATGACGTTTCGGATTGGTGCCGGGGACGTGGGTTTAGTGCTATTTGCAAGTTTTTTAAGTACCCCTCACCCGACGCCAAGGCGTCACCCTCTCCCTCACGGGGCGAGGGTTATAGATTGCTTCGTCGTTACACTCCTCGCAATGACGTGTTTAATGATACCCCTCACTCGGCACTGTCGTGCCACTCTCTCCCGCAGGGGGCGAGAGAATATGGACGCAGTATGATAGAAATGCTGGGGGTGCTGGCGATTATAGGTGTACTGAGTGTTGGAGGAATTGCCGGCTATTCCAAGGCTATGGAAAAGTTTAAGCTAAATAAGGCTATCGGGGAATACAGCATGCTGATTATGGGAGTATTAGAACATTTAGACGATTTCAAAAACTTAGGCACATCTAAAGATGTCGGAGTTACAGATTTAGCTCAATCGTTAAATCTGATTCCAGACAGCTGGACTGTGCATAATGCCATACAATCAACCGATGCTTACGGCAACGGCATTGATTTATATATCAGAGGTAAAAGATTTTCTTTTGATGTTTATATTGGAACTGTGGCTTTTGATGATAATAAGCAAAATCCGACATCGCCTAATTTTTCTATAAGATTTTGTGAAGAGTTGCTTCAAAGCATATATGCACCATTGCATGCTGCGGCAATAAATGCAGGTGTTTACAGATCTTCGGTAGGGAAAACAACAGTATTTTGGGGAGACGCTTATTGTTCTGACGGTGAAAGATGTTTGTCGGATATTACACTTGATGAAATTCATAAAGCCTGCAGTTCTTGCGGAAAAACATCTGAATATTGCAATGTTACGGCACACTTTTAGGAATTTAAGAATATAAATTTTGCTCAAAAGCAAAAATATAACCCTCGCCGGAAAGCAGCGAGGGTGTTAGGTTAAATTAAAAATCAGGCATTTTTGCCGAATTCATAAGCTTGAAGCATGGCGTCTTGGTTGTGTTCAATTTCGCCTTTCTGCCAAGCGCCTAAGCCGTATACAATACCTTTTTCATGGGCATTTTCCAGACAGTCGGCAGTAAAGCCGCGGAAGCCTTCAATAACTTTATCCATGTGTTTCTGCACGGTGTCGGCAGCGGTAATGATAAAATAAAAATCCTTATCAGAAATGTTGGTATATTGCGGAACTGTACGGTCAATAAAAGTTTTCATTTGTCCGTTCATGCCGTAAAAATATACCGGCGAAGCCAAAACGATAACATCGGCGGCAACCACTTTCTGCAGCAGTTCGGCCATATCGTCTTTTTGGATGCATTTGCCGGTGGCGTTGCAAACTCCGCAGCCTAGGCAGAAGTTAATCTTTTTAGCGCCGAGATTGACTTTTTCTACCTCATGCCCGGCTTCTAAGGCGCCGCGCTTAAATTCGTCGCATAAAATATCGGAGTTGCCGTGTATCCGCGGGCTTCCGGAAATGATTAAGATTTTTTTACTCATGTTTTTGTCCTCCTTAATATATCTATATAATCTTTAGAGCATACTCAAGGTCAAGAGTTTTTTATAAATTTTTTTACACAAAACAAAAAAGGAGCAGAATTATTGCTCTGCTCCTGCATATTTTTCGGTATAGATTATTTATGCAAAGCCAAGCGCATAGTGTCTTGAGCGATAACCAATTCTTCATCAGTCGGTATAACAAAAACTTTAACCTTAGAATCCGGAGTGGAAATCATAATCTCTGTTGCGTGCTTTTTGTTATTTTCATAGTCCGGCTTAATGCCTAAGTAAGACAAATGCTCCATAACCAGCTGACGGATAATAACGCCGTGCTCGCCGACGCCGGCTGTAAACACAATGGCGTCAACGCCGCCCAATACGGCAATGTAAGCGCCGATGTATTTCAGCAAAGCGTGGACATAAGTTTTGGTGGCAAGAATACATTTTTCATTGCCGCTTAAATAGCCGGCTTCAATGTCGCGGTTGTCGGAATATCCGCATAAAGCCAGCATACCGCTTTGCTTGTTCATCATTTCATTAACTTCATGAGCGCTTAAGCCGTCTTTCTTTTCTATATAAAGCGGAATATACGGGTCAATGTCGCCGCAGCGGGTACCCATAATCGTGCCGGCGAGCGGGGTAAATCCCATAGAAGTATCTACGCAGACGCCGTTGTCAATAGCCGAAATAGAGGCGCCGTTGCCCATATGGCAGGTAATGATTTTGCCTTTTTTGCCGATTAGCTCAGCGCAGCGTTCCGAAACGTATTTGTGAGAAGTGCCGTGAAAGCCATAGCGGCGGATTTTGTTGCGCACATACTGGTCTTCCGGCAGAGCGTAGCGGTAAGCTTCCGGCGGCATAGTCTGATGGAAAGAAGTGTCAAACACAGCAACCTGCGGAATATCCGGCAAAGCCGCTTTAACAGCCTTAATTCCCAATACATGGGCAGGATTATGCAGCGGAGCTAAATCCGATAAACCGGCGATTTGTTCTATAACCTCATCGGTAATCAAAACCGAGCCTTTGAAAATGTCGCCGCCCTGCACAATGCGGTGACCGACCGCACTCAGTTCTTCCAAGTTCTGCAAAGCGCCGTTCAGCAGGCATTTCAAAACATCTTTAATGGCTTCGGCGTGGGTTGGCATGCTCATCAGTTCTTCTTTTTTATCGGAGCCGGTATGCTGATATTTTAGAATGGAGTTAGCTTGCCCGATACGTTCGGCAATACCTTTGGAAACTACATTATAGTTTCCGTTGTCAACATCATAAAGCTGAAACTTAAGAGAAGAGGAACCGCAGTTTATAACTAAAATTTTTTCCATAGCATAATCCTTTATTTTTGTGCTTGAATACAAGTGATAGCGATTGCGCCGACAATATCTTCGGCAAAACAGCCGCGTGACAAGTCATTAACCGGAGCGTTTAAACCTTGCAAAATCGGTCCGTAGGCTTCGCAGCCGCCTAAACGCTGCAGTAATTTGTAGCCGATGTTTCCGGCTTCAAGATTAGGGAAAATTAAAACGCGGGCGTGACCGGCAACGTGGCTGTCCGGAGCTTTTTTAGCGGCAACTACCGAATCCAGAGCAGCATCAGCCTGCAGTTCGCCGTCAACTTCTATGCCAAGGTCTTTATATTCATCTGTTTGCAAAGCTTCCTGCACCATTTTGGTCGCACGGATAACTTTGTCTACATTGTCGCCTTTGCCGGAACCTTTGGTGGAGTATGAAAGCATGGCTATAGACGGCTCTATACCAAAGTGAATAGCTGTTTCGGCGGCGTTTAAGGCAATATCCGCCAATTCTTTGTCTGTAGGCTCAATGATAATTCCGCAGTCGGACAAAACATATGGCTTGTCGTTGGAGAGTATGATAAAGAAAGAAGAAACGCTGCTGCCTTTTTTAGCGGATTTAATAATCTGCAAAGCCGGACGCACGGTGTCGGCGGTGGAGTGATTGGCGCCGGAAACCATACCGTCAGCATGGCCGGATTTTATCATCAGAGTTCCGAAATAGTTATAATTCAGAGCTAATTTGGCAGCGTCTTCACGGCTCAGACCTTTTTCTTTGCGCAGATTATAAAGCAATTCAGTATATTCCGGCAGGCGGGAATCTTCTTCCGGTTTTACTAATTCAATATCGGTCAAATCCCAGCCTTTTTCGGCATAAAATTCTTTAATTTTTGCAGTATCGCCCAAAATAATCACTTTTGCCGCTTTTTCGGCAGTAATCATGTGAGCTGCGGTTAAAACACGCTCATCTTCGCCTTCCGGAATTACAATGGTTTTGAGGTCTTTTTTTGCCCGTTCCAGCAGGCTTTTGATGTATGTGCTTTTTATCATTACAAACGTCCTTTATATATTAAAAATTATTACCTTTACTTAAGCGCTCATCTTTTAAAAATAGATTAAAATATTTGATAAAAGTTTTGCATTTTTGTTTAAGCTATACTATTTTAAGAGAAAAGACTCAAGGAGAATTTTTATGAAAAAGATAGTTGTTTGGGTTATTGCCGTGCTGATGGCGTTTCCGGCTTGGGCAAAAGTTAGTTTTGAGGCGCAGGTTCCGGTTGATGTTGAAGCCGAAAATTCGGTAAAGGCCAAAGATAAGGCAATGCAGGAAGCGCAGCGTCAGGGATTTCTGGAGGTCGCCGGACAGTTGACTTCGGCAGAGAATGTGGAAACCTTAAAAAATTTGAGCGATGATGAAATTCTGCATTTTGTGCAGGCTGTCAGCGTAGCCGATGAAAAAGCCGGCGGCACAAAATATAAGGCCGTTTTAACCGTGCAGATAAATGAGCCGCTTTTGAAAGATTATTTAGCGGAAAACAGCATGATAGAAGCTGAAACAACAAATCTTTTAGTTATTCCGGTATATAAAGAAATGCCGCGCACTACTCCGCAGCTGTGGGAAAATACAAATGCCTGGCGGGCAAATTGGCGCAGCAAAGGCTTAATTAAGTTCGGCACTATGGAAGTTCAGACTGCGGACGCCCGCTTTCAGGATATATCTGATTTAACCGCTGAAAACGCCCTTTATATGGACTCTTCTTTATATAATGAAATTTCCAGCCGTTTCGGCTCGGACAGGGTATATGTTATATATGCCGAATCGTTGGAAAACGGCGATTTAAAGGTAACTCTTAAAAACGAAAAGACTAAAAATGAAAACAGCTTTTCGGTTTATAACGACGGCGAGGGCAATTTATTTGATAAGGCTGTTGAAAAAAGCGTGATGTTTATTTCTAATATGGAGCGCGAAGCCGAAAGCAGCAGCGGAACTGCCGCTAACGGTACGCTGAACGCCGTTTATGAATACGGCAATATGAAAGATTGGCTGGCTAAAAGCGCGGCTATCACGGCTTTACCTCAGGTTGACGGAATAGATACCAAAAGCATCGGCGGGGGCAAAGTCAGCTTTACGGTAAACTATAACGGCTCTTTGGACGATTTGCTGAGTTCTTTTCAGGAGCTGGGCTTGAGCTATGAAGCAAATGACAATTTCTATGTGTTAAGGTAAAAAAATAATGGTTAAGAAAAATGTTGATAATCAGCGCTATATGCTGTTTTTGTGCGTGTTTGTGATTTGCGGAGTTTTTTTATATGCCCTGCGCTCGGTATTGCTGCCATTTGTGGTCGGTATTGTCTTGGCCTATTTTTTAGACCCTCTGGTCAGCAAAGTTTCTAAAAACGGCAGTACGTCGCGCACGGTTGCCACAACTATAGTTATGGGCGTGTCGCTTTTAATTTTGCTGCCGCTGCTGGTTTTGCTGTGCAGCGCCGTGTTTTCGCAAGCAGCGGAATATGCGGCAAAGCTTCCGGAATATGCCCGTTTGTTTGCTCAGCGGCTGCTGCCGGTTTTGGGCGAAGTAAAAGAGCGTTTCGGTTTTAATTACGGCAATGTGGAAAATGTGCTGCAGGAAAATATGGCAAATTATTTGAAAATTGCGGGAAAAGTTCTGCAAAGCATTGTCAGCAACGGTTTTGCTTTTATAAATGTGCTGTCTTTGCTGCTGATTTCTCCGGTGGTGGCGTTTTATATGCTGCGCGACTGGCATCAGTTTACGGCTAAAATTCAAGAATTGATTCCGCAGAAGCACAAGCAAACGGTGCTGGACGGAATGCAGCAGGTCAACCGTATAATTTCCGGATATTTGAGAGGACAAGCCTTGGTTTGCCTGTGTCTGGGCAGCTATTATTCTTTCGGCTTGTGGCTGGTGGGCTTGGAAATGGGCGTGGTTGTCGGTTTTTTAGCCGGTATTATCTCATTTATTCCGTATGTCGGCAGCATTTCCGGTTTTTTGATGGCGATGGCGCTGGTAATTACCCAATACGGCACTATGCCGAAAATTATTGCGGTTTTGGCAGTGTTCGGAATCGGGCAGTTTTTTGAGGGTAACTTCTTAACTCCGAAGCTGGTGGGCGAAAATATCGGCCTGCATCCGGTGTGGGTTATGTTTGCTTTGCTGGCCGGCGGCGTGCTTCTGGGATTGCTGGGAATGATAATCGCTGTTCCGTGCGCGGCCATTATCGGCGTGCTGCTGAAATATCTGATTAAAAACTATAAGCAAAGCCCGATGTATTTGGATAATTAAAGGCTGCGTCCTTTTTCGCGGACATGCAGGTGTTTGAAGATGTTGTTGGCGACATCTTCCTGATGTACTTGCTTGCGGGCGTAAAAATCAGCGGCTTCAAAGTCATTCCCGGCAGCCGAAAGATATTCCAGCTCATTATAAATATCGGCTCTTTCGCGGCAGGTTCTTAGTCTGCCGAAGCCGCATTTGCTTATGCTTTCAAGGCGCTGCTGCAATAATTCGGCACGGTCATCCGGCGCTAAACTGCCTTTTAGTTTTTTATCAATAGCGGCAATTTTCCGGCGGGCGGCGGCAATGCGCTGCTGCTTTTTCTCTTCAGCCGATTGCTTTTTCAGTTCCTCTCCCTCCTGCCTGTCCGGATAGTCATTATCCGAAAGCTTATGCCTTACAGCCGATAAAAGCTTATGTTTCAGGCTGTAAAGCACGCCGAAAGAATGCTGTTTAATCAACATAGCGGCGTGTTTAAGGTCAGAAATATGATTTTTGTTCAGCAGGGAAATTTTTTTATCCATAACATTTAGATAAAGCGTATTGCCCTCAATGTATTTTTCATGACCGGTCAAAACTAAATCATACATTTTTATGCGGACGGCGCGTGGCAGGTTTTTATTATCAGCCATTTTTTCGTAGCTGTTTATAATTTCTTCATCAGCCGGAGTGCCGTCGCGCTCCTCATCTTCAGAAATAAGGTCTATGATTTTGTTGGTCGCCGAATCCAGCTGCTGAAAGGGTTCAAATTCTTCTTTAGGCAGATTATTTCTTAGCTTCCGCAAGGCTATGACCGACAAATCATGCCCTTTGACATCATATCTTTCAAAAAAGCGATGCTTTAAGTAATCGGCAATCAGAGTCTTTTTAGCAGCCATGTTATAAGTCCTTAACCATTTTTATAAAAGTTATGCCTTGTTCATCAAAAATATCGCCCTCAGCATGATAGCCGAGTTTTTCATAAAAACCGACAACCGAAAGCATGGCGTGCATGATAATTTGGCTGTAGCCGGCTTCTTTAGCGCGTTTTTCCGCATATTTTACCAGCTCGCGCCCTATGCCCTCTCCGCGGTAAACGGTATCTACGGCAACTTGCATTAAACGGATTTTCTCATTGTCAATCGGCGCCAGAATCAATCCGCCGACAAGCTTGTCGTCCAGCTGCTCTATACAGCCGATGTGCAGATAGTTGGCTTCTTTAGCGCGAAACGAATCCAAAAACTTTAAGCCCAGCGGTTCCAGCAAAATTTTATAACGCAGCTCAACCAGTTCGTTATAGCGAGATGAACCGAAATCTATATCAATCATTTTGCGCATGGCGTTAACTCCCTATATGTTTTTATATGATTAAAACATATTTTCGGCCGTATTACAATAGCTATTTATAAAAACTCAGTCTTTAACCTTTCGGCTCATGGCCAGCAGATACAGAGCGCAAAGCAGCATAACCGCAACCGCGCCGTGCTGATTGTTGGCAAAATCGGAAGCAATGCCCATCAGCAGCGGAAATACCGTGCCGCCGAAAATACCCATAATCATCAAGCCGGAAACTTCGTTGCCGTGATGAGGCATGGTTTTCATGGCCTGCGAAAAGACAACCGGAAAAATATTGGCGTTGCCGTAGCCGACACAGGCGATACAGATATAAAGCAATTCTTTGCTGTTGAACATAAAGATGCCGATTAAAGCCGCCGTCATCAAAATAACGCTGCCCAAAAAGTATTTGTGGTTAGAGTATTTTGCTAAAATATAAGCGCCGCTGAAACTGCCGATAGTGCGGAAAAAGAAATATATGCTGGTGGCATAGCCGGCTTGTTCCAAAGTCCAGCCCAGTTTTTGCATGAGCAGTTTCGGTGTGGTGACATTAGTGCCGACATCCAAGCCCACATGGCACATTACAGCCATAAAGCAAAGGAAAATCGTGCCGTTGCCCAAAAGCATGGCGCATTCTTTGAAGCCTGAAGTCTTGCCGACCTCGGTTTCGGCGATTTTTTCACGAGACAGCAGAATAAAAGCGAGAATGGTTTCGGCTAAAAAGAACGGGAACAAAATCTGCCATTTGCCGAAATGAATCGCTCCCCAGCCGGCGAGAATCGGCGCTGCGAATGAAGCTGTGGCTTTAATGAACTGTCCGAAAGTGAGGGCGCTGGACATTTTATCTTTAGAAACAATGTTGGAAACCAGCGGATTTAATGAAACCTGCATAATGGTGTTGCCGATACCCAAAAGCGAAAAGGAAACCATGATGATAATCATGCTGTAGTCAAACATCGGCAAAACCAAAGCCAGCATGGTAATAACCAAACTCAGCAGCACGGTTTTGCGGCGTCCGATTTTGTTCATCAGCAAGCCGGTTGGCACCGAAAAAATTAAAAACCAGAAAAATGTCATAGAGGTAAAAAGGTTTGCCATAGTGTCGGAAAGGGCAAAGTCAGCTTTGACATAGTTGGTGGCAATACCGACAAAGTCTACGGCGCCCATGGCAAAAAAGGCAAACATAATCGGTATCAGTTTTTTTAGCAAATCGTTTTTAATCATAGCTTTTCTCCTTTTGCGGATTTATTCATACTCAGGCCAAGCACCGCTCTTGGTGCAGACAAACGCCGCGGTGGCGACAGCCTGCTTATGAGCTTCGCGCATGGATTTTCCGGTTAAAAGTCCCATTACGAATCCGGCAGAAAACGAATCGCCGGCGCCGACTGTGTCGGCAACTTTGACTTTAGGCGTATCTAAATACGATTTTTCGCCTCCGGCAGAATAAACAATGCTGTATTTTTCTCCGGCGGTAAAAATTAAATAGCGCAAATTGTATTTTTGAATAAACCACTTGCATATTTCTTCATCGGAAAGATGCAAGCCGAATAATTTCTGAACTTTGACCATTTCTTCATCATTGATTTTGAAAACATTGGCTTCTTGCAAAAGTTCGTCAATCAGCTCTTTTGAATAGTAATTGCTGCGCAGATTGACATCAAAAAGCTTATAGGCAGCCTGCGGAGCGTTTTTCAAAAGCGTGATAACCGCCTGACGGGTTTGAGGCGAGCGCAGCGCCAGAGTACCGAAACAAACGGCGTCGGCTTTCTTTACTACGGCGATTTCCTTTGGAGTGGCGTCTAAATGGTCCCAAGCCACGCCCTCTACTATTGTATAGGCCGGAATACCGTTGTTCAGCACAACTTCAACAATGCTGGTCGGGTAGTCATTGCGTTCCAGTACATGATGAATATGGCTTTTTTCCAGTTCTTTAATGATTTCATCGCCCAAGGTGTCTTTGCCGACTGCGCTGATTGCATAGCCGTCGGCGCCGAGCTGTGTGGCGTTATATACAAAGTTAATCGGCGCTCCGCCCGCACGCTTGCCCTCTGGCAGTATATCCCACAGAAGTTCGCCGATTCCTACAACAACAGGTTTGGTCATTTTTGCCTCCTTTGCTAATAATATAGTTTTAATTTAGCATATTTTAAGATGAAAATACAACAAAAAAGGCGGTGTGAAACCGCCGTAAATATTAAAACAAATCGCCGTCTATGCGCCAGCCGCCGTCATAAACCAAATGGAAAGCCGCGCAGTTTTCTATTTTTGCAAAGTTATAATGCAGATAGTTTAAGAGGCTGCCCATGGTGCCGCCGTGGATAGCAATTCCGCAGACGCTGTAAGGCTCCTGCAGCAATTCTTCTATTTGTTTCCAAACCCGCGACAGCGCCGCTTTTTTGCTTTCGCCGTTGGGATAGGCAATATCCCAAACCTCCGGATTGCTCCAGTTATTGTAAACTTCCGGATATTCAGCGGCCAGCTTTTGCTGCGGCACGCCCTCGGCGCCGCCGTAAAAACATTCGCGCAAATCTTCTTTTATGATAACCGGACAGCCCGAAGAAGCGGCGGCAGCCTGCGCCGTCTGCAAAGCTCGTTTAAGCGGGCTGCTGAAAATTGCTTCCAGACGGTACGGTTTCAGCTTTGCCGCCAGAACCAGCGCCTGCGCTTTGCCTTTCGGAGTTAAATCCATATCAATGCCGGAGCCTTGCTGGCGGTACTGAACGTTAAATTCGGTTTCGCCGTGACGGAAAACGTAAAAGTCTTTGCGCATGGATTACAAGGCCTTTAAGCCGACTTTGTGAGCCACAATGCGGAATACTTTTTCTTCATCTTCCGGAGTCAATAAGCCGTAAAGAGGCAGGCAGAACGGAGTGAAATCGCCGTTATGCTTTTGTAAAAAGCTATATTTATAGTCAATCCCTTTCTTTGGAATCAGCACAATCACACGGCGTTCTTTACCGCAGCATTTTACCATGCGCTCTTCGCCGACCTCAATATCTTTCCAGGCAATCGGATTGGAATGGTCTATTTTAATTGTGTCGTCGGTGATTACAGCCATAACCTGTTTGGTGGCGTATTTATAAATCCAGATTAAAAGAGAAAAAATCAGCACGCCGAACAAAGCCTGAAATTCCCACCAATAAGCATAAGAAAGACTGCAGAACAGGCAGGAACAAATCATAGCCAGAGCTAAAATATTCAAAACGAGCCAAACGTAATTTTTTTTGAAATGGTAGTAAATAGTTTCATTCATAATTTTTCTCCTCACTTACTTTTGCAGATAAAGTATATTATCTTTTGCAAAAAAGGTAAAGCAGAAAATCGGCATAGCAGGTAGGTATTTATGTTTAAGGCAGAATCAGTGGGCTGCCGAGAAGATTAGCGCCGAAAACCGAAAGCTTTTTGTTTAGCTCAGCGGCATAGGGACGCACGGCTTCTTTATTTTCCGGAGTAGTCTGATACAGCTGAATTGAAGCTTCAATAAAATATTTGTGGGTTTGGCGTTCTTCCGGCGTGTAATATCCGGTTTGATTTATCATATCATAAATGTAGCCTTTTTGGGCAATATTCATAGCTGTGATTTCGGCGTTGTTTTGGCTGACAACGCGCAGGGCTTTAAGCGTTTTGTCGCAGGTATAAGCCCAGTCGTCCAAGCCGAAAGCCTGCGGCGATATAACTTCTTGAAACTGGCTGCGGGCGCCGAGCCATTTTATTTTGCGGGCTAAAGTCTGGCACGGGTTAACCATGGTTTTTAGAAAAGCCACGTTTTTATCGGCGCCGTTTTTTTCATCCCAATAATTCATAAGGCTGTTCAGAGAAATGTATTTTACTTTAGTTTTAAGGTCGGCGGAAAAATTTGCCAGCCCGTCAATAGTGGCGATAAAAGCTTGGACATCGGCTTTAGAAAGCGGAGTGCCGGCGTCGGCGGAATAGTGGCGGATGCCTAAATCTTCCGGCTGTTCCGGTTTGTCTATGGCAAAGTTTTCGGGCGGAACTTCTTTAAGAGCCGCGGCGAGCAGTTCTTTTTTTATGCGGATTGGCGGCAGGTTGGGATATTTGCTGACCGACTGCGGAAACTCTCGGGTGTTTGAGCCTTCGCCGAACAGCTCCGGCATTAGATATATGTACAGCCCCGGAGATAAAAACTCAATATCCGGAATAGCGGCCAGTTTTGAGGCAATGCGCTTAGGAAATTGGTGCTTGGTTTCTTTTATGCCCGGAAGATCTAAAATTTTTCCGGACAGCCCGGGAAGCGTGTGCAGAACCGGACCGATATAAGGATAAAATTCAGGAGGCAGGCGGCGCAGCTCTCTTAAAATGTCTTCTTCATCCGGATTGTCTATGCGTTTTTCCACGCTGCCGAATCGTTTAATATTTTGGGCAAACTCTTTATCAAACACCGGAGGAATGTTCCAGCTGTAGTCATAGTGCCAGTCATAGTCGCTGCGGAATTTGCGGTATTCTTTCTGCAGGCGCCACAGCATAGGAATTTCTTCGTCCGGATTTATATCGTACAAATGCTGATATTCCTTGATTTGAGCCTGACAAGGAAATGCTAAAAACAACAGACTTATAAAAATAAACAGCCGCATAAATTTCTCCCTTAAAAAATAAGTTAAGGCATATTTATTAAAAAAAAGTGACAAATTGCGGATTTTTAACTAGACATAAAATAAATAATTTTGTAAAAATCTAAAAAAAGGTAATTTGAGGAGATTTGAAATGGCTTGGACAGAAGAAATGGTTGAAGGGTTGCGCCAAATGTGGCTGGAGGGCTTGACCGCAAATGAAATTGCCAAGAAATTGGGCGTTTCAAAAAATTCTATTGTCGGAAAAGTTCATCGTTTGTGCCTGAAAGCCAGACCGTCTCCAATCAAAAAGAAAGATGATGAAACTGCTCCGGCTGAAGAAATTGCGGCAGTAGCTCCGGTAATAGAAACTCCGGAAGAAATTTTGCCGGAAGAAGAGGAGCCGGCTGCAGAAGTCAAGGCGCCGAAAAAAGTTCATAAAGGCGGGCATCATGTAAAATTGATGGAGCTGGACAGCCATACCTGCCGCTGGCCGCTGGGCGACCCACGCGATGAAGATTTTTGCTTTTGCGGCAAAAAAGTCCGTATGGGACAGACTTATTGCGAAGAACACGCCAATATGGCTTATGTGAAAGCGGCAAAAAAATAAAAAAGTTTCGGGGCTGTTTTTCAGCCTCTTTTTTTTGAAAAATCAAAGCATATATTTCTCAAGAATTAAAAACATGGGAAATATGCTATGAAAAAAATTTTTATCGGGACTGTGGGACTGTTATTGCTAAGCCAAACCGCCAATGCGGCGCAGCCAACCTTGGGCGGAGATTATTTATCATTTAAAAATTGGCTGAATAAGGAATATAATATTGATTACAGCTTGACCTATTCGCTTTTGGGGCAGCGGACTTCTCCGAGCGGACATAATAATGCGGTGCAGTCCTATCTGTATCCGTCTGTGACGTGGACGACGTTTGATAATGAATACGGCACGGGGGCTTTGAATTTTACCTATAACAGCGTATATTACGGCGGGCATTCGGCGGAAGATATTCAAACCCGCAGTGGTTTAGTGTCGCCGATAAATGATTTTAATGTCAACGAGCAAAGTTTTGCCGGACTTTATTATACTTATCAATTTCCGAAACAGTATAATTGGCTGACTTTAGGCGCCGGTCAATATAACTTGTTTATGTTTGACGGCACGGACTATGACGGTAATCAGCAAGTCAATTTTCTAAACTTTTCTCTGTCGCAGAACGGCAGCGCGACTTATTCTTCGGCCGGATTGGGCGCCTATGTGCAGGCTGCGCCGGATAATTGGTCGTTTACCGCCGGTTTTCAGGATGCCACAAATATAGAGGCACCGAGTATCAGATTTAACCGTCTGAATAAAAAGCATTTTACCACTTTCGGGCAAATCGGCTATAATCCGACCATTAAAGGCTTGGGAGCGGGACAGTATTCGGTTATGCTTTATAATCAGCCGGCGGTTAAAGAACAGCCGCAGACGACAAACGGCTGGTCAATCAATATTCAGCAGAATCTTAATGAAAAACTGGCTTTGTTTGCGCGTCTTAACGGCGTCAGCGGGCATGTTATTACCACAAACCAGACATACGCGGCGGGCTTGGTTTATAATAATCCGCTGAACCGCAACGAGTTAGACCAGATAGGCTTGGCGTATGCTTATAATAAGGTTGATGAAAAAGCCGTCGGTTCGGAGATTTATCACAAGGCCGAACAGGTGGTTGAAGCTTATTGGACTTGGGGCATTTCTAAATGGGCGGCCATAACGCCGGACTTTCAGTTCTATTTCAATCCGGCGCTTAATCAAAAATCGGATTACGGCAGCGTCAGCTCTCTGCGCTTAACCGTATTTTTCTAAGTTATTTCGCTATAATTCAAAATACCGGCTGTTAATTAGTCGGTATTTTTATTTTTTTGCTTTACTTTAGGCAAAAAATAGAGGATTACTAAACCTACAATATTTTTTATTTTTGAGGTGGATATGTTAAAATTAAAACACATTTTGTTTGTGTTGGCTTTGGCCGGATGTACTTCTTCCGAAATTAAAATGGCACCGGGGATTGTACCGAATACGGCAAAAGAAAAACAAGTGGTGAAAGTTATGCCTGATAATGTGATTGGAGAAGTGGAGCCGATTTATCTGCTGCCGATGAAATCGCCGTTTATGTCGCGTATTGATACCGGCGCAACAACATCTTCTTTGGATGCTGAAGATATTAAGCCGTTTGAGCGCGACGGGCGCAGGTGGGTTTCGTTTACGGTTGTAAACCGCGCTACAAAAGAAAAATATACTTTTGAAAAGCCGTTGCTGAAAAATGCTCAGATTAAGCGAATCGGCGAAAAGGAAAAACGCCCGATGGTGGAAATGGAAGTGCGTATGGGCAAAGATACGTTCAGAGCTAACTTTACGATTGCTGAGCGCGCTAAGTTTGATTATCAGACTTTGGTCGGCCGCAATGTGCTTTATGGGCGCGCCATTGTTGATGTAACATTGTCAAATACCCTGAAATAGGGCTGAAAGGCGGAACGTTGTTCTGCCGCTTTTTGTTTAAGGACTTGAACTATGCTTAAAAAAATTATTTCTGTTCGCGGAATTTTAACTATTTTACTGCTGCTTTCAGTAGCGTTTGCCGCCATAGCCACTTATTATAAGATTGTTTATTGGGGATTCAGCTTCCGTCCGCAGGAACGCACAGACGTTTGGACTGTTGACGCCCATGTTTCGTTTAAGCCGACAGGCGACCCGATAGAAGTTTCGCTTTCTACGCCGCGCATCAGTAAAGAATATAAAATTTTGAGCGCCGATGTGGTGGCTCCGGGCTATGAAGTTAAAACTGATGAAAAAAATCATCGTGTGATTATGAAATCGGCTGCCCGCGCCGTAAAGCAAGATGTTTATTACCGCATTATGATTTATGATAATGAAGACACCAGCGGCAAGGAAGTCAGCGACCGTCCGGTTGATGTGAAAGTCCGCTATGATGACGAGCAGCAAGAAGAAATGGTTAAGGCTATCTGGACTTTGGCAGAAGCTAAAGAGGGCGAAACCAAAGCTCAGCGTTTGATTTCGGTTTTGAATGAACAGCCGCTGGCGCCGGAGGTAGATTCATTTTTGCCGGTGCAGAAGAATCCGCAGATTATGGCTGAAAAAATCATCTTTTTGCTGAATGCAAAAAATATTCCGGCCCGCGTGGTGCGCGGCGTGCAGCTGAGCGAAAAGAAAAGAGCCACCGGAGCGGATTTAATGGTTGAAGCCTATGAGGGGTCTAAATGGAAAATTTATGACATTAACACCGGAAAGTCCGGTTTGCCG
Source organism: Bacteroidaceae bacterium (assembly GCA_963659495.1). Lineage (GTDB taxonomy): Bacteria > Pseudomonadota > Alphaproteobacteria > RF32 > CAG-239 > RUG410. The sequence continues at coordinate 2,946 of CAVKTH010000032.1, read as the reverse complement.
AAAAGTTTTGTAATTTTCCAGCGCGGCGGCAATTCGCTTTTGGATGTTGCCGGCGGATATGATTCAAAAGTTAAGTTCTCGGTTATAAAATCGGTAGTATCTTCATTTAAAATGGCCGGCAGCCGTGCTAAGTATGAAAACAGCCGCTGGTTTGACTTTACCATTTATAACTTGCCGTCTTTGGAGCAAAACACCTTAAAATGGCTGATGATATTCCCGCTGGGTATTTTGCTGATTGTGCTGATGCGCAATGTTATCGGTATTCAGACCATGGGTACATTTACGCCGATGCTGATTTCTATGTCATTGGTTAAAACCGGATTTATCCCGGGGCTGGTATGCTTTGGACTGATTATCGGAATCGGCTTGTTAATCCGCACCATGCTTACACGTCTGAATTTGCTGCTGGTGCCGAGAATTTCCTCGGTGGTTATCTGTGTAATTTTGATTATGCAGATGCTGACGATTATGGGGTATCAATATAATTTCAGCATCGCTTCTTCCGCTGTGTTCTTCCCGATTATTATTACGGCGTGGATTATTGAGCGCGCGTCTATCACTTGGGAAGAAGAGGGCGTGAGAAATGCGGTTCGTCAGGTAGTGAATAGCTTGTTTGTGGCAATTGTGACTTACGGCGTTATCAGCAACGAATATATCCGCCATATTATGTTTGCCTTTAACGAATGGAATTTGGTAATTTTGTTTGTGGTAATGCTTTTGGGTACATACACCGGATATCGTTTGACCGAACTGAAAAGATTCGCGCCGGTAGCTAAGGGGAAATAAGATGTTTGATTTTCTCAAAGGTTTTGTTTCGCCTAAAAAACTGCGCCAGGCCGGCGTGCTGGGCATGAATGCGCGCAACTATAACATTATCGCAAAATTCAATAAGCGTTCGCTTTATCCGCTGGTTGACGACAAGGTGCAGACTAAAAAGCTGGCGAACAGCATAGATATTAACACGCCGCACATGATTGGCATTGTGGAGCATCAGTATGAAGTTAAAGACCTGCTGCAGCTGATTGAGGGGCAGAGCGAGTTTGTGATAAAGCCTGCACACGGCAGCGAGGGAAAAGGCGTGCTGGTGGTGGCGCATTATGAAAACGGCATATTTACCACGCCTTCCGGCAAAGTATTGACGTTTAAAGAAGTCTATCAGCATGTTTCAAACATTCTGAGCGGGCTGTACAGTTTGGGCGGGCAATATGACGTGGCGCTGATTGAAGAGCTGGTGCATTTTACCGATGTGTTCAAAAACTTCAGCTATCAGGGGATTCCTGATGTGCGTTTGATTGTTTATAAGGGCTATCCGGCTTTGGCAATGACCAGACTGGCAACAAAAGAATCCGCCGGACGTGCTAATCTGCACCAAGGCGCTGTCGGGGTTGGTTTGGCTATCAAAACCGGCAAGGCGGTGCAGGCTGTCAGCCATAATCTGCCGATTGCTTTGCATCCGGATACCGGTGCCGATTTAATGCAGCTGCAAGTGCCGCTGTGGAAAGAACATCTGCTGATTGGGGCGCAGGCGTATGAAATGACCGGACTTGGCTATTTGGGTGCTGACATTGTTTTAGACCGCGACCGCGGGCCGATGATGCTGGAATTAAACGCGCGTCCGGGGCTTTCAGTCCAGATTGCCAATGGTATCGGGTTGCAGCCGATTTTGCAGAAAATTGAAGAAACTTATCCGAAAAATTTGACTCCGCAAGAAAGAGTTGAGTTTGTCTTGAATAATTAAATGCGACTTCCTAAATAGGATATTAGAAAAGAAAGGAAGCTTAAAATGACTGATTTATTAGGAAAATCTGAAACAAAACATATTGAAAAACCAAACACCAGACATCTGGAAAACAAAGATACCAAAAAACTGGAAATGAGCGAAACCAGAGCAAAGAAAATTAAACATTCTTACAAGGTTAAAGATGCGGAAAATGCTTTGCTTTTGAAAACTAAAAATGGCGACATTGTGATTGAAATGTTTCCGGATGACGCGCCGAAACATGTAGCCCGCATTAAAGAATTAGTGCGCGATGGTTTTTACAACGGTTTGAAATTTCACCGTGTGATAGATGGTTTTATGGCGCAGACCGGTGATCCGCGCGGCAACGGTACCGGCGGCAGCGGCAAGAAACTGAAAGCAGAATTTAACCGCAACCGTCATACCCGCGGCACAGTTTCTATGGCTCGGGCAATGGATCCGGATTCCGCCGACAGCCAATTTTTTATTTGCTTCGGCGATTGTCCATGGCTGGACGGTCAATACACCATTTGGGGACAAGTAACTTCCGGTATGGAATATGTAGACCAGATTAAGCGCGGTTTCGGCCCTAACGGAATGGTTGCAGAACCGGATGTGATTGTTTCAATGTCCGTCATCGCCGATATATGATGAAACTCGGCTAATGGCTTTCTGCTGGTAAGATTTTTTCTTATGTACTAGTTTGTACACTGCGAAAAAATCTTACTTCGCATTAAGCTCATTATCCGAGTTTCTGAGAGTTAGTGCCAGTTGTGCTTGTGTACTAATTTGTACACGGTGCTTAAAAATTACGTCGCATCTACACACGCTATCTGAGTTCCTGAGAGTTAGTACTGGTTGCTGTAAAATAGCAGCCGGTATTTATTGTACGCTAAAATTTTCTCTCTTCTGGTTTTAACGCTATTTATGTTGTATTTATTTTGAATTTGACTTTTTAGTTTTGGCTGTATATAAATAAAACGTCTGGTGTTCGTACCACTAGACGTTTTCCAACATAGGAAAGAAGTTGAACCTCCAACTTCCCAACCTTATATTGGAAGTATGACATAAAAACAGATAAATGTCAAATATTTTTTGTTTTTATGTTTGGGGTTCAACTCCTTTCCCAACCGCTCAACAGAGCTGAAAGGTAAAAGAGATGAACGATATAATCAAAGTTCTGAGTATAATAATTCTTATACTTAAAA
>CAVKTH010000031.1:0-18442 GCA_963659495.1 Bacteroidaceae bacterium | reverse complement strand
CACAGGGCCTAGTATGACGGGTGCTAGAGGCGCAGGTTTTGTTAGATTGCTTCGCTGCGCTCGCAATGATGGCAGCAGTGTTGGTCGTTCTATGATAGAAATGCTGGGCGTGCTGGCGATTATTGCCTTATTGTCTGTCGGAGGAATTGCTGGTTACAGCAAAGCTATGGAGATGTTTAAGGTCAATAAGCTGATAAGTGAATATAATATGCTGATTTTTGGACTTATGGAGCATAAAGCAAGTATTCTGCTGCCGGATGATGACAGTATAGATTTTGAGCTGGGAGAAACAATTAAGGCGCTTAATCTGGTGCCGGAAAATTGGAGGCTTTTGAACGAAAAGTATCTTGATGACGGACGGGGGAATCTTGTTAATGCGCGGATAGGCATGTCTTCGGTCGCTCCGGTTTTGGTAATTGACTTTAATTTAGGCGGTTTATCGGAAGATGAAAGCGGTTCGCTTATTTCTACAACTTTTTCCAACAAGCTTTGCTTTGAAATGTTTAATACGCTGGTTTATCCGCTGCGTGACGGTTTAGTTATGGGGCGGGTTTTCAGAACCGGCAATAAGGAGGACAATAGGTATTACAGCGCTGCTTATTGCGGCGGAGGCAATAAATGCCTGCAAGACCTGAATTTAAGCGATATCAAGCGCGAGTGCGATGCCTGTGACGGCAAACACCGCTGCAATGTAACAATCTCGTTTTAGCCGCAGTTTAGGCGCATTTACGGCCGATACATTGATATTCAAAGCCCAGATTTTCGGCGGTGCTGGCATTCAGCATATTGCGTAAGTCCATAATTTTTTTGGTATGCATCAGCTGAGCCACCGTCTCTAAATCGGCAGCGGCAAATTCCGGCCACTCGGTCAGAATTACTAAAACATCGGCATCTTTAACCGCTGAATACATGTTGTCGGCATATGAGATTTTGCTGCCTAAAATCTGGCAGGCCGTACCCATGGCTTTAGGGTCATAAGCGGTAATATCGGCCTTGGCCCGCAGGAGCTCGCTGATAATATCCATCGCCGGACTTTGGCGGCAGTCATCGGTGCCGTTTTTAAAAGCCAATCCCCAAACGGCAATTTTCGGCTTTTGCAGGTCTTTAACGCTTTTCAGCACGCGCTCGGCCATTTGCTGTTTGCGCTTATTGTTGCCGGCAATGGTGGTTTCTATCAGCTCAATCGGCGTATCTACCAGCCGCGCCATATAGGCCATGGCCATGGTGTCTTTAGGAAAACAGCTGCCGCCGAAACCGATTCCGGCATTTAAAAAGCGGTTGCCGATACGGTTATCCAAACCCATTCCCTGCGCCACTTCATCCACATTGGCGCCGGATTTTTCGCAGAAATCGGCAATTTCGTTAATATAATGGATTTTCATGGCTAAAAACGCATTGGACGCGTATTTTATGGTCTCGCTGGAGCGGCGGGAAACAAACAGCATTTTTGTTTTTTCGGCAAAAGGCTGATACAATTCGCGGATAACATTTTCGGCCTTGTCAGAATTTGTTCCCACAATAATTCTGTCCGGATTGAAAAAATCATGAATGGCAAAACCCTCGCGCAAAAATTCCGGCAGAGAAATCACGTCAAAGCGGGCTGTCGGATTTTTGCTGCGGATAAGCTGCTCTATGTTGTCGCCGGTGCCGACCGGTACGGTTGATTTGGTGGCAATAACCGTGTAGTCGGTCAAATATTCGGCCAATTCGGTGGCGGCGGCGTAAATATATTTCAAATCTGCTTCATGCGTTACCGGATGCGGCGGCGTGCCGACGGCAATCAGCACCACATCGGCGCCGGCAATGGCTTTTTTCATGGAGGTAGTAAAGCTTAGGCGTCCGTTGGCGGTGTTTTTGGCAAACAGTTCCGCCAGTCCGTCTTCATAAATCGTGAGCTGACCGTCTTTAAGCGCGTCTATTTTTTCTTTAATTTTATCCACGCAGACAACCGTATTGCCCAGCTCAGCCAAGCCCACGCCCGTAGGCAGCCCCACATAACCTGTTCCGATAATACCGATTTTCATAGCAGCATCCTTTCATTTTTTTGCAATTATCAAACTTTCGGCAGGGCTTTGCAAGCATTATTAGCGGTTTATACATAACAAAAAAAGAGGCCGTTTCCGACCTCTTGTGCTAAGCAAAACAGCAAAGCTTATTTATCGGCAATCATAGCCAAAGCTTTGTCGGTGTATTCTTTCATGATTTCGGCGCTTGATTTTAATTTTGCGCGTTCATCGTCAGAAAGTTTTGGAGAAATAACGTGGAAAATACCTTTTTTGTTAATAACTGTCGGCAAAGACAAGCTTACGCCTTTAACGCCCTCAATGTCGTCATGATGAGAAGACACAGTCAAAATAGCGTATTCGTTGTTGTTAATAGCGCGGCAAATCTGAGTCAAAGCACCGGCGATACCATAGAAAGTTGCGCCTTTGCCCTCAATGATTTTGTAAGCTGCGTTAACAACGCCGTCTCTGATTTCGGCTTTTTTAGCATCGTCCAAAACTTTGTTTACGCTTTCGGCGTATTCATCCAAAGACAAAGTGCCGGCTTCGGCGTTAGACCAAATCAAAACTTCGCTGTCGCCGTGCTCGCCGATAACATCTGCGTGAACAGATTTTGTAGAAACACCCAAGTAAAAGGCCAGCAAGGTTCTGAAACGGGAAGTATCCAAAACCGTACCGCTGCCGATAACGCGTTCTTTAGGAAAACCGGAAAGCTTGCGGGCAACTTCGGTCATAATGTCCGCCGGATTAGCGGTGATAAGCAAAATTGAATCCGGAGCGTATTTAGCAACCTGCGGAATGATGCTTTCAAAAATTTTAACGTTGCGTCCCAAAAGGTCAATACGGGTTTCGCCCGGTTTTTGGTTTGCACCAGCGGTAACGATAACAATTTCGCAGCCGTCCAAATCTTCATAAGTTCCGGCTTTGATTTTTCCGGCATGGCCGAACGGAGCGGCGTGAGCAATATCCATAGCTTCGGCCTGAGCCTTTTTTTCATTCATATCAATCAATACAACTTTGTGGGCAACGCCTGTCATCATCAAAGAAAATGCCGCAGCACTTCCAACAGAACCGGCACCGATAATACCAACTTTCATGTTTTATCTCCAATTATAAATATGTTCAAAAATTCATTTACTTATATAGCTATCTTTATGGTTAAATTGCAATACCTTTTTTGAGTTTTTTGCAATTTTTTTTACATAAAAAACAGGGTTGACAGTTTAGGCGAAAGTTTATATAGAAAAAATTATGAAAAACGCAGAGAAAATGATAAAAACTAACGCCATGCGGATTGTGGAAACCGCCAAAATTCCGTATCAGGTGTATGAATATGAGGTAACCGACGGCGTTGACGCCAAAAGCGTGGCGCAATATCTGCAAAAGCCGGAAGAGCAGGTGTTTAAAACTTTGGTGACGCAGGCTCCGACCGACCAGCACGGTTTTGTTTATTTTGTGTTTGTGATTCCGGCAAACGCCGAACTCAGCGTGAAAAAAGCCGCTCACGCCGCCGGAGTGAAAAACTTAGAAATGCTGCCGCTGAAAAAACTTTTGCCGCTGACCGGCTATGTCCACGGCGGCTGTTCTCCGCTGGGAATGAAAAAGCAATTTCCGGTGTTTATTGATGAAACGGCGGTATTGTTTGACACGTTTTGCCTTTCCGGCGGAAAAATCGGCGTGACTCTGGAGCTGAACGCCGAAGCCTTGGCCTCGGCAATCGGAGCCAAATTCGCCGATTTAACGCTGTAATTAAGGAGTAAGAAGATGAAATATTTACTGATAGCTTGTTTATTGCTGCCGCTGTCGGCGCAGGCGTTTATGCCGGAGTTTAATCAGGTTAAAACCCAGCGCACCAACAGTCTGGGCGATACGGAATACCGCAATAATGTGGGGCAGCTGGTCGGCACAGCGCGCCAAAATAGCTTAGGCGATACTGAATATCGCAACAACATGGGGCAGGTAGTCGGCACCGCGCATCAAAATAGCTTGGGCGACACCGAATATCGCAACAATATGGGGCAGGTAGTCGGCACAGCGCATCAAAACAGCTTAGGCGACACCGAATACCGCAACAATATGGGGCAGCTGGTCGGCACCGCGCATCAGAATAGCTTAGGCGACACCGAATACCGCAACAATATGGGGCAGCTGGACAGAACAGCGCACCAAAATAGTTTGGGCGAAACAACATATTATCATTACTAGGAGAATTGGGATGAACGAAATTTTACGTTTGGCGATGGAACAGGCGCGCAAGACGATGAATGAAAATATCGGCGGTCCGTTCGGCGCGGCGGTAATCGCGGAAAACGGCGAGATTTTAGCCGTAACTTCAAACTCTGTTCTGCGCGACAACGACCCGACTGCGCATGCGGAAGTTAATGCTATCCGCGCGGCTTGTCAAAAAATCGGCAGTTACGATTTAAGCGGCTGCGTTTTATATACCACGGCTTATCCTTGCCCGATGTGCTTATCCGCCATTATTTGGGCGAACATTAAAAAAGTATATTTCGGCTGCCGTCCCGAAGATGCTGAGCATATCGGCTTTAGAGACGACTTTATGTATCGTTTTATAGAAGCTGAATGCCGCGACAAATCGGTGCTGGATATGGCGGAATTAGATAGAGCAGACTGCTTGAAGCTGTTTGAAGAATATCAGCAAAAAGCCAAGACTATTTATTAGTTTTCAGCGGTGCGGCGGCAAAGAAAAATTTTAATTTGCCAAAATTTTTGCTTGTTATTTTGTACAAAATTGATATAATAGACTAAAATAGTTAGTTATAGGAGGCAAAAATGACCACCTCGGCTGCATTAAAGCAAAAAAATATCACAAAACTCCATTTAGATAGAAGTTTTGGGCTTAAGGCTCGTTTTAATATGGTTTATATAGAGCTTGACGAGGCGCTGGCTAAAATCCGCGCGCCGGAAATTAAACTGCAGCCTGTGGCTAAGCCTCTGCCAAAACCAAAGCTGAATATGTTTGACCGCTATCTTAAATCTTGCAACAATGACGGACACAGATTGCTGGAAAGCTATTATGATTCGGCAAAAACACAGCTGATGTGCCGGCGCGTGGTGGATAAAAACGGACGCAGCGACGGTCCGTCCCTGCATTATTCGGAAGACGGAAAATCCGTTACTTTCGGCTGGTACCGCAAAGGCAAGCCGCATGGAAAATGGGTTAAAAAGAGCGAAAACGGAATAATCTCCAGCTTTGAGGCAATTTATAATAAAAAAGGCGAAAAAATAGCGCCGGATACTTCGGTTTATGACGGAAAACTGAATAAATTTTGGTATAATTCCAAAACCGATGCCATGAAAACTATTATGGCAAACGGCAAGCCGGCTGAGACTTATAAGCAAGAAATGCAGTCGCATATTGCAAAAATGCAGGAAGCAGGTAAGTCCGGCGTGGTTAAAGTAGATGAAAAATTAGCGGAATTGCGGGCAAAAATTCATCCTCAAGCGGAAAAACAGGCAGAGAATGCGGCGGCGGAAACACAAAAAACACAGCCGAAAGTAATGTATAACGCTTTAAAATTGAAAAATAAAAATCTGCCGGAAAAATAAATTTTATTGCAGTTCCGCAGCCGGCAGAACAGAAATTGTAATTTCGGTTTGCCGTCCTAAATTGTCTACGGCTTTGATTTTTACGGTGCCGAAAGGAGGCGCTGCTTCTAAAGTTTCTCCAACCCGGCTTTGACCGGCCAAGCCGTCATTTATAAACCAATAAATTTTATCGGCGTCGGCATCAGAAGCGGTCTGCAGGGCAATGTTTTTTTGCCGGTGCTTGGTTAAAATGATTTTGCTGTTGTTTACCGGAAAGATGATTTTCGGCGGCTGTCCCTGCTTGAAATCTTCAACCTCATCGCAGTCTTTTAAAAAAGCGGGCGGACGCTTAAAGCTGATTCCGGCCTTGCGGAAAGCGTTTTGAACATCGGACGGCCAAAAATTGTAACTTTTCAGCTCTGTTGCCGGAGGAGTGTGGCGGCAGGCGCGCAGGCCGCTGGCTTTATCTATGGGAATAAGGCGGGCAATGCCGGAATTTTTTATATGCGTAACCTGCGGAATAAAATAGGTTTCAGCCGTTTTAGGGCAAAAATCGGTGGCTAAATCTCCGGTATCGCGGCAAATTTTGACTTTGGCAAGGTTTAAGTTTGGCGGCGGCAGCAGCGCGGAGCTTTGCTGGCTGCTGATTTGCTCGGCAATGCGGAAAAAGAGCGGCGCGGCCAAGTCTTTTCCCACAAAAGCCGGGTTCGGCGTACCGTCAAAATTGCCGAGCCAAACTACTAAGACATAATTGCCGAAAATTCCCGCCGTCCACGCGTCTTTATAGCTGTAGGATGTTCCGGTTTTCCAGGCTGCCGTAAATTTATGCCGGCGGGAAGCATACGGAATCCGTGGATTGCCGGCAAACTCGCGGTTTAACATATATCTTGTTAAAAAAGCGGCTTCGGGAGCTATCAGCTGTTTTGCCGGAAGCGTATCTTCTGCCGTAAAGCGCAGGGGATAAAATCTGCCGTTGTTGGCAAGCATGGCATACATGGCGGCAAGATTCTCCATAGAAACTTCTACACCGCCTAAGGCCATGGCTAAGCCGTAATAATCCGCCGGTTTGCTTAATTTGACGCCGCAGTTTTTCAGCAGATTATAAAAATTTTGTTCGCCGATTTGCTCCAGCAGCGTAACCGCCGGAATGTTGCGGCTCAGGGCTAAAGCTTGGGTCGCGTCCAAAATCCCATAGTAGCTGCGGTCAAAATTTTCCGGCTCATAAAAGCCATAGCGGCTCGGCACGTCTTTAAGCATGCTCAGCGGGTGGATTAAGCCGTTTTGCAAGGCGAGGGCGTAAATAAAAGGCTTAAGCGCCGACCCCGGAGAACGCTGCGCCGTGATGCCGTCCACCTGACCGAAGATTTTTGCGCTGTAAAAATCGGCCGAGCCGACATAGGCCAAAACCGACATGTCGCGGCTGTCTGCCAGCAAGGCCGCCGCGTTATAAACGCCTTGTCCGCTGTGTTCTGCGGTATACTGCCTTAAGATTTCCGTAATTTTGGCTTGCAGAGGCAAGTCCAGCGCGGTTTTTTGCCCCTTAGGGCTGCGGCTGAAAATCCGGCGGGTAAAATGCGGGGCAAAATCCGGCAGATAGACCGACGAAGCCAGCGGCAAATCTAAATAATCATTTTGCGGGTGCTGATATTTTCGGCGCCAGATGTTTTTTAAGCGGTCTGCCGCCCGCCGGTTGCCTTTGCGGTTTTGCTCGGTTAAAAGGTTTCGTTTTGCCGGATTTTGCGGAATGACGGTTAAGGCTAAAATCTGCGGCAGATTCAGCTGATTTACCGGCTGCTTAAAATAAATGAGCGAGGCGGCGCCTATGCCCTCAATGTTTCCGCCATAGGGAGCAACGTTGAAATAAGCTTCTAATATTTGCTCTTTGCTGTAAAAAAGCTCTATTTGCAGGGCGCGCAGGATTTGCTCGGCTTTGCCCCAAAAAGAAGCGGAGTTAATCTGATAAATAATGCGGGCGAGCTGCATGGTAACGGTGGAGCCGCCTTGCCGCCGTTTGCCGCTGCCTAAAGAAAGAACAGCCCGTGCCAGTCCGGCGGGACTGATGCCGAAATGGCGGTAGAATCCGCGGTCTTCATACAGCAAAAGAGCTTGCTTTGCCTCATTCGGAATATCCTGCAGCGGTGTAAAAAGCCGATATTTGTCATCCAGACTGAGCGATAGCTTGAGCAGGCTGCCGCTGCGGTCATAAACTGCGCCGGAAAAACTGTAGCGGTTATATAAATCCGGCTTGGGCAGCAGCAAAATCAGCAGCGCAAAGACCAAAAGTCCAAGGCTGAGCCAAGCGGCTTTACGGTGTTTCAGCTTTTGCAGCAGCCGATGAATCTTAGTCGCCAACCGTTATCTTCCTTAAATCTGAATTGGCTTGCAGTAGCGGCTGATACATGGCGCCGGCATAAACCGGAGGCAGAGCAAAAGTCCCCTCTGCCACAACTTTTACCTGATAGCTGAAGCTTTTTTCATAAACAAAAGCGGTGGCATAGACATTTATGCGGTCTTCGCGGATTTCTGAAGCGTCAACGCCGCTTTCGGTTTTAAGCGAGCCGGCAACAACCTCAAAACAGCCGGAAAGCAAATCGGTCAGCGCCACGTCGTAAACCGGTTCTTTGCCTAAGCTGCTGTAAACAACTTTTACATTCAGAACATCGCCGAGCTTGGCTTTAGTAACCGGCTGCCCGTTTTTATCGGTAACCGACTTGCTGACGGAAATCCCTTTGGCGGCGGCTTTTATCTGCGCTGATTTTACAAAGCCCTGCTGGGTGTTGGCATAATAAAACGGCTGCGGAGCGCTCACGCTTAAGCCTTTGGTCTGCGGCAGATAGTCAACAGTCGGGAACGGCGTGTAAACCGGCGTAAACTGCGAAAATTTAATTTCTTTATCGGCAGTTTGGCTGTTAAAAGCATTAAGCGCCAATACCGACCAGCCGGCAGAATAGGTGGTGAAGTTGCCGCCGGCTAAAGGCTTAAGCAAAGTTTCCAGACTTGCTTTGTCTAGAGTTTTCAGCTTTTCCGGAAAATGCTTAGCCAGCAAATAAACGTTGACAGCGTTTTCGGTGCCGTCGCCGCGGTCTTTATAGAGTCCGGCCAGACTGTCCGCCCGTTTTTCATCCTGCAGCATTTTGTAGCTTGCCGCTAAAAACTCAGCGCCCAAGCCGGTGCGCCAATCTTTGGCATAGTTTGCTTTGTAAAATTCTTCAAGATTAAGCAGATAGTTGGTGGTGACTTTGCCGTTTAAGGTCAGAATGTAGGCGGCGTAGGCCGGATTATAGTCATATTCATCCGCAGGCTGGCGGGCGGCAACGGTTTCGCAATAGCCTAAGGCTAAATCTAAAAGCCCGCTAGGTACGTTAAAGCCGTGCTGCTTTGCCGTTACCAAAAAGTGGGTAGCATACAAAGTATCGCGCGGGTTGATATCCAAAGTCCAGTTGCTCCAAGCGGTAAAGCCTCCGCCTAAAACCTGACGCTCGCGCAAAATGCGGACGGCATCGTCAAATAAAGCATAAATATCCAAGCCCTTTACCAGCTCCGGCGATTTAAAGAACAGCTCTGTTGCCGGAAAGACTTTGCTGATGGTTTGCTCGGTGCAGTAATGCGGGTATTTATTTAGATATTTGAGCAGCCCCTGCACCAAAACCAGCGGAGAAGACGAGGCTGAAAGCTGCTGGGTGCGGTATTCGGCATATAAATCTTCCGTATCTTCCACGGTATATGACGATTTTGCCAAGCCAAAATTAAATTTGCTGCTGTACGGCACGGCAGGGCGGACGCTTAATGTGTAGGGCATAACCGCCTTTTTGCTGCTGTCGTTTAGTCCCTGCGCCTTAAAAGTAATTTGCTGCGAGCCAAGCTTTTCTTTGGCTTTAAATCTGAATTTAAGAAACGCTTCGCCGTTTTCATTTACGGAAACTGTCTGCGAGTTGTCGCCGATAAGCTCCAAGCCGTCAGAAGTCAGGGCAGAAACCCGGATAGGGTAATTTTCGCCGGAATTTTCTACCAAATTGCCAAGGCTTAAGCCCATGACAAATTCATCATTCGGCGCCGCGTTATAAGGACCGGACGGAGTTAGTGCAAAATCGCCGCGGACCAGCACGTTTTGCTCGGCGCTGCCGAAGCGTTTAAGCGATACGGCTTCTGCCATTATCTTTATGCTGCCGTTAAAAGTTTCCGGAACTTTATAGGTATAGCTGCCGCCGTTTTCAGCGCCTGGCAGAATACCGCTCCAGAAAGCAACCGGCTTGTCGGTTTTGCGGGCAAACGGATTTAAGTTGCGGTCTAGCGCCGTTTCTTCTTCTCCGCCGTCGCCGCCGCTGGAGCTGAGATTTTTCAAAAAGCGGATATCCGGCATAATTAAATCCATAATTTGCTCGGTAACCACCAGCAATGCGCGTTTGGCAAGGAAAATATCCAGCAGTTTCGGCATTTTATAGCGGGCAACCTGCAATATTCCCTCGTTTACGCCGTATACAACAATTTGCGCCGGTTCGGAGGTTTTGTAATTTATAACCAAATCTTCTCCCGGTTTTACGGTCTGCGGAGCGTCTAAAGATATATTCAGACGGCGGTTTTCTTTGTTTATATTAAACGGAACAGCGGCGTAGCTGAGCGGGGAAGTGTAAATTTCCGGCGACTGCAGCGAGCGGAAAACGGCAATATTCAGATAGGCGTTGCCCTCCAGCCCGCTTGGCAGAACAATGTTTTGGCTAAAGGTGGCGGTATCTGTTTTGAACCATTTATAAGCATAAACTTTGTCGCGTTCTATAGTGATTAAGCCATAGCCGCTGTAAGGAGCCGATATCTGCATTTCTATATTTTCGCCGGCTGAGTATTCGGTTTTGTTCAGCTTAACGCTGAGCGAGGCGTTTTTGTCGGCAGACTGCAGCAAATTAGCCGCTCCGGCAATATTAAATTCTATTTTGGCCAGAACCTGATTTTCGGCAGTAAGCACTTTTAGAATGTATTCTCCGGCTTTAGCAGTCGGCAAAGTTTCTTCAGTTCCGGTTTCCGGAATGGAGAACGGACGGCGCTGTAAAATATTTTCTTTAGCTACTGTCTGATATTTATAGGTGCCGTTTTTCTGCTCGCTTAAAGAAGAAATATATTCCTTTTCAGACAGCTGCAAGGTTAGGTTATCCAAACTTTGCGGCTGCAGATTATTGTTTATGGCAATAAAGCTTATTTTATGCTCCGAATCTTTATGCAGATAGCCTAACTTGCCGTCAGCTTTCCAGCCGACTAAATATTTTGTCGGAGAAACCAGCGTGGTCAGGCTGGTGCCGACGCCGCGGGCGCTGCCTGCCTCCAAGCCGTCAATATTCAGCTGCAGGCGGTAGGTGCCTTTTTCAAAGTTATCTAAATTCAGCGCTAGCTCGGCATTGCCGTTTGCATCGGTTAAGGCTTCCGGCAGAGAATCTTTATAGCTGCGGGTTTGCTGCTCTTGCAGCGGGTCGCGGAATGTATATCCGGCAAATTCCGAAAAATAGAAAGCGGCCGGGGTCAAGCTGTATTCGGCCTGCAGCGTGTGTCCGGCGGCAGGATTGCCGTAGAGATTCTGCAGGTTAACCGCAGCCCGCAGAGAAGTTTCATTCTGCCAGCCTTTAGGCGCTTCCGGCAGCCAATTTGCCTTTATTTTCAGCGAATCCGGTGCAAATTCTTCTACAATAAAAGAACCGCTGGCCGCAAAACGCTGTGAACCGTCTTTGTCATTGAGCCATAACCCCATGGTATAGGTGCCGGTCGGGGCTGCGGCAGGCAGGGAAAATTCATATTCCATAAAGCCGAATTTATTGCTTTGCAGTTTTTTAGAGGCTAAAATTTCGCCGTTTGGCTTGCGGATTGTCAGTTCAAACGGCAGCTGCTGCGGCGCATTTAAATCGGCTTGGCGCACCAAAATTCCGAGGTGTCCGCTTTCGGACGGGCGGTAAATTCCGCGGTCGCTGAAAATATAGCCTTTGATAGAAGTCAGCGGAGTGCTGCCGCTGTCAATATAGTCGCCGCCCACGTCAAAGCGCGACATATTAAGCGTGCGGTCCTCGCGGTTAATCGGCAAAAATGAAATATCATTGCCTAAAACAACTTTATAGGCAACGGCGTATTTGTCATTTTTAAATTCTGAAAAATCGGCGATTTCTGCCATGCCTTGCTCGTTGGTAACCGCGCTTAAAACCGGCAGTCCGTTTTTGCCTAAAACTTGTATTTTGGCACCGGAAACCGGCGTTTCTTTTGCAATATCCGAAACAAAAATATTGTGCGTGCCGTCCGCATTGTCTTTTACGGTAATGCCTAAGTCGGTCAATAAAAGCAGGCGTTTGGCCGGTACGCTCCGGCGGTCGCCGTTGGCACCTTGCAGCGTCAGCAAAAAGATGCCTTTGCGGTTTTGGAAATAGTCGTTTAAATCCAGCGAAGAATAATTAGCCTCTGCCGGATGAGCGGTGTTTATCGGCAGTTTTTTATGGAAAACTTCAGAAATATTATCTTCAGAAAAAAGATAATTGGCAAAATTCGGAGTATCAAAGTTTCCGTAAGTCTGCGTAACCAGATGGTTTAAGTCGCTTTCTTTAATGCGGGCGATGTCGGCGGTTAATTCTTTGGCGCCGCGGGAAAGAAAAGCAATTTTGCGGCTGCCCTGCAAAGAAATCAGCGAGCCGTCAAAAGCAATATCGGCTTCAAGCGGATAGGGCGCAAAGTTTGCGGAAACGGCCGATACGGTATTGCTTTGCCCGAGCTTAAATCCTTCTACTGAAGTCAAGCCGTTGTCAAGCATGGCCAGCAGGCAGCCGTCATTCAGAGGTTCGTCATATTTGAACATGTGGATTTTAGAATTTTCATTCTGCAGCGAAACTTCTTGTATTTTCAGCGGCTTTATTTTTTTCAAAAGCTCTTCTTTACCGGCATCGGTAGACCATTTTTGACTTATCTTATAGCAGCTTTCCGGCACATAGTTCAAAACCAAAGCCTGTTGAAGCTGCCGGCTGTTTACGGCGGTAGTGAATTCTATGCTGAAAATCTGCTCCGGATTGTTATTATTCTGACTGTTGCGGACAATGCGCGATAAGGTGTTCTTAATTTTGAAAAATGTGCTGCTGCTAGGGATTTTAACAGTCGCTTCCAGATTTTTATCCAAAGTTTTTGCGTTATAAGCATTGCCTAAATTGCTGATGCTGATTTTTGCAAAATCTTCTTCGCTTTTAATTTTCACCGGTTTGGATATAATGTGCAGAACCGTGTTAAGGTCGGTCATTTTATAGTCAAAGTCATAGCTTTCGCCGCTGACGGTGCGGATTTTTACATAATCTTTCAGCTCATTGGCGCTGATAGGATAGCTAAACTTAAAACTGGCGGTTACTGCCTTGTTTTTCAGGTCGCGCGGGTCTTCATAAAATTCGGCTTTCAGAAGATTTCCGCTGAAAATCGGCGTAGAAAATTTAGCGGTCAGGTCTTTGGTTTTGTGCGGAGAATTAAAAATATTTTTGCTTAAGCTGACCTTATAAACTGTATCGGGCAGCCAATCGGTCTGCGGAGTAAACGAGAGTTTTTGGCGGTTTACCCATTGCCAGCTGCCGCGGATATCCGGCTGAATGGAAATACCGGTATTGAAATCAACTCCGAGCTTGCCGGCGTCGGCGGCCGGCTGGTTAAAGCTTATATATAAAGGGCGGGGTTCAGGTTTGTTGGGGTCGGCATAATAGGTTGGGGCAGGCGGCTCTACAGAGCTTATATTTACGGCGTCGGCTGCAGCGCCCAGTTCATAGCCTCCGCTGAAATAGAATCCGGCAGCGCCTCCGGCAACAGCGATGATAACGGCAAAAATGCCAGCCCATAAAGATTTTTTGCTAATCTGAATTTTCATGAATTTTCTCCCCGATAAAACCGATATGCAAAATAATAAGCCTTTGCTGCTGATTTACAAGATTTATTAACAAATTGTAAACAAAATACACCGCCCTGAATAAACAGAGCGGTGCGAGGTGTTGGGAACAGCTACGAATTTATTTGCCGTAAAAGGCTTTTTTGTAAACTTCCAATACCAATTCTTTGCAGCAAGGACGCGGATTGCCACCGGTGCAGACATCGGCCATGGCCGCATCTGCCAAAGCTTCCAAATCTTCTTCCTTAACATTGATATCTTTTAAGGTTTCCGGAATGTTTACATCTTTTTTGAGCTGTTTTACAGCATCAATAGCTGCTTTGCGGTATTCTTCCTGCGACATTTCATTGGTGCCTTTAACACCCATAGCGCGGGCAATTTCACGGAATTTTTCTCCGGTGTACGGAGCGTTAAATTCCATAACATACGGCAGTAAAACGGCATTAGCCACACCGTGCGGAGTGTTATAAAACGCGCTGAGCGGATGAGCCATGCCATGAACCACGCCTAAGCCGACATTAGAAAACGCCATACCGGTCATATATTGCCCCAGCGCCATGTCTTCACGTCCTTTCGGGTCATTTTCCACGGCTTTGCGCAAAGAGCGCGAGATAATTTCAATAGCTTTTAAGTTCAGAGTATCAGCCAGTTCCCAAGAAGCCAAAGTTGTATAGCCCTCAATAGCGTGAGTAAGCGCATCCATACCGGTAGCGGCAGTCAATCCTTTAGGCATAGAAGACATCATTTCCGGGTCAACAATGGCTACAACCGGAATATCGTGCGGGTCAACGCAGACAAATTTGCGGCGCTTTTCCTCATCGGTAATCACATAGTTAATGGTGGTTTCGGCAGCGGTGCCGGCTGTAGTGGCAATAGCGATTACCGGAACGCTTTTATGCTTGGTCGGCGCCACGCCCTCCAAAGAAACAACGTCAGAAAATTCCGGATTGTTGATGATGATGCCGATACCTTTAGCCGTGTCTTGAGGAGAACCGCCGCCAATGGCAATCATATAATCCGCATCGGCTTGTTTGAAAGCTTCAACGCCATCTTTAACCACGGTTACGCTCGGATTGGCTTTTACTTTGTCATAAATCGCATAAGCCATATTGTTTTTATCCAGCAAATCGGTAATTTTTTTCACCACGCCGAATTTTACCAAATCAGCATCGGTAACGATTAAGGCTTTTTTGAAGCCGCGGGCTTTAGCTTCGGTAATTACTTCATCTTTCGCGCCGTAGCCGTGATAGCTGGTTTCATTTAACATAAAACGTTTTGCAGTCATAGTTGTTTCCTTTCATAAAAATTGTTAAATACTTATGCTTTAAATATATAGCAAAAATTGTTTAGCAACAGGTTAATTTTGTATATAAAAATATGTAGTTAATATGTATTGACTTAGTATGGGTTTTATAATATATTATATTTAGCAAGGAGGAGAAAATGACATCGCTTATTCAAGCCAGAGTAGACAGCAAACTAAAAGAAGAAGCTGAAAATATTATGTCTCAGCTGGGTATCAGCTTAAATGAGGCTATCAGAATGTTTTTGAAACAGGTTATTATTCAGCAGGGGATTCCGTTTAAGCCGACTTTGCGGGTTGAACCGGTAGATGAGCCTAACGAAAAACTAAAGCAGATTATTCAGGATGTGGAAGATAAAAAGGGTTTGACTTCCTATAAAAATACCGATGAAATGTGGAAAGATTTAGGACTGTAATTTAATGCTGAAATTGGTGGTATCTTCTGCTTTCAAAAGTGAAGTGAAAAAGATAAAAAACAGCAAAGACAAAGCGGAGTTAAAGCTTGTGCTAGACACTTTGTTGGCAGAACAGATGCTTGCTCCAAAGTATAAAGACCATTGTCTTTGCGGAAATTATAAAGACTATCGCGAGTGCCATATAAAACCTGATTTATTGCTCATTTACAAAATTGTTAAATCTGAATTGGTTTTATATGCAGTTCATATCGGTTCGCATTCAGATTTATTCAAATGAAAAAAGCGGTTCGTTTTGAACCGCTTTTTTAGTGTCGTTTTTACGCCGTTTTTATAACGGAAGCAACGGAGACCATGCCGGGTCAGAAGCTTCGGCCGGTGTAACAATACGGCGTTCGTTGTAACCGGTCAGGTCAATGCTGTACAAGCGCACCGGAGAGCCTCTGTCTTGGCGGAAGTACATCAGCACGCGGCCGTTCGGCGACCAAGTCGGACCTTCAACTAAATAGCCGTCGGCTAAAATGCGTTCGCCGGTACCGTCTGGATACATCACACCGATATAAAAGGCGCCGTTTACCATTTTTGTAAAGGCAATATAGTCGCCGCGCGGAGACCAAACCGGAGTAGCATAGCGTCCTTTGCCGAAACTGATGCGCTCAACATCGCTGCCGTCGGCGTTCATAACATAAATCTGCTGATTGCCGCCGCGGTCGGAGTTAAACACAATTTTGCTGCCGTCCGGAGAATAGCTCGGCGAAGTGGAAATTGCGCTGCCGTAGGTAATCTGACGGGTTTTGCGGGTTTTGATATCCATTTCATAAATATTTGTAGAGCCGTGGTTAGCATAGCTCAGCAAAACTTTAGAGCTGTCCGGCGAAAATACCGGCGCAAAAGTCATTCCCGGGAAGTTGCCCAAAACCTGACGGCGGTTGGTGTCCAAATCCAGCATATAAACGCGCGGGCTGTTGCCGACAAATTCCAGATAGGTAATTTTTTGCATATTCGGCGAAAAACGCGGAGTCAGAACCAAGTTGCGTCCGTCTGTTAAAAACTTATGATTTTCGCCGTCCTGATCCATCATGGCAAGGCGTTTAATACGGCGGGTAGCGCGTCCGGTTTCGGAAACATAAACCACGCGGGTATTGAAATAGCCTTTATCGCCGGTCAGGCGTTCATAAATAGCATCTGCCACAACGTGGGCGATTCTGCGCCAGTTGCTTTTGGTGGTAGTAAAAGACTTGCCGATGAGCTGCTGTTCGGAAGCAACATCCCACAAGCGGAAATCTACGCGGATTTTTTCGCCCGGAAGTTCCACAATCTGACTTTGCACCAAGGCTTGAGACTTAATGGCCTGCCAGTTGACAAACTTTGGCTGCTGGTCAATAGAGGTCAGGGTTTCAATATAGCTGTTGGTCGGCAAAACCTTAAACAAACCGCTGCGGTCTAAATCGGCGGCCAAAA
The DNA here is from genome assembly GCA_963659495.1 of Bacteroidaceae bacterium. Taxonomy (GTDB): domain Bacteria; phylum Pseudomonadota; class Alphaproteobacteria; order RF32; family CAG-239; genus RUG410. The sequence goes on along the minus strand of CAVKTH010000031.1, from coordinate 1,834 downwards.
CTTCACGGACTTTGTCGCCGTAGTCATTGCCGATGATTTTTGTAAAGAAGTTGCCGTTATTGCCAATCATTTCCGGAATAGCAATCGGCATAGGGTTTCGGGTAGCGCCGCGGACATCAATTTCCAGCTCGGCGTGTGCCGGAGAAATAATCAATGTTAAAAGCGCTGCAAAAACATATTTTAATTTCATTGCTTTATACCTTTAGAACTAATTAAAATTTTAACTGCCACTACCATATACGCATTAGCAAAAATAGTAAAGCTAAAAAAGAGTTTATGGACATAAAATCTACGGTGTTTTAGGGGTTGACAATCAAATATATTCCGCATAGCCTTAAGAAAAAGGAAAATAATATGAATATTGCAGAATTTAAGGCGATTTTGCCTGCTTATAAAGCCTTGCTGGGGGTGGATTACGGTTCCAAGAGAATGGGACTGGCTGTGTCGGATTTAGGACGCAGCATTGCGACGTCATATAAAATATTATACCGCGGCGAGTGGCAAAAAGATGTGGCTGAACTCAAAAAAGTTATTGCTGAAAAAGAAATCGGCGGTCTGGTTTATGGCCTGCCGCTGCAGATGAACGGCGAAGAGGGAGCTATTGCGCAGGAGGTGCGGGCATTTGCCGAAAAATTGGCGCAGGAGATTGATTTGCCGTATATTTTTTGGGATGAGAGGCTGTCTTCATCAGCAGTTGAGCGTTTTTTAATAGAAGAAGTTGATATGTCGCGCGGCAAGCGTAAAAAAATTCTGGACGCATCGGCAGCGGCCTATATTTTGCAAGGCGCATTAGACGCTATCTGTTTTTGCCGCTGAAAATTTAACCGATTGCAGAGCTAATTCATAAAATTTTCTGCTATAACAATTATAGAATTTCCCATAAAAGGTAAGTAATTCCGTGGAGAAGCGGCAGCAAAAAAATAATCTTTGCCAACAATGGGTGATTGCGTAAATTACTTGTTCCTAAAAAGAATAACAATAATGCAATAGTAAGCAGATAATAAGAGTTGCCGATATAAACATCTTGGTTTGTATAAATCCAATTTCCTTCCATGGCTTCCGCACCCCAAAGCGGAGAATCTTCTGCTGGCGAATTTAAAATATCATAAATTATAAAAAATATAAAAAGTATATACAACAAAATATACCACTTAAATTGCCAAAGCAGTTTATATGTTTCATAAATGCTGTTTTTTATGTTTTCTAATTTCTTTTTCAATTTTAATATTTCTTGTAGGTTGTATTTGTGCCTAAAATACCGTAGGTAAAATAAAAAGGCAAGGGAAGATTATATTTATCCAACACCAAGTTTTAAAAACAACTTGACTTTGAATATATTAAAATTATGATAAAAACAATTAAAAGGGGATAAGATAATGAAAAAGTTTATACTGATTTTGGCGGTGCTGTTTGTGTGGGGCAATAGTGTGTGGGCGGATGAGGCAAAAAAATTAGAGTTTGTAAATCCGGTTTTCAATCAGCCTTTGCGTCCACTGTCAATGCGGTCAGGCTATGAATATTTAACACCAACTTCTGTTGATTTCAGAACGCCTTTGGATAAAAACATAAAGGATAGTCAAGGTAATTGTGAATTATTGGAAAATGAAGAAGATCATATAAAGATGTTTTGTAAATTAACAATGTTTACCTATGATACAGAGCATAAAACATATAAAAAATGGTTTACGTCAGAAGAGTATTATATATACAGGATTAAAGGTCTGTATTTTGAAGGATGTTTAAATATAGAAGAGATAAGCTATAAAGAGGGGCAGCAAGAATATGCTTCGGAAAGCCATTTCTGTGTTACCCCTCCCGATGGCTATGCTACCAA
>CAVKTH010000030.1:0-18763 GCA_963659495.1 Bacteroidaceae bacterium | reverse complement strand
CGCTTGTTCTGCCGGCAATGAACTTTGCACCTTAACTTTAGAATTTTGATGGTATGCCTCATAAAAAAAAGCACAAAGTTTAAAAACTTTGTGCTTTAATGGATTAAGGCGGTTAAGCGGTTAAAATCTTGAGACAGTCAAACATGATGCGGATGTGCTGTTTTGTGCCGGCGGTAATCACATTCGTGAATCCGTGTGCGCATAAGTCATCATAGTCCTTAAAGTCTGCAGATTTTACCAGCTTCTGAAGCTTGCGCTGCACCAGTAGCATTGCCAATTTATCACTATAGTGACCTTCGGCAACTTGCTGCAATGCCAAGATAATGGAACCGGAAATCTCATACAGACCAAGCAAAATATTCTGCATTTCCGGCACGCCGAAATCCCAGCCCTCGCGGATGTCATTAGCCCAGCCGGAACGATAAACCTTTAAATCTGCAATCTGCTGGAGAACATCTTCGCCTAAAACTTCTAATTTAGCCATAATCAATCTGGGTTTGTTTATAGAGGGTGTGTCCTGTTACACGTCCCGTTCCCTCTAAAAAAGTTAATAATGTGAAAAATAATTCAAAATACATTATTCTTATAGCTTATTTTTAGACAAAAGTCAAGGGCGGTATTTAAAATATTTTGGCAAAACTTTTTCCTTTACATTTATAAAAATGTTAGCTAAAGTAACAAATGGATAGGCGATAGTCTGTCTGGGGTGTGGAAGCCTCTTGAATGAACGTCTTGTAATACAGGGACGATAAACTATGTATATGCCTTCTAGCTTTGTTGGCTGGAAGGTAGCAAAATAAGCTATGTGCATAGCTAATATGCTACACTATATTTCATTCAGTAGTTTCCAACTTCCAGCTACCTCGTCGGTGGCTATTTTTTTGTGTTTAACAAGAATTATGGAAGAGAAAACAATGAATAATTATAAAAATGAAGAGCAGTCAGGGCGTTCTATGATAGAAATGCTGGGCGTGCTGGCGATTATCGGAGTGCTTTCGGTAGGCGGTATTGCCGGCTATTCTAAAGCCATGAACAAATTCAAAACTAACAAGGTTGCCGACAACGTTTCTATGTTGGTGGCTAATATCAAAACCTTGTATGCACAGCAAAAAACTTATGCCGGTTTGACAAATGAAAGCGCTGTAGCCATGGGTGTAGTTCCGGATGAGCTAGGTACGACCAAAGATTTAACTAATGCTTTTAACGGCAAAGTTTATATCAATACGGCGGATAGCACTAATGATGATGATAATAAAGCCTTTAATATCGTCTTTGACGGTTTGTCCCGTGAAGCCTGCATTACTTTGGCAACAAACGACTGGGGTTCCGGCTATTCGTCAGGTTTAATCGCTATGGCGGCTCAAGGTTCGGAAATCGGTGATAAGGTGCTGAGTGATAAAATCGGCTGTACCGGCGCTGAGGGTGTAAACTTTAAAACAGCTAAAAAAACACAAGAAGACACAGAGGCAGAAACTAGTTCTGTACAGCCTCAGTCTTTTGCTTCATTAGAGCCTCTGGATGATACTCCGGCGGCAAAATCCGGTTATACAGCCTGTCCGGGCAACTCTATGCCGATGTCCGTAACCAAAGCGGCTACCGCTTGCGGCTGCAAAGCCGGAAATACCTGTGGCATTGCGTGGAAATATTATTGATGATATAGGAGGAGATAATGAATAATTATAAATATAATGAGCAGTCAGGGCGGTCAATGATAGAAATGCTGGGCGTGCTGGCGATTATCGGAGTGCTTTCGGTGGGCGGTATTGCCGGCTATTCTAAAGCCATGAACAAATTCAAAACCAATAAGGTTGCCGACAACGTTTCTATGCTTGTAGCTAATATCAAAACCTTGTATGCACAGCAAAAAGATTATGCCGATTTGGATAACAGCAACGCTGTTTCTATGGGTGTAGTGCCGGATGAATTGGGAACTACAGCTAGTTTGACTAATGCCTTTAACGGCAGCGTGGTAATAAGTGAAGCCAGCAGTACGGTTTCTTCCGACAAAAAAGCATTTACTTTAACCTTTAACGGTTTGTCCCGCGAGGCCTGCATTACTTTGGCAACAAACGACTGGGGTTCCGGCTATTCATCTGGTTTGATTTATATTAAAGCCGCAGCGGATGAGATTAAAACATATAATGACACCGGGGAGGATACAGGTTTAATCGGCTGCAAAGGCGATGCCAATACAGCTTGCCCGGGCGGAAGCGTGTCGGCTGTTCCGATGCCGGTTGGTACAGCGGCGACGGCTTGCGGCTGCAAAGCCGGAAACAAATGTTCCATTCAATGGAAATATTATTAAGTTTGGAAAAGCGTGACGGTTAATAATATTGTTTTTGACCGCCCGAATTTTCCAAAAATTGCCGTTTGCTCTCATAGTCAAAAAAACGGCAGTTTTTCTCCGAAACGCCCTTGCTCCTAACTGGGGCGTTTTTCTTATGGATATTTAAAAAAAGAAAACCTCCAAGCCGATAAGCAAGGAGGTAAAGAATTGTAAGATTGATATATGCAATATCAGGGTTACTTAACTTCTTTATAAAACTAAATTTAATTCGTAAAAGCGGGGGAGGCTCTAATCATGATAATAAAGTTTTTTATGTCTCTTAAAATTTAAGCTCACAAATTATAAAAACTTTATTTTATGGCGCTCTAATCATAAAGGGTTCGTGTCTTTAAAAAATCTGTAACCGAGTAATCTAAAAATGCAGAACTCTAAATGTTTGTTGGTGCTCTAATCATGCTAAAAGGGTTTTAAAAAAAGTTATAAGACCGAGTTTTACAATTTAATTTAAATCCTTTTAAGGAGAAGCTCTAATCATATGCAGGTTTATTAAAAAGTTTGACATCTAATTAAAGTAGAAGAGACTACCTGTCGCGAATACGATTGCTATTTCTAAAAATATACATAACTATTAAATTTATGTTTACTTTATATCATGACAAAAAGCGTTTGTCAATACTTTTTTGTGTATTTTTGTCATTTTTTTGAAAATGTATAAAATTTAAGCAGTTATGCCCTAAAAAATAATGGGGGCAACGCATCGCCCCCTCATCTTACGGCATTTTCAGCCTTATTATATATGTGCTGACCGTCTAATTAATCTCTGAAAAAATTACGTCCTACACATAACAAGATTATTATAAGAATAATTCTATTGCTTTGTCAAGAAAAATAATATAATCTTTAGCATTATAAATTATTTACGGGTGACAAAATGAAATATCGTTTAGGTTTGGATTTAGGTGTAAGTTCTATCGGCAGCGCCGTTTTGGCGTTGGATGAACAAAATAATGTGCAAGATATTGTTGACGCCGGGGTGCGTATTTTTGAAGTTTCGGACGGCGCCGAAGAAAGGCGGGCAAAGCGTTCGGCGCGGAAAAATTTAATCCGCACTAAAAAGCGCTTGGAACTTTTGGCGCAGAAGTTATATGAAAATCAGCTCTGGGTTTCGCCGAATCCGGAGGGAACAGATAATCTTAAATCAAAATCCCCTTATAAGATTCGTTTTGATGCCTTAAATGAAAAATTAGAAAATCAAAATTTTGTCGGCAGGGCAATTCTGCACATAGCCAAGCACCGCGGCGCCGGTTTTGTTTCGGCTGCGCAAGAAATGGAAGAAGAAGTTTTAGATGCCGGCGAAAAATCTAAAAAGAAACAAACCGCCTATGAATTACTGGCTAGTCATTTGAAAGAAACAAACTCCCGCACCATCGGCGAATTCTTTTGGAAACGGATTTTAGAAAGCTATGAAAAAGATGAAAACGGCGAACACCCAAAAGTAAAACTGCGTACTGTGCGTCAAAAATCCGGCATGGTGGACTATGCGCTGCCCCGCTATTTGGTAAAGGATGAATTTAAGCAAATTTGGGATAAACAGGCCGAGTATTTTCCGCAAATGCAAAAAGCAGGCTTAAAGCAGGAAATATATGATATTTTGTTCTATGAACGTCCGGCAGCTCCGTATGCGACCGGTAAATGTATTTATTTTAGGAATGAGGACCGCTTGCTGAAAGCACACCCGCTTTCGGAACTGCGCCGCATTTATGAAGAAGTTAATAATATCCGCATTTTATCGGATACTAATAAACGTCCGCTGACTTTGGAAGAGCGCGATAAAATTGTAAATGAATTGCTGCTGCGGGGCGAAAATGCCGGAAGCAAGTCTATTAAAAAGCTGCTTAAATTATCGGCACAGCAAAAAATTTCTATTGACGGCGATAAAGATAAGCCAATTAAAGCTTATTTATATTCTCGTCCGGAGTTTGCTGAAATTGAGTATATTAAAAATCTGTCAGAGGCTGAATTTGCTGAATTTATTGAATTTTTAGCAAATCCGGTAAATCCTGACGATAAAAATGGCAGGCTTTATAATGAAGACGAATTGATTGCCCGGCTTAAAGTAATTTTGAAAATAGATGATGAAAAGAAAATCAGTGATTTATTGATAAAACTGCCAAAGGGCAGGGGAATGCTTGGTGTATCTGCAACTAAAATTATTTTGGAAAAGCTAAAAGAAAATGTGGTTTCACATCGCGAAATTACCGATAAATTGGCAAAAGAAGATCCTCGTTTTATGGCAGAAGAAGAAATAGCCCGGCAAAATCAAGGCAAATGCTTTGAATTGCCGTATTACGGCGAAATTTTACAAACCGATACCCAGCCTTTGCCTCCGCTGGTTATCAAAAATAACAAAAGCTTGAAGCCTGAAGAAATAAAATGGGGTAAAATGGCGAATCCGGCAGTACACATGATATTGAACCAAATTCGCTTGGTGGTTAATGAAATTGTCAGAATATACGGCAGACCGTATGATATTCATGTGGAATTGGGGCGTGATGTCGGAATGTCTGCTGGTAGGCAAAAGCAATTTGAAACATCTCAGAAAGCGAACGAAAAGCTTAATGAAGAAGCTAAAAAATATCTGCAGGATCATCATATTTATGTGACCGGGAAAAATATTTTGAAATATAAACTAGCCAAAGAGCAAGGCTGGAAAGATGCTTATAACCCTACGCAGGCAATCTCTCGGAACTTTATGGGGTTTGAAATTGAACATATTATTCCGCAAGCCCGCGGCGGAACTGATACCTATAATAACTTATGTTTGGTTAACCGTTCCGATAATGAGGCTAAAAAAGATGATTTTGCCTATGATTATTTTGTAAAAACAAAATCGCCGGAAGTTTTGCGTGAAATTCTGAAAAATGCCCGTGCAAACACTCCTAATAAAGCGTGGAGATTTGAGGCAGATGCCCGTGAACAATATGAAGATGAGGGCGATAAGGAAGAAACAACCCGCCATATGACCGATACCCGCTATGTTTCTAAACTGACAGCGCGTTATTTGCGGGCGATTGTGGATTGTTCAGATGTTAATGAAGTATCGCAAAATCGTATTTTAGCAGTTAAAGGCGGACAGACTTCTGAGCTGCGTTGGCGTTGGAATTTGCAGGGATTAGAATATGATTTGATGGGTATAAAGATACCGAGATATTTATATTGGCTTAATAAAGATACAGGTGAAGTAAGTTATGAAAGAAAAAATGAAGATGGCTGGATTCATGAAAAAAATCCTGAATGGTCAGTAAAGCCTCGTATTGATCATCGTCATCACGCTATGGACGCGATAACTGTGGCTTGTACGACTCGGGCTTTAGTCAAGAGGCTGTCTAGTGAGGAAAAATTAAGATATATGCCTACTCCTTTGCCGATGACAAGTGTAGCGTCGGTTGCTGATTTTCGCCGCAGAGTGTTAGAGGTATTGCGAGAAGTTAAAATTTCTCACAAGCCGGACCATAACAAGTTGGGGCAGTTTCATGAGGAAACTGGTAAAGTAAAATTATGCAAGAATCCGGATAATCCGAACAATTTGATTACGGTATATTCCCGCAAGATTTTTAAGGTAGTTAAAACATATAATGATTTGGATAAACTCTTGATTCCTGATAGTGTTAAAGATAGCTGGTATGAAGAAATTGCCGAAAATCGGGCAAAGCAAGCAAAATTGGCAGCTGATTTTAAACAGTATTGGAATGTAGCGGAACAAATTCTGCAAGAAGAAAATGAAAAAGATGTGGCAGACGGCAAAAAGGAACGTAGAATTACTGACGGTCTGATTGCGGCTAAAACTTTTCATATTTTACTGGATAAAAAATTATGGAAAGGCGATAAAATTAAATGTTATGAAAACGTATCTTCATTTGTTTTTGTTAAGAAACATAACTTAGTTTATAAAAGCGGAAACAACCATTGTGTAGATTTCTATGAGAAAGACGGCAAAGTCGGCTGGGAAGTTATTAAACGCTTTGATGTTAATCAAGCGGACTTTGTTCCGCAATGGAAAAAAGACGGCGGAAAACTTATCTGGTCGGTTCAGCAACGCGATATGCTGGAGCTGGATACGCCGGTTGAATGGGCTTCTTATACAGATAAACCGCGTTGTTTAGCTAAAGTGAAAAATTTTAGTACGAATGATTTTTCTATTGATTATATGACTGATGCTAGAGGAACCACAGGCAAGTTAGACTATATGCTGGTTGATAGTAAACGTTTTCGTTCGTTATCGGCATTATTGAAATGTCGTCCAAGAAAAATAGAACTTACACCGTTTGGTAAAGTAAAGAAAAAACATAAGGTGTTGTGGAATGGCACGAAGACAGCGGCATGAAACTTTAACAGGGTGGTCTATGATGTGGATAATTTGTATGTTTGACATTCCGGTTCGCACTAAAAAAGAAACCCGCAAGGCTACTCGTTTTCGCAATTTGCTTTTGGATAATGGTTTTATGATGAAACAATTTTCGGTTTATATTAAACCGGTTAAGAGTTTAGGAGTCGGACAAACCATAACTAAAAGTTTGGCAAAATATATTCCTGATAATTCTTCGGTGTCATTTTTGTATGTCACGGACAAGCAATATTTGATGACTGAAAACTATTTAGGTAAAAATTATGAGGAAAATGAAGAAGCGATTCGCGAAGAAAATGGACAGTTAATGCTGTTTTAATATATGTTTTTTAGCATTTTTATTTTGCAATAACGCCTTAAAATCGTTTGATTTCAAGGCGTTATTTGCTTAGATATTATATCAGAGATTAATTAGACGGTCAACTATAACTCTGCTTGGTGTTCATCCGATAAAGATAAAATTATATCAGAGATTAATTAGACGGTCAACTATAACAAGCTAAGAACAAACACGTCTTGTGGAAGTATTATATCAGAGATTAATTAGACGGTCAACTATAACCTTACCGTCCAATCCTTTTTCATTACAAAGATTATATCAGAGATTAATTAGACGGTCAACTATAACCAACCACCCTCCCGCTCGTAAATATCTTTGATTATATCAGAGATTAATTAGACGGTCAACTATAACTCCCGCAAATACTGCAGATAGTTGAACATTATTATATCAGAGATTAATTAGACGGTCAACTATAACAAATTAGATGACATCATCAGCGGATTACAAATTATATCAGAGATTAATTAGACGGTCAACTATAACGTTGTTCTTTAGTCTGTTTGCCAAATTTTTATTATATCAGAGATTAATTAGACGGTCAACTATAACATAACAGTCAACGGGGAATAATATGGAAATATTATATCAGAGATTAATTAGACGGTCAACTATAACAGTCAATGAATTTGGATAAACTGTTAAAAAATTATATCAGAGATTAATTAGACGGTCAACTATAACATAATTTTAATTTTGTTCTTCCTGATTTTCATTATATCAGAGATTAATTAGACGGTCAACTATAACAGCGTTAATAACTGATTTAGCTTGCCGCAGATTATATCAGAGATTAATTAGACGGTCAACTATAACGATGAAGATTAAACATTTTTGCGATATCTTATTATATCAGAGATTAATTAGACGGTCAACTATAACACGGTCAAAGACCAAACCGGCGCAGAACATATTATATCAGAGATTAATTAGACGGTCAACTATAACCAGCAGAACTGAGCTGTCCGAAATATGGCGATTATATCAGAGATTAATTAGACGGTCAACTATAACAGAAGATGAAGTTGAGCAATGCACCGGATTATTATATCAGAGATTAATTAGACGGTCAACTATAACGTTCCGAGGTTTTCCATACCCTCAGCAATTATTATATCAGAGATTAATTAGACGGTCAACTATAACTGTGCTAACTGTCGGAAGAATTTCGCGCATATTATATCAGAGATTAATTAGACGGTCAACTATAACGAGTACGGAGACCAGTCGTATCGTCCTCATATTATATCAGAGATTAATTAGACGGTCAACTATAACGGCAAAGTTTCCGGTAAAAACTCAAGAAAAATTATATCAGAGATTAATTAGACGGTCAACTATAACCGATTGCGTAAATTGATTAAAGTTTTAGAAATTATATCAGAGATTAATTAGACGGTCAACTATAACTTATCCGGCACGCAGAACATAAAAGGAATGATTATATCAGAGATTAATTAGACGGTCAACTATAACGTGGTAGAATTTGCCTATGCTAAAGAAACAATTATATCAGAGATTAATTAGACGGTCAACTATAACAAAAAGATGGACGACACCGTGAAGCGCTGCATTATATCAGAGATTAATTAGACGGTCAACTATAACGAACATGTGAGTTGGTTATTTTCTCGGCAAATTATATCAGAGATTAATTAGACGGTCAACTATAACATAAAGCAGTAGCAGCCCTCGGTTTCAACTATTATATCAGAGATTAATTAGACGGTCAACTATAACATGATAACGCCTATTTTGAAGTTGATGATTATTATATCAGAGATTAATTAGACGGTCAACTATAACCCAAACACAGTTTGCACCGTATTGATTGTTAAGTCTTATCTTGACTTAAATGTCTTGACATTTGACTATAAAAAAGGGACATTAGCTATATATAAAATAAACTAATCGGAAAAGGACAAAATATTGATGATGTGCTTAATCAAGAAAACCAAAGATTGGCTAGAAAAATTACGAGAGACACGAAAATTAGCCAAACAAGAAGAGAGAATGCAGAAAATCAAATATGAGGATATGTATATGACACACCTGTCATTCATGGCGGACGCGGGGTACTCGGACGAGGAAGTGGAGAATTACCGCCGAGCGTGGATAAGACGTCAGAGCTGGTTTCACAGGTGGATTTGGTAAAAAGAATAAAGCCAACGAAAGCAACAAATGTTATATTTGAGGCTAATTATGTAATCAGCTGCCATGCAGCAGCCCTCTATTTTGTCATTTCACAAAATCTTTGGATATTCCAAGCAGAGTTTTTTTGATTCAAAGCATTTAACCAAACTGGCGGCAAAATCAAAGATTCCGTCAGATAAAGAGACCATACCCTTGTTGGTTTGCACCGGGTAACTGATAATTTGAGCTAAGCTTCTTTTGATTGCCGGAGTCAATTCTATATGGTCAATGTTTATGAGTTTATTCAGCTCTTCAAATACAAACTTATCTGCCACAGCGCGGAATGGTTCTATAAGGTCGTCAACCAGTGGAATCGGATTTGCGGCTGTGCAATGCTTGAGGCTCAGCTGCGGAAGCAGACCGTTTCCGGCTACAGCACGGGCAACAATGGCCCGCAAAACAATATATGTGTAGTTCAGCAATAAATTTACATCATCGCAAAGCCTGTCGCGTACAAAATGTTTGCCGAATAACGACTTAAAATAAATGCTGGCCGCTACGCCTTCATTATTGCCGACATCATTGCTGAGGGTATTGTTTGCCAAAGTTTTCAGCCTTTCTAAATTGCTGTGCTGCGGAAAAAAGTAGTTTAATACAGCAGCCTGATTTAGAATTTTGTGCTGAACAATGCTTTTCCATAAATTTTTTTGCAAAGGCTTACTGCAGTCAATTTGCTGACGTATGCGCGGAGCAATCAGCCAATGTCCGGCATAAGGCAAAGTTATGGCAGCCGGAATATAGTTTTTTCCGCAAAATATAATGTTTCCGCCTTGCTCGCAAACAGCGTTTATAATGTTTTTAGACAGCATGATATTATTTGCCGACAGCACCAAGGCTAAGATATTATCTAGAGGAATTTGCTGTTTAAGGTTAATCTCTTTATTTTCTATAAGCAAAAAGCCGCGGTGCAAGGAAAGGTTAAAGCCATCGTTTTGAATTTCTATAATTTGTCGGTCCATAATTTTTCTCCGGCTGCTGAATAATAAGTTATTATAGCATAATATAAAAATCTAAACAATAGGTTTATAAAAAATTCGGGGAGGGAGATTAAAAAAGCTGTTGACACATTTTTTTTAGCGATATACTATAAAACCACTAAACGGGAGGGCATCAATGGGGCTGCGCTTTGCTGACTTAACATATTCCGATAAAGAACTGGAACAAGATGCCATACACTATTTAAAAGATCAGGTGTATGAACCGTCGTATGCCGATAAGGTTAAGGCTTTTATTGCCGAAGATGCCGCCGATTTTAAGCGGAATTTTGATGATGAAGAAAATATTTTCTTAAATTTGTTTTATGACGAATACCGCAGCGGCTATGTGCCGATGGATGATAATAAAATTTCTAACACCAATTTTCAAAAGCTGACAGCAACGCTGGATAAGGTTATGCAGCGCTATGATGTGCCGGAAGACGAGATAGAGCATTATGCTTTTATGCTGGACGCCGAGTTTAGAAAAAATGCTTTTTGTTCGCACATGGAGCCGTATTTTGCCGAGCTGGATGCGGTTTTTGCCACCGTGATGGTCGGATATTCGCGCAACCCGCTGTTCTCTATATATTCCATAGCCCGCGAGTGGTGTATGGCGATGCATATGAAAAAAATGCACCCGTCTATGTTTCGGCGGTTTGGCTATCAATATCAATGCATAAACTATCAGTTTACGGGCGAAGAGCGGCTGCGCCGGCTGGTAGATTTTAAAGATAAATATCAGCACACGTTTAAAAATATCGGTATTTTGCGGGCTATTCATTCCAGCGTGTTTGCCTACGCCTACATTTATTTGAAAGCGGTGTTGACTAAAGAGGTTATTACCGCCGAAAACTTTATTATGGACAGTTCATCGTCCAAGGTTACTTTGCTTCTGCAAGGTGAGTCTATTACTAACTTTGACTTTCCAGTAACAAAATATGTGCTGGATAAGCTAAAGTCCGGTATGTATGAAGATTTTTTGACGGATGACGGCAGAATTAACTGGAACGCTTTGTATATTTATACCTTTAACGCCATTAAAGAAGCCGGGTTTGAGGGCGTGCATTTCTTTGGCTTTGACAGCATAGAAGCCAAAACCATGCGCTCTTTTTGGAACAAAAGCTCCAGTATGCAGAGCATGCTGAAAATTCTGCGCAAGCTGGCGCTGGAAAATAATAATCCGGTGTTTAACCGGTTGATAGAGGGTTGTGAATACCGTTTGGGGCGTCCGGATAAAGCCAAGGAAAAAATGGAGCAGTTTATTGAAGATACGCGCCGGATTATGGCTGCCCGCTCTTATGAGCTGACTAAGCCGCGCACTATGGCGCAAGAACTGATTTCGGCTTTCCCATCGGTATTTTTGGTATATTTTCAATGGCACCATAACTTCAGAAACATATATCCAAAGTTTCCGGAGCGGGAAGCTAATAAAAAATATGAACAGCAGGTAAAGCTAAAGCAAAATGCGCAGCTGAAAGAAATTGCCGTTAAGCAGGCCGATAAGTGGAAGCCGGTGCAGGAAAACGGTATTAAAGACATGGTAAAAACCGGCAATACCGAGGATAAGCTGCGGGCGATTTTAGAAAATAAACAGCGTACCATGGCTGAAATGTCGCAGGAAAAACTGCGCGAGCAGCAGCAGACTGCAAATGCTGACAAGGCTTTGCGTACGGCGGAGATGATTCGCCGCATGAATCAAAATTCCTGATAATTTATTTTATATAAAATATCTTTTGAACCGGTGCTGAGTTTTTCCAGCCACGGATAGAGATTTTTGCCGGTAATGATTTTGCCGTAAAATTTATCGGTATGCTGCGCCGGAGCGGTATAATAAGCCGAGCCGTCATAGCTGCTGTAAGGCAGGAAAATATATTCAACCTGATGTTTTTGCAGGAGTTCTTTTATTTCTGTTTCATTGCCTGAGAAGAATATTCTGTGATTGTCGGCAATGCCGGCAGCGGCGGAATGATAAGGGATAGCAACGGTTTTTATATTCCGGTCAAAAATAAGCTGCGGAGCGGCAAATATATCGCTTAAAACCACGCTGTTTTGCGGAACTTCAAAGGAGTTCAGCGGATGCAGCGGCTCATATTTGAACGAGGCTAATAAAAACAGCGCAGCGCAGATATAGCCGAAAGCCAAAGATTTATCGGCTTGGGTCGGGGCGGCACGGCAGAACAGCCGGTTTAGAAAAACAATATTTAAATAGGCTAAAATGCACAGTTCATAAGCCATAAAACGTTGGGCAAAAAGCATCGGAATAAAGAAAAATCCAAACAATAAGGCTAAATTTATTTCTAAAATACGGCTTTTCTGCGGTTTATAAAACAAAATCAGCAAAACTAAAGCGGCTTCAAAAACAGTCATTTCCAGCAGATAAACAAAATGCCAGAGCGGTTCCATTTCTGTGATATACGGCAGAAAATATCGTTTTACATTTTCATCATAAATCGGGGCAAAAATGGTGCTAAAGCCGAAAATGCCGCAAAGCAGGGCGGCAGAGATAAACGCGCAGCAGAAAGCTGTGATAATTTTGGCGGTTGCAGTCTGCAGCTTGAACAGTCCTAAAATATAAAAAGACAAGCAGATAAGCAGAGTTAAAACAACGTGAAGCAGCGACAAGCGGGTTGTGCTTAGTTCAAAATAGCCGCCGTACGGAGGATTTAGCAAAAATGCCGCGGCAACAGCGCAAAACAGCCCCAAAGAATAGATTTGCAGATGCTTCAGCGAGAAAATGTTAAGCAGCCAATTAAAGCATAGCAGACCTAAAATTGAGGCGGCTAAAATAAACCCCTCTACGGCGGAAGAAATCCAGATGCCGCAGCAGGCTAAGATTCCGGCAAAAAATAAGAGGCGGAAACGTTTTTGGGCGAGATTTTGCAAGACAGCGCTGAGGTTATAGGCAAAAAATAAAAAGATAACCGAGTGATGGTCGGGGCGGGTAAAATCAAACAATGTGCTGAATTTAGCAAAAAAAGCCAAAGAAAGAATAAGGCTGAAAAATAAAACCTTAGGGGTTTGGGCAATATAGGGTTTTAAGCCCCAAAAAACGGTTATAAGGCTTAAAGCCAAGCAAAGCGGGGATAGCAGCATGCCGCTGTAAAAAACAGCGTCTTTAAGCGGAAAAAACGGTATAAAAGGCAAAGCCAGTCCCGCCCAGATGATATCCAGCAGCCGTGTAAAGTGCAGAACTTCGCCGAACGGATAGTTGCCGAAAGGATAAATCTGCTCCGGCCAGCTGAAATTCTGCAGCCAATAAATCAGGCGTTCGGCATGGGTGTAGCAGTCGGTGTCAATATAAAACAGCTGCTTAAATTGCAGATAGGTAAAAAGAATATCGCCGCCGGTATAAGCCGCAGCCAGTCCGAAAATCCACCAATACAGATGATTGGCAAAGCTGCTGCCTATTTTAGCGGTAAAATTACTCATCGGCTCAGGCTTTTTATAAGGTTCGGCAGCAAGTCAACAGTTTGCTGAGCGGCATTTTTCCAAAAGTCGGCATATTGCTGTTCCGAAAACGGATGTCCGGGAATATCGCTGATTTGGCGCAGGCAGAGCAGGGGCTTGTTATAGATATAGCAGGTTTGGGCAAGGGCCGCGCTTTCCATATCCACAGCCAAAGCCGCCGGAAAATGCCGGCTGATTGCGGCAAGCTCATCGGCCTGAGTGATGAATTTGTCGCCGCAGCAGATAAGTCCCTGCCGGTAGCCGGAAAGTTTGCCGCATAGCTCCGGAGCAGAGTGATACAGCGCTGGAAATTCCTGTATTTGCCCGTAAGCATTCGGCTCGCCGCACCAGACATCGTGATAGACAATATCAGTGCCGATAATATATCCGCCGATATGCAGCTTGTCGCTGAGCCCGCCGGAAATACCGATATTTAAGATAAAATCCGGTGCGAAAGTTTCAATTAAATCGGCGGTGCAGAGTGCGGCGTTGACTTTGCCGATACCGGAAACAACGGCAAAAAGCTCGCAATTTTCTAAAATTCCGTGATAAAAAGTATGATTTTTGCCTTTTTCTTCAGTAAAATCAGACACGGCAGAGGCAAAAAGTTCCAATTCTTTATTCATGGCGAAAATAATGCCGATTTTTTTCATATCATAGCTCCTTTTTTGCTTAAAATAACAGGCGGCGGCAAAATTGGCAATATAAAAACTTGACAATGCACAAGGCTTGTGCTTAATATGTGCGGTGCGGGAATGACAACCGCTATGTGGATTTATAACCGACTTGTCCAGCAGTCAAATGGACTAAAAAGGAGAAAAGATATGTTAAAGACAGCCGAAGCTGTGTCTTTGGGACACCCTGATAAAACAGCAGATTATATTTCAAGCTATATTTTGGACAGATGTTTGGAGCAAGACCCGTCTGTGCGCTATGGCGTTGAAGTTATGGTAAAAAATCAGACTGTAGTTTTAGGCGGGGAAATCAGCGGCAAAATTTCGTTTGAATTTATGGAAGAGCATGTGCGTCAAGCCGTGCGGGAGATTGGCTATGACGCGCGCTATGCCGAAATTTGGGGCGATGAAGCCCTGAATGCCGATAAAGTGCGGGTTTTGGACTTAATCAGCTGCCAATCGGCGGAGATTGCGCAAGGCGTGGAGCGTGACGGCTGGGGCGACCAAGGAGTGTTTGTGGGCTATGCCTGCCAAGGAAAAGGCAATATTCCGGCTGAATTATATTTGGCGCGGCGTTTGTGCAAGGCTTTGTATGAAAAAGCGCGCCTGAGCGATAATTTAGGTTTGGATATTAAAACCCAGATTACCATGGACGGCGGCAAAATCAAAACAGCGGTAGTCGCTGTTCCAATGAAACAGCAAGAGGAGCTGCGCCCGTTTGCGGCGGAAATTTTGGAGCAGGAACCGGAAAAGCTGATTGTCAACGGCACCGGCTGCTATACTTGCCATTCCAGCGTGGCGGACTGCGGCGTTACGGGGCGCAAGCTGGCGTGCGATTTTTATGAAACGGCGAGTCCTATCGGCGGCGGTTCGCCATGGACCAAAGACGCCAGCAAGGCGGATTTGACGCTGAATTTATATGCCCGCCGGTTAGCGGTGGAAAACTTAAAAGACAATGACGAGGCTTGGGTCTATCTTTCGGCTTGTATCGGGCGTTCGGAGCTGCCGAGTGCGGTTTTGAAGACCCGTAAAGGCGATAAATTTGCCGAACAGCCGCTGGCGGCGGAAAGCCGTCCGTCTGTTTTGATTGAACGCTTGGGCTTAAATAAGCCGGTGTTTGCCAAGCTTTGCCGCGATGGTTTGCTGTGATGATGCTTGACAAGCGGGGCTGATTGCCGTATTTTGTCCTCAAGTTTTTAATTTGAGGACATTTTTTGATGACAAAGCAAGAGTTATTGGCTCCGGCCGGAGATATAGAAGCCGGCTATGCGGCGCTTTATTACGGTGCGGACGCGGTTTATTTGGGATTGCCTAAGTTTTCGGCGCGGGCGACTGCGACAAACTTTGACGAACCGGCTTTAAATGAGTTTACGGCCTACGCGCACCACCTGAAACGCAAGGTTTATGCGGCGATTAACACGGTTTTGCAGGAAGACGAACTGCCGGATTTGCTGCAAATGCTGGATATGTGCGTGCGCTGCCGGATTGACGGTGTTATTTTGCAGGATTTGGGTGTGGCTCGTGTTATGCAGGAAAAATATCCGCAGATTGAACGTCACGCTAGCACGCAGATGGCGGTGCATAACAAGGAGGGAGCGCTGTTTTTGCAAAAAATGGGCTTTAAACGCGTGGTTTTGGCTCGTGAGCTGACTTTGGCGGAAATCAAAGAAATCGCCGCTATTCCAAACTTGGAAACTGAAGCTTTTATTCATGGCGCATTATGCTATTCTTACAGCGGATTATGTCAGTTTTCGGCCTTGGAATACGGACGCAGCGCCAACCGCGGCAAATGCTTGTATCCGTGCCGAGCCTGCTTCAAAAGCGGCGGAAAAGAAGCGCATTATTTTTCTATGAAAGATATGGCTTTGCAGGAAAAAGTGCTGCAAATGCCGGTGACTTCGCTCAAAATTGAGGGACGTAAAAAAAACGCGCTGTATGTGGCGGCGGTAACTGATTATTATCGGCGGATTTTGGACGGAAAAGGCGCGGATACGGAGCGTGAAGAACGGATTAAGCAAATTTTCTCCCGTCCGTGGTGCCAATTCCATTTTGAGGGCAAAAACAAAGATATTATAGACCGTAATTTTGTGGGACACAGAGGCTTGCCGGTCGGCGAAGTGGAACAAAGCGGGCATGGCTGGCTGCGCTTTAAGACAGCGCATAAAATCGCGCGTCATGACGGTTTGCAGATAGATATTCCGGGGATGGAAAAGCCGTTCGGTTTTGCGGTGCAGAAAATGCGCGTCAATAAACAGAATGTGTTTGAAGCAAAATCCGGTGCGGCGGTGGAAATTGAATTGCCGCGCCAATGTCCGCAGCTGGGCAAGGGCTGGAAAGTTTATTTAGCCTCAGCCAGCGAAGTAAAAGGCGCTTATCATTATGAAAAACCTAAAGCTGGATTATATCGCAATAATAATGATATATCAGTTGAAGTTAAAGTTTTGAATAATTGCATAACCGCTAAATCCGGTGCTTATGCGGCGGAGGTTAAAGGTCAGTTTGCGCCGGCGAATAATCCGCAGAAAAGCCAAGAGGCAATACAGGCGGCGTTTGCCAAAACCGGAGACACTAATTTTAACTTGGCTGAATTGCATATTGAAAATCCGCATAATTTGTTTGCTCCGGCTTCGCTTTTGAATGAATTGCGGCGGGAACTGTATAGCCAAATTAAGTTTGAGCAGCCGGCGGCGGCTTTGCCGGAAACGGAAACGCGGGCAAAAGGCAGTTGGCAGCCTAAATTTGCGGTAAAAGTTGATAATCTTAACTATCTGGAAAATCTGGATTTAAACCGTATAAGTGAAATCATTTATTTAATCAGTCCAAACAGCGATTTGAGCGGATTAAGCAAGCTGCCGAAAAATAAGGTTAGGATAGCTTTGCCGGCGGTTTGCCGCCACCCGCAGCTATATGCTGATATTATCGCCAAATTGCTTGCCGGCGGTTATAAAAAATGGGAAGCGGCCAACTATTGGGCTTTGGAAGTTTTGCCGCTGAATCAGCTGGATATCAGTTTTGATTCATCTTTGTATATGCTGAATACGCAGGCAATAGCCATGGCAAAGGAAATCGGAGCGTCGCAAGTTACATTGTCGCTTGAAGATACTAAAACAAATATTTGTAAAATAATTGAAAAATCTTGTTTGCAAACGAGTTTGATTATTTATCAAGATGTGCCTTTGTTCACAAGTGTAGGCTGTATCAGGGATAATGATTGCCGCAGCTGTACGCATGGCGAAAAGTGGTTTGATATGGAGCAAAACGGCCATAAATACAAGGCGTTATCTCGTGATTGTCAAATAATGATGTTTGATGCTGCTCCGTATTGCATAGCTTCAGAAGCTAAAGATTTGCAGCCGGATTATTTCCGCATGGACTTTTGCTATCGTCCGTATACTGCCGAAAAAGTCGCGGAAATTGTTGATAAGCTACTTAAATTTGATAATGTAACTAATTATATAAACGGAAATTTTCTAAGTAAACTTATCTAATGAAGAAAACTCGTCTAATGGCTTTCTGCTGGTAAGATTTTTTCTTATGTACTAGTATGTACACCGCGAAAAAATCTTACTTCGCATTAAGCTCATTATCCGAGTTTCTGAGAGCTTAGCGCCGGCAATAAAATAGCTGCCGATTTTTTTACCTCGCCCCCCTGAGGGAGAGGTCGGAGCAACGCTCCGGGTGAGGGGTATTAAAAATACTTTATATACGTCGCTTAAAAATTCCGCCGCATCTACACACGCTATCCGAGGTTTTTATTTAGAGTTAAAAATTATGGTCATATGCACGCCAAAAGCCACATTTTTGCATTTTCTATTTGTTTCTTCTACAGTTTCAGAGGCTAAATCCTTACCATAATATATTATGCTATAAGATGAATTTTCACTCTCTGTTTTCCAGCTGCGCAGCTCTTCTATTTGATTAGCCAAAGGCTTTATAACTTGCACAACATTGCGGCATAGTTCTTGATATGGCGAAATTCCTTCTCCTGCAGTCGGCACATAGTATAAACGAATAAAATAAACACCGTAGCCATAGCCAACTTGCGCTCTGATGCCGTATTTATCTTGAATCCAGTTATCATCATATGATGTTCCATCCGGAAGCAAACCCATTGCTCCAAACATTGGTGTCAAATCAATTTCTGGGGCATCGCCAATATCCGGCGGTAAATTGCTTTGGAATCTGATAACTCCTGATATCAATTCTGTCAGCATATTTTTCTGTACATTTGACCGCCACATCATCATAGCTTTGCTATAGCCGGCAATCCCTCCGACGCTCAGCACCCCGATAATTGCTAACACGCCCAGCATCTCTATCATAGACCGGCCAGATTGGGGAAAAGCACTAAGCCCGCGTCCCAAGCACCAACCCGAAACGTCATACTTGTCGCCACACCCCGCAGGCTGTGGCAGACGAGTATCCATAACTTTGTTGCCA
>CAVKTH010000029.1:0-19904 GCA_963659495.1 Bacteroidaceae bacterium | reverse complement strand
AGATCCTAGGCACAGACTGTGCGTCACGGCCTAGTATGACTGGTGCTAGAGGCGCAAATTCCTTTGGTAGGTCAATGATAGAAATGCTTGGCGTGCTGGCAATTATCGGGGCGCTGAGTGTCGGCGGGATTGCAGGTTATAGCAAAGCCATGGGGATGTTTAAGGACAATAAGCAGGTGCAGCAGATAAGCATGCTGCTTTACAATACCATAGAAATTCAAAAAGATATGGCGGATATGGTTAGAAAAAGCCCGCAAGGCCATTGGTCTATTATTACCGTGCTGAATGACTTAGACAGGATTCCTGCCGGCATGAGCTTAGATGAAAACCGGCTGCATGATGTTTATGGCAACACCTTTTCTTCTTTTTATGGTTTAGGCTCATGTTTGCAAAGTGACGGAACATGGGGGCGCTGCTCTGCTCCGGAATGCTATTTTGGCATTGTGCTAAATTACAGCGGTTCTGCTTTTCACAAAGGAACCGAAAACCAATGCCGTAATTTAGTTAAAGCGATAGCTGAATTTGATGAGAATATTGGTAATTTGCAGATGCGAAATAAAACTGACAGCGCGGCAGGTTATGAGGTCAGCAATGTAATTTGGGGTAAAAAACAATGCAAAGGCACGCGCCGGTGTTTTTATAATCTGACGCCGGTGCAGCTTGATGCGTTTTGCAAAACTTGTGCTGCAGAGACATGCTCGTTTGTTTTGTATCTTGACTTGGTATAATAAAGCTTTAACGCAAAAACTTTATGGCTTCAAGGGCAGCCTTAGCGCCGGAACCGGCGGCAATTACCGCTTGATGATGCTCTGGCTCGCAGACGTCTCCGGCGGCAAACACGCCTTTAATGTTGGTATGGCAGCCGTTGGCAGCAGTAGCAATGTAACCGCCCGGTGTAAGGTTTAGGTAATTGCGGAACAGCTCAGTATTGGGATGATGCCCTATAGCCACAAACAAACCGGAAACATGCAGCGTTTTTTGCATATCCGTTTTAACGTTACGGATTTTTAAACCTGTTACAGCTAACGGCTCGTCGGTTCCCAGTATTTCTTCTATTATATTGTTCCAAACCAGTACAATTTTGCGGTTCTGCAGCAATCGCTGCTGCAAAACCGTATCAGCCCGCATAGAATGGCGGCGGTGGATTAAATAAACTTTGTCGGTAAAAGCCGAAAGATACAGCGCCTCTTCCGCCGCCGTGTTGCCGCCGCCGACCACAGCCACTTCTTTGCCGCGGTAAAAGAAGCCGTCGCAGGTGGCGCAGGAGGAAACGCCGTGTCCCATATATTTTTGCTCGCTCGGCAGCCCCAGCCAATTTACCGAAGAGCCGGTGGCTATGATAATGGCTTTAGATTGGTAGGAATTTCCGGCGGTGGAGCTGCAGGTAAACGGATGGTCAAAAAAATCTACCTCCGAAATTATGTCCTCCTGCATCTGTACGCCGCGGCTTTCCGCCTGCTGCCGCATTTTTTCCATCAGCTCAAAGCCGGTCAGGGTTTCCACAAACCCCGGATAGTTATCTACTTCGCTGGAAAGAATCAGCTGCCCGCCTGTTTCTTTGCCGGTTACGATTAGCGCCTTAAGTCCGGCTCTCGCTGCATAGATTCCCGCTGTATAGCCTGCCGGTCCGGATCCGATAATCAGTACGTCTGTTTTATATTCTGCCATGTTTTTGCACTCCTTGGCTTTATAAAATATGACTTTTTTGCGGTATTCCAAGGCTGATAATAAAAATATTCGTTTTGTCTAAAAATTGGCTAGACTTTTGAAAAAACTTGTTTTATACTATTTAAAAAATAGCGGAGGCTTAGGGATGAAGCAAGAATATGAAGATTATTTAGTGCAGGAATACAAAAACAGCCGGCTTAGTCCGGTAAAGATTTCTATTTATAAATATGACTTTATTGTTCCCTATGCTTATGCTAATCCGATGGGCAATTATGAAGCCTTTGAGCAGGCTTTGTTCAGTAAGTATCTGAATGCACTGTCTCAGGAAATTGCTAAATACAATGATAACGGTTACCGCAAAGTTCCGACTTTGGCTTTTAAGGATAGGGTAATTGTCACGCCTTACCGCCTGCGCAATATGCAAAAGCAGGAAGCTCAGCTGAAAATCGCCGATGAAATATACAAGCGTTATAATAAGGCGATTCGCTTGACTATGGCTTTAAATAAAAATAAGCCGGAGCAAAAGCGCTATGTTAAAGTTGATTGCGTCAGTGTTAGGAACTTAGATACCGAATATAATGAATATCTGCTGCAGAAATATCAAGATAAAACCATGGCTTCGGCGGCTAAGCTGGAAGATATGGTAAAGCAGAAAAGCCCTAAAATTGCCGGATTACTGCAGCGTTTATCTTTGCCGGTTTTCCAAAAGATGAGCCAAAAATATCTAAAGCGTCTGGAACAAGTAAAAAGAGTGTGGAATAAAAACCGCAGCAAAATACAGCTGGCGTTCGGAGCAACAACCATTGCCGGTCTTTTGACGCTGGGAACCTATAAGTCGGCGGCGACAAAAGATAAAAAAGAAAATACAACAGAAGCCAGTATTGCTCCGGCTAAAATGATAAAAAGCGTATCTCATGCCATTACTGAATATTCTGCTCCTAAACCGGCGGCAGCCCGCAGCGCCAAAAGCAAAACCGGCTTTGAGGCGCTGGATAAAAATGTGCAGCAGTTTTTAAGCGAGCGCGGTTTGGGCAAAGACCAGCTCAGCGATGTGCAGCGCCATAATCTGAATATGTTTATAAAAACTGAAAGCGAGTTTAATATTTTTGTAGCGTTTGCCGAAAACTTCCACGCTTCTGCCTATGATGACGGCAAAGGCTTTTTGACTATCGGCTACGGCTGCACCAATTATTTGGATGAAAAGGGGCTGCCGTGGGAAAAAATCGGCGCCGGCGGCAAAAAGTCCGTTTATGTGCAGAATGGGCAAACCACTACCGAAATGCAGGGCATGCAGCAGGTGGAGCGAATGGCTAACTTTTTTATTCTGCCGAAAATTTTGGGACTGGTTAAAGTTAAGCTGGATAAAAAACAGATGCTGGCAACCAAGAATTTTGCTTTTGTAACTGCCAATCGGTTTGACGATTCTAAATTTTTGGAGGCTTTGAATGCGCAGAAATCCAATCAATATCTGAGTCAATGTATGGCGCTTTGGAATGTTGACGGCGGAATCTCTAAGCGTTTGTTTGTAGTGCATTTGCTGCTTAACGGTCATCTGAAGCCGAGCGAGGTAAAATCATTTAAGCCGTCTTCCTGCTATAACTTGACTTTGGATCAATGCTTAAAATGCAAGGTCAATGCCGATGGTTCTGTAAAAATGAAAAAGACGCCGGTTGTTACGACCGAAATTGTCAAAGGGCGCAAGAAAAAAGTCAGACGCTATAAAAACCGTCCGGATTATAAAATGAAAAACGGCATGCCGCAGTTTACGGAGGATGCCGAAACTATTAAAGGTGCGTTGGAAACTTTGCGGGCTAAGCCTAATGAACAATGCGTCGCCAATATTGTGCCGCCGTATTACTATGCTCCGGACTTGTTTAAGCAGCCGTCCGGAACGCGTGATAACTATATGGCCGCGGCGGTCCGCCAAAATAAAAATGTGCGCGGCGGCTAAAAAATACTTGCTTTTATCAAGAAATGCTTTAGATTGTATGTTGCTGATATAAAATTTTTAGGAGATTAAAATATGCCTTCAGTAGTTAATAATAACTGCGTAAAATGCGGAACTTGCGCCTCGGTTTGTCCGGTAAGCGCTTTCCATGTTAGTGATGAACAATATGTTGTTGATCCGGATACCTGCATTGATTGCGGCGTTTGCATTTCTGAATGCCCGCAAAGCGCTATTTGCAGCGATGCCGAAGCAGATGAAGCTGCTATCAAATTCAACGCCGAACAGGCTAAAGTTTGCCCTAACGCAAACGACTGATTTGATTGGTTGAAAAATACGGCTCAGGAGTTTGCCTCCTGAGTTTTTTTATATAAGGAAAGATTATGCTGCCGGAATATACATCTGACTATTTGCTAGATAAAAAAGTAAAAATTTTCCAACCGGCTGACGGCTATCGGGCTTCTTCAGACGCGGTGCTGCTGGCGGCTTTTGTCAGCGGATTTCGCGGCGGAAAAATTTTGGATGTCGGTTCGGGAACCGGAGCGGTTTCATTGTGCTTATATGAACGCTATGCCGGATTGTCTCCGCAGATTCTGGGACTGGAATTGCAGCCGGAGCTAGCGGAACTTTCCAATTTCAGCGCTCAGGAAAACGGTTTTGCAAATCTTAAATATCAAAATGCCGACATCCGTCTGGGTACCAAAGCCAATAACCTGACGCCGTGTTCTTTTGAAGCGGTGGTAAGCAATCCGCCCTATAGCGAAAGCGATATGCCGTCTCCGAACAAAAGCAAGGCAGCGGCGCATAACCATGCGGATTTTGATTTGCAGCATTGGCTGGATTTCTGCCTGAAAATGGCTAAGCCGTTCGGGCAGATTTATATGGTAAACCGCGCCGAGGCTCTGCCGAAAATCTGCCATATTCTGCAAGGCCGAGCCGGAAATATGCGGATTCTGCCAGTTTATTCCAAGGCTGGGCAAAATGCCAAACGCATTTTAATTTCTGCGCAGAAAGATTCTAAGGCTCCGTGCCGGATTCTGCAGCCGTTTGTAATGCATGCGGCCGACGGCAGCTACAGCGGACAGGCTCAAAAAATTTTGCGCGCCGGCTGCGGTTTTGAAGATATTATTTAAGATAGTCTTTACTTTTTTGCGCTAATTTATTATTATATAGACAGCTGAAAGGTTTTTTAGATGAAAATTTTGTTGTTATTACTGTTTTTATTGGGCGCTCAGCAGGCAAAGGCTGATGAATTTGTATATCCGGATTATTTGGATGATGAAGAGTTTGACCGATGCGTACAGCTTTCCGGCGGCATGGATGCCTGTGCTAAAGACGAAAGCCAGCGGGCTTTGCGCGATATAAAAATTTTATATAAAAATCTTTTGGCGGATAAACGTTTAAACGGCTGGAACGGTTCTTTTGAGGCCAACCGCGACATGCTGCGCGATATGTACGAAAGCTGGACGGCGTTCCGCAACCGCATTTGCTCTTTGAATGCCGCGGCGGCTAAATATACCGGTCCGATAGTAGACCCTAAAATTGCCTGCACGCTTTTTCAAAACTTTAACCATCAAGACTATCTGAATCAGCTTTTATATACGCTCAGCCCTAACAGCTATCCAAAGCAGCTGCCGAACGTTTCCGGCGGCAATGCTTATTTGGAGCTGGATCACAATTTTGGCTATGAGGGCTGCATAAAAGAAAAGAAACCGGCTGACGAATGCCTGAAAGAAGAAATTGAGTTTACGACCAAGCGTATTAAGAATGATTTGGCAACGGTAATGGAAAATCATCGGACTTCTAAATGGAATAACGGACCGGATATTAAAAACGGCAACTTAATGGATATGTTTGACAGCTGGGTGGCTTTCCGCAACCGCATGTGTTCGCTGACTGCTTATGTGCAGAAAACGGCAAATCCTAAAAATCCGACTTCATTTGATGTGTGCATCCAATTTTATAATGAGGCGTTTGAGACATCTCTGCAGGGCATTCTTCAGGCTTCAGTTTCGGTTTTGGATGAAGAAATGTGGGAGGTTGCCGATAATGATGACGGCGGCGAAGAAGAGGGACAGACAATTACTCCGCTGAAACGCCGTATTTCTACCGAGCTGGATGCTCAGGCTGCCGTTGCCGATGATGAAGCAGCGCCGGAGCCTAAGGCTGAAACCGTCAGCGCACCGAGCAATTTGGATAAACGCGGGCGTCAGCTGCCGTCATGGGCAGTTCAGCAATAAAATTTTAAGAGGTTCTTAATAAATATACATACCTGAATGTATAAAAAAAATATTGAAGTTTTTTGATTTTGTTTTATACATACCTTTTGGTATAAAATAAAATTTAGAGGTATGCCCGCAATGCGCAGAACAAAAGAAGATGCTGAACAAACCAGACAGGCGATTTTAGAGTCGGCTATGGATATTTTTTATGAAAAAGGCTATTCCAAAACCACTTTTGATGAAATTGCCAAACGCATAAATTTAACCAAAGGCGCGGTTTATTGGTATTTTCGCAACAAGCCGGATATTGTGGCTGCACTTATAAATGAGTTTGTGCAGAAACATATTAAAAGGCTGGAGGATTTCCGCGCTGGAAAAAAAGAAGAAAACTTAGATGTTTTGGCAGATATGATGCTGCTGGCCTATCATAATATGACGGCAAATCCGCTGGAATATAAGTTTATCTTTTTTATTACCTGTCAAATGGAATGGAGCGAAGCTATCTTAGTAAAGATTCGTCCTCTAGTGGAGCAAACTAAAGAAATTTCCCGCAAACTTATGACCGATACCTTGCTGAAATTGAAAGAAAACAAAAAAATAAAAGCAGATACCGATGTTGAAAGCATTACGGAAATTTTACAAGCTTTATGGATGGGGCTTTTAGAAAACTATTTGGCAAAACGGATGACTCTGGATTTTGAAAAAACAGTCAAACAAGGATTTAATTTAATTTTTAATAGTATAAAAACGGAAGGTGCAAACAATGAAAATTAGTTCTCCAAACATTAAAGGAGCTATTGTTAGAATTGCCATTTTGTTAGTGTGCATTTCTATCGGCTGGTATTTAAAAGGCCGCTTATCTCCATCGGCTCAAGGCATGGGGTACGGCATGGGCGAGGTTTATGTTTTGGCTCAGAAGAGCGAAACTAAAGACATTACTTCTGCTCAGACCAAAATTTCATACGTTGAAACAATTAACGAAGTAAACATTTTGCCGCAGGTTACCGGCACGGTTGAAAACGTTTTGTTCCAAGAAGGCAAGTTAGTCAATGAGGGCGATGTTCTTTTTGAAATTGACCCGTCTAAATATCAGGCTGCTTATGATTTGGCTAAAGCCCGCTTAGACAGCGCTAAAGCTAATTTGGTGCGCGCCGAACGCGACTATAACCGTCAGGTTAAGCTGAGCAACGAAAAATTTGCCTCTAAAGCAACTTTTGACTCTTCTCAAAGCGGATATTTACAGGCCAAGGCCGCCGTTGAAGAAGCTCAGGCTAATTTAGATGTAGCTAAAATTGACTTGGACAACACCAAAGTAACCGCTCCAATCAGCGGCCGTATCGGCAAGGCTTTGGTAACCAAAGGCAACTATGTAGTAGCTTCTAATCAGGTATTGGCAAAAATCGTGCAAATCAGCCCGATGAGAATTTCTTTCTCTTTGACTGATAAAGAAGTTCTGCAGGTTAAAAAGATGGGGCATAAAGCCGAGGATTTGACCGCCCGCATCACTTTAGCCGACGGCGAAGTTATTGATGAAAAAGTTGTAGATAAATTCTTAAACAACGAAATTAACTCGGCTACCGCTACAGTTTCTATTTTTGTGGATGTAGACAACTCTGAACAAAAGCTTATTCCGGGCAACTATGTTCAATCTGCAATTTTGACCGGCAAGCCGACCTATTCTATTGTGGTTCCGCAGTCTGCTTTGAACTATGATTCGGACGGCGCTTTTGTTTATATTGCTAAAATTGACGAGAGCAAGAGCAAAGAAAACGATTTGCACGGCGTGGCCGAACAGCGCCGCGTGGTTTTGGGCGATTCCATTAACGAAAACGAACAAATCATTATTAACGGCTTAAAAGAGGGCGAAATGATTGTCGTTTCCGGTAACGTAAAAATTCAAAACAACTCTCCGATTAAAGTCGGTGTTTTGGAAAAATAAAAATAGGATAAAAGAAAAATGTTTTCTAAGTTTTTTATTGAAAGACCTCGCTTTGCCGTAGTGATTGCCATTATTATGGCATTGGCAGGCTTGGTTTCCGTATTTACCATGCCTATTGGCATGTATCCGGAAATTGCACCGCCGGAAATCCGCGTTTCTACCGTGTATGTCGGTGCGAGTGCCGAAACTGTGGCTAAAAACGTGGGTATTCCGCTGGAAAAGAACATTAACGGTATTGAAAATATGCTGTACATGTCGTCTTCTTCCTACAACTCCGGCGCTTATCAGCTGTCTATTGCTTTTGAAACCGGCACCGACCCTGATTTGGACCAAGTAAAGGTGCAAAACCGCGTGCAGCAGGCTTTAAGCTCCCTGCCGTCAGAAGTGCAGACCTACGGCGTGACTGTAGAACGCCGTTCTTCCGATATTTTAGCATTCTTGCAGGTAACATCTCCGAAAGGAACTTACGACAGCAACTACTTAAACAACTATGTTGAAAACAATATTAAAATTGCTCTGAGCCGTGCATACGGTGTGGGCGAAGTTAATATTATGGGTTCGGCAA
Organism: Bacteroidaceae bacterium; assembly: GCA_963659495.1. Taxonomy (GTDB): domain Bacteria; phylum Pseudomonadota; class Alphaproteobacteria; order RF32; family CAG-239; genus RUG410. Next base: position 11,565 of record CAVKTH010000029.1, on the reverse strand, counting down.
CCAGCATGCGCGTGTGGATTGACGCCGACAAAGTTGCCGCTTTAAACATCCCTGTTTCAGCAATTAAAGCTGCTATTACCAGCCAAAACGTTCAGCCGTCCTTAGGCTCTATCGGTTCGGCTCCGGGCGACGGCAAGCAGGTTTTGGTATATTCATTGGAAACTCAAGGCCGTTTGAACGATCCGAAAGATTTTGAAAATATCATTGTCCGCACCGCTGAAGAGGGCGGTTTGGTTCGCTTAAAAGATATTGCCCGCGTTGAGCTGGGTTCTGAAGACTATTTGATGAACTCTACTGTTGACGGTCAGCCGGCAGTATCTATTATGATTAACAAATCTTCAGGCGCTAACTCCATTAACGCCATGAAGGCCGTCCGTGCTGAATTGGCAAAATTGGAACGTTTCTATCCGGAAGATTTGGAAGTAAAAATCTTTAAAGATACTACAGAATTTATTTCTGCTTCCATTGAAGAAGTGTTCTTTACTTTGTTCCTGACATTCTTGCTGGTGGTTTTGGTTTGCTATGTCTTCTTGCAAGACTGGCGCGCTACTTTGGTTCCGTCTATCGCCATTCCGGTATCTATTCTGGCTACTTTTGCCATGATGAAAACCTTGGGCTTTAACTTGAACATTCTGACCTTGTTCGGTTTGGTTCTGGCTATCGGTCTGGTGGTTGATGACGCCATTGTGGTGGTAGAACGTACACTGGCTTTAATGCAAGCTGAAAAACTCAGCGCGAAACAAGCGGCTATTAAAGCTATGAGCCAAGTTTCCAGCGCCGTTGTGGCTACAACTTTGGTATTGCTGGCAATTTTCGTACCTATCGCTTTCATGGGCGGTATTACCGGTAAAATTTATCAGCAATTCGCTATTACTATTGCCTTTGCCGTAGGATTCTCAGCTGTAAACGCTTTGACTCTGTCTCCGGCATTGTCGGCAACTTTCCTGCGTCCGTTTGAGCAGAAAGAAACCGGATTCTTGGGCTGGTTCAACCGCTTTATTCAAGGCGCTACCAACAAATATCTGGTTGCTGTGGGCTATATCGGCCGCAAAATCAGCGTGATTGTGTTTATGCTTTTGATTTTGTTTGCTCTTAACGCATTCTTTATCAAAATCACTCCGACATCATTCCTGCCGGATGAAGACCAAGGCATTATCATGGTAAACGTTCAGCTGCCTGAGGGCGCTTCTAACGTCCGCACTAAGGCTGTCAACGACAAAATTCTTGAAGCCATTAAAGACCATCCGGCTATTGAATCCGTGATGACTATGGAGGGCTTCAGTATTATGGCCGGTCAAGGCGAAAACGTGGGCTTTGCCGTTATCTCGCTCAAAAACTGGGCAGAGCGCAAAGGCGCTGATATGTATTCTACCAATGTTTTGCGCAACCTGATGGCTCGTGTTTCCAACTTCTCGGAAGCTAAAATTCAAATGTTTGAAATGCCGGCTATTCCGGGTTTGGGTTCTACCAACGCCATGGACTTCAAAATTCAGGCTGTAGATAATACAGATATGAAAGATTTGGAAAAAACTGTAAATAACTTTACGCGTCAGGCTATGGCTTTGCCGCAAATTTCATTGGCTTATTCAACCTTTAACGCGCAGACACCGCACGCTTATATTGAAATTGACCGTGAAAAAGCCGAATCTTTAGGCGTTGCCGTGGGCGATATTTACAGCACACTGCAAACCTACATCGGTTCTTCGCACATCAACGATATCAACATCGGCACGCAGGTTAACAAAGTTAAAATTCAAGCCGACTGGAAGTATCGTAAAGACCTTGACAGCCTGAACAAAATTTATGTTCAGAGCGGCAAGGGCGAGATGGTTCCGCTGGGCAGCTTGATTAAAATGAAAACTGTGCTGCTGCCGCGCGGTATTGACCGCTATAACCAATATCCGGCTGCTACCGTAAACGCAGTTGCTGCCAGCGGCTACAGCTCCGGCGAAGCTATGCAGGCTTTGGAAGACTTGGCTACTCAGACTCTGCCTAAAGGCTATACCTATGCTTGGTCAGGCACCAGCTTGCAGGAAAAGAACAACCAAGGACAAATTTTCTACATCATCGCATTTGCGGCTTTGTTTGCATATTTGTTCATGGTTGCGCAATATGAAAGCTGGATGATTCCGCTGGCCGTTATGCTGTCTGTTTTGACGGCTATGCTGGGTGCTACCTGCGGTTTGTTTGCAACCAACATGTCTTTGAGCATTTACGCACAATTAGGTTTGGTGCTGCTGGTCGGCTTGGCTGCCAAAAACGCCATCTTGATTGTGGAATTTGCCCGTGAAGCCCACATGGAGGGCAAGTCAATTTTAACCTCGGCTTTGTATGGTACGCGTGAACGTTACCGCGCCGTGCTGATGACAGCCTGCACCTTCATTTTGGGTGTGGCTCCGCTGGTATGGGCAACAGGCGCTTCGGCCGGAAGCCGTGTGGCCGTGGGTGTGCCGGTATTTACAGGCATGGTTGTCGGTACATTGGCCGGATTGGTATTCATTCCGTTAATGTATATCTTAATCCAAACCATTACCGACCGTAAAAAGCTGAAAGGCGAAAATGCAGAATCTAAGGATTAAAGCAGCACAAGCACTGCAATCCGTCTTAGAGGATAAGGTCTTTTTCGGAGAGCTTAAAAGGCAATTCTCCGAAAAGGACTTGCCTTTTGCGAATATGCTAATCCTGACCGCATTGCGGCGCTATGTGGCGCTGCGTGCGGTTCTGCATTCTTTTTTAAGCAAAAAAATTCCCAACAAACACCGTTTTGCCGAATATCTGCTTATTTTGGCAGAGTGTGAAATTTTATATATGCAAACCGCTCCGTACGCAGTAATTAACGAAACTGTAGCTAACATCCGCCAAACAACAGACAGATTTCTCGGCGGGCTGGCAAATGCGGTCTTACGCAAAATTTCGGCGCAAAAAGCGGAACTTCTGAAAAAAATAGAAACCATAAATCCGCTGACGGAAAGCTTTAGGCAAATACTGAGCGGGTATTCGGAAGCCGAGAAAAATCTCATAGCTCAAAGCCTTAAGGTTTTGCCGCCGCTGGATATTACCGTCAAAGAAAATCCGGCTGAATGGGCGGAAAAATTACAAGCAGATTTATTGCCGAACGGTTCGCTGCGTTTATACAATAATCCGAAAATTCCGCTGCTTGCCGGCTATAATGACGGAGCTTGGTGGGTGCAGGATGCTGCCGCCAGCCTGCCGGTGCAGACTTTGCCTAAAGATTTGCACGGCTTAAAAGCTTTGGATTTGTGCGCTGCCCCCGGCGGAAAAACCGCGCAGCTTGCGGCCAAAGGCGCTGAAGTAACGGCTATTGATATTTCCGCCGAACGTTTGGAAACCTTAAAGCAAAACATGAAGCGTTTAGGCTTGGCAAATGTCCAAACCATCGCCGCCGATGCTTTGGAGTTTTTACAGAATAATAACGAGCAGTTTGATATTATTCTGCTTGATGCGCCTTGTTCGGCAACCGGAACTTTCCGCCGCCACCCCGAAGTGATTTATATCAAAACTAAAGATGATGTGGTTCAGCAAGCCGCTTTGCAAAAACAGCTTTTAGAGTCTTGCTCCAAGGCGCTGAAAATCGGCGGAGAGCTTGTTTACAGCACTTGCTCCATTGCCAAAGAAGAGGGCGAAAAGCAAATAGGCTCGTTTATCAGCGGGCAGAAAAATTTTGAAATTGTACCTCTGAGCCTTTCAGATATATCTGCTTTCGGCGAATGGAAAGACCCGCTTGTAACCCCGCAGGGATTTATACGCACGCTGCCGTTCTATATGTCTGACAAAAATGGAATGGATTCATTTTTTATTTGTAAATTGAAAAGAATAATTTAACAAATTACGTTTATACTGGCTTCAAAAGAGGGAGTATAAAATATGTTCAATACAAGTATAATTATCTTTATGTCGTTGGTATTGGCTGGTTTTGCGGCAATGCTGCTGGTGTTTACGCCTATTGCCAACAAATATCAGCAAACCTTGCAGGTTAAGCCGACAATGCTGCCTTTCAGCTATATTTATATGTTTTATGCGATTGGCACAGTTTTTGTATATTACTTTTTTGAGCATAATGATTTTATAGAGCCTTTAACTGCCGCCCGTGCTTTTTTGCCGTTATTATTTGCCGCGGTTATTTTTATAGCCTCCATGTTTTGCTCAGGCTGGCGCTATGGCCTGATTGTTTCAGCCTGTGTTGCCGCAACGGTATTTCTGCAGCCGCTCGGCGACGGTTTTTCATACGGCATGCACAATGTTTGGGCAGCCAGATTATGCTTAATAATTTTCTTTTCTGTCTTTTGTATTTTTTACGGAGTATTGAACTTTTTGCCGCACATTGTTATAGTTCCGTCTGTCGTAACTTTGCTCGGCATGGCGGTGCTGTTCTTATTTTCGGCCGCTCCTTTGTATATAACTTTATGCTCTGCCTTGCTGATAGGGACTTTAGGCGGCTATTTCTGCATCAATCTGAATACGGTGCGGGTTCCGTTAGACAACGGTTCCTGCTGTGCGCTGGCCTATTTGATTGCGGCGCTGATGCTGCTGGATTCGGGCGAATACAGCTTTAGCTCCTGCGTGATTTTTACCACGTTTTTCTGGAGTGAGTTATTTTTTGCGGTTTGGAACAAATTTGTTGCCGTAAAATCCGGCGCTTTGTTTGAAAATACTAACAGCGCGCAGGCCGCCTATAAATACAGCCTGAATTTTTTGGTGCGCAGCGTGGCAAAAATCTGCAGCATAAGCCTGTTAATCGGCTGGTTCCAGCTGTTTGCCATAAATCAGTACAGCCTTGTCATTATCGGTTTCGGCATAATGAGCTGGCTTGGCTATACCATGCTGCACCCGTTTGACGGCAGCCTGAAAAAAATCAATCAGGAATTTATCGCCGATGTCAAAAAAAATATATCCGATATTCATAACGATATAAAATCATTAAACACGCCGGCTAAAGCCGCCAAAACTTCCAAAACCACCAAAACTGGCAGAAAACGCAAAACCTCAGCCCGGAAAAAGGAAAAATAAATGTCGTTTTCGCCGAATTTGCTGAATATATGTAATTTGCTGGCACCGCAGAAAAAGAAAGAAGAAACTGGGCTGTTTCGGGTTACGGTGGTGGCGTTTGAGGATAAATGCAGCCTCAACTGCGGTTTGCGCTTTGCCGAACTTTTGAAACAAAGCAATTTGTTCAGCGTGACTTTTTTTAATGAACCGTTTGCTAAAAGCTTTTTGAATTTGCAAAGCCGCAACTTTTTTGATTTTATTGACCGCGGCAATAAGATTTTGAGTTCAACCGGTGCGGATATAGTGATTTGGGGCTATGAAGAAGACGGTAAAATCCGGCTGAATTTTCAGGTTGATAACCAATATGTAATTCCGAACAGTCTGTCATTTTCGCTTTTGGACAGCCTGTTTATTCCGCTGAATTATCTGACTGATACCAACAATTTTTCGGAGTCGCTGCTGCTGTTGATATATGGGATTATCGTGGCGGCGATAACTCCGGTTACAAATGAGCAGCGCCGCCGCCAGCCTAAGGTTTTGAGCGAGCTGATAGCTCTGCTTTCGGCCGACAAATCGCCTAAGGATATTCAAAAAGAGTTTATGCCGTATATTATGAATATGCTGGGTAAAATCTATTTGTGCAATACCCGCGATAATCTGAGCCTGAAAGATGTGGAAATTATCCAAAACCTCTTTGATACGGCGCTGAAAAACAAACAGTTTATGCGGCTGCCGATTTATTACGGCTGCATTTATAACAATTTAGGTCAGCTCTATGAAACGGCATTTTTGCAGAACAAGGCGAATTCGGCCGAATATTTGAAATTGGCAATCTCCAGCTATCAGACGGCGCAGAAGAATCTGAACCGCAATTATCCTTATGACTACGGGCTTATTTCTTATCATCTGGCTTTGCTGCATTATGAATATTGGAAATATACCGCCGATTTGCAGGCTTTGCGCGATGCGGTGTCTAAATTGCGCGAAGCCGAAAAAGTTTATTCTTTGGCGCAGTTTCCGGCTTCTTGGTGCCGGATAGAGGGCTATCTCGGCAACTATCTGACGGCTTTGGGCATGCAGACAAAAAGCAATGAGCTGATGCAGCTGGCTATTGAAGCTTATAAAAATCAGCAAAAAATTTATATGCAGAATAATGAGCCGGTGGCTTGGGCGGAAATTCAGGAAAAAATCGGCAATATTTTTTATTTGCTGGGCAAGCAGAATGATGATGACAAGCTGATGGAAGAAGCCCGCAACTATTTTAATTCGGCGCTGGAAGTCTATAATGACTTAAACTTGAAATCTGCTGTTAAAAATGTCAGCCGCTCAATTTTAAAAATCAGAAACTACATCGGCTAGGCTTGAAATCATCGGGGCAGGGCATATCTCTTTGCCGTAAAGGAGATTGCAAAATGACATATTGTATTGAACAGGATAGTTTAATCCGCCGCCGTTCGGTTTATGCTTTGGGGCATACCCGCGTTGTGACCGATTTTTGTTTAGAAGACACTTTAAAAGACTGCCTGAAAAACTGTCCGACGCCGTTTAATGCGCAGTCGGCGCGTTTGGTTTTGCTCTTAAATCAATATCATGCGGACTTTTGGAATTTAGTGCTGCAAAAAGTTTTAGCGGCGGCGCCGTTTAATAAAAAAGAAAGCGTGACGCAAAAAATAAATTCGTTTGCCGCCGCTTACGGCACAATTTTGTTTTTTGAAGACTTAGACGCTATGGAAAAGCTGCAGCAAGACTTTCCGCTGTATCAAAAAAATATGCATGACTGGACTTTTGAGGCCAACGGCATGCTGCAATACATGGTTTGGCAGGCTTTGGCCGAAAATGAAATCGGCGCTTCGCTGCAGCATTATAATGAGCTGATTGAAGCGGATGTCAAAAAAATGCTTAACTTGCCGGAAAGTTGGAAAATTCTGTCGCAGATGCCGTTCGGCAGCATAGAAAAAACACCGGCGGAAAAAACATTTTTACCGATTGCCGATCGCTTTAAGATTTTCAAATAAAGTTATTTATGGTTTAGCTTTAAGCCGAGCTGGTTAGAAAATTCGGCAATTCCTTTTTTGAAAAGCACGCCGATTAAATCGGCAATCAAATCAATATTGGCTTCCAGATTGGCTTTATCTGCTTTGGAAAAGCCGGAAAGAACATGATTGACAATGCTGTCGGCATCGCGGCTTTGCGGATGTCCGATACCAATGCGGATGCGGTTGTAATTCGGGGTAATGCAGGAATCTATGCTTTTAAGTCCGTTATGACCGCCGGCGCCGCCACCGAGCTTGGCTTTAATCTTGTCTGTCGGCAAATCCATATCATCATGAATAACCACAATATTCTGCGGCAGAATTTTATAAAAATTAGCTGCTTTGACAACGCTGTTGCCGGAAAGGTTCATAAATGTCTGCGGTTTCAGCAGATATACTTTTTCGCCGTCAATGTTTCCCTCGGCGATTAAACCGTCAAATTTAGAGCGGAACGGCGAAAAATTATAGCGGCGATGAAGCTCATCAGCCGCCATAAATCCAACATTATGGCGGGTAGCCGCGTATTCCGTTCCCGGATTGCCTAAACCAACCACCAAAAACATCGTTACCTCTTATTTACGCATAAAGTCAACGTGAATAGGCTTGTCAGAAACCGGATGGAATTGAACGTCTTGGCAAACAGCTTTAACTTTTTTGCCTTCAACATCAACAACAATTTCAGATTTGTAGAAATCTCTCAAATCCAAAGCTTTTTCCAATTCTACAGGGTCAAGGCTGATTAAAACAGCATCTTTTTTACCGCCGTAAATAACGGCAGGAACGCGGCCCTCACGACGACATGCACGAGCTGCCCCCTTACCTGCTTTTTCACGCTTTTTTGCATTAAAAGTAATTTCAGTCATTTTTTTATCCTTACTAAATATAGAGAAATAAGCCGACGGCCTCCAGGGGTGCCGTCAGTAATGGCTTTGTACAACAAAAAAGTCTAAGATTCAAGTATTTTTAATAAAATTTTATGATTTTTTTGTTATATTCCGCACAAGTTAATTAACGGAGGTTGTTATGCTTTATATTATTGCAGGTTTTATTTTCGGCTGTTTAATTCCCTATTTGGCGCGCCGCTTGGGCAAGCTTATGCCGGGGACCATGGGCTATATTTTGCTTAAAATTTTTATTCCGCAGCATTGCATGCCGTGGAGCAAGCTGAAAAACGACTTTGAATATATGCAGCTGTTTAAAAGCTATATGATGAGAAGCCTGGGCTGGGGGATTTTTACGGCGGCCGCCACATATTTGTTTGCTGTCAATTTTGACCCGTATTATACCGGCTGGTACATTGCGTTTTTGTGGATTATGCTGCTGCTGGTGGAAATTGACAAGCGCTTTATGCTGCTGCCTGATGTTCTGACGCTGCCTCTGCTGGTTTTGGGCTTCGGCTATGCGGCGGTTAACGGCGTGTGGCTGGATACAATAGACCCACAGCTGGTAAGCAATGCGCAGAACAGCTTTATGGGCGCCTGCGCCGGCTATCTGATGCCGGTTGTCGCCAGCATGTTTTTAGTCTGGAAATATCCAGATGCGTTCGGGGGCGGAGATATTAAGCTTTTGGCGGCTATCGGCGCTTGGGTCGGGCTGGAGCCTATTTCATATATTCTGCTGGGTTCCTGCATTTTGTTTGCTTTAGGCTGCTTAATCAAAAAACAAAGAGTAGGGCCGTTCGGACCGTCAATCGTCTATTCCACCTTGTTTGTCTGCATCTTTTTGTTTGGAATTTAGCAAAAAAATTTCTGCAGCTTCTTGACATCGCATTTTGCGGACACTAACTAAACAAGTAGTTAAGTAAAACTATTTGTTTAGGAGTATTAAAATGAACATCAAACCATTGCACGATAAAGTTTTGATTAAACGTGTAGATGAAGAAACAAAAACCGCCGGCGGTATCATTATTCCGGATACAGCCAAAGAAAAACCGTCTGAGGGCGTTGTAGAAGCTGTCGGCAACGGACGCGTTGCGCCGGACGGAAAAATTATCGCTTTGTCCGTAAAAGCAGGCGACCGCGTTTTGTTTGGCAAATGGGCCGGCACCGAAATCAAAGTCAACGGCGAATCCCGCTTGATTGTAAATGAATCTGATATTTTGGCAATTATAGAATAATCTGCGAAAGGTAAAATAAAATGGCTGCAAAAGACATTAAATTTGGAACTGACGCCCGCAGCAAAATGCTTAAAGGCGTAGAAACATTGGCTAAAACCGTAAAAGTAACTTTGGGTCCTAAAGGCCGTAACGTTATGCTGGATAAATCTTACGGTGCACCTAAATTAACAAAAGACGGCGTTTCCGTGGCTAAAGAAGTTGCTTTGGCTGATAAATTTGAAAACATGGGCGCTCAGCTGATTAAAGAAGTTGCTCAAAAAACCGCTGACAAAGCCGGCGATGGTACAACAACCGCTACTGTTTTGGCTGAAGCTATTATCCGCGAAGGCTGCAAAGCCGTTGCCGCCGGTATGAATCCGATGGATGTTAAACGCGGTATTGATATGGCCGTAGAAGCTGTAGTTAAAGATGTTAAATCACGCTCTAAGGCTGTTCAGTCTTCCGGCGAAATCGCTCAGGTCGGCACAATTTCGGCCAACGGCGATACCACAATCGGCGAATATTTGGCAAAAGCTATGGAAAAAGTCGGCAACGAGGGTGTAATTACCGTTGAAGACGCCAAAGGCTTGGAAACAGAATTGGACGTTGTAGAGGGTATGCAGTTTGACCGCGGTTATTTGTCTCCGTATTTTGTAACAAATCCGGAAAAAATGAACTGCGAATACGACAATCCGTATATTTTGCTGTATGACAAGAAAATTTCTAACCTGCAGCCGATGATTTCTATTTTGGAAGCAATCGTTCAGTCCGGCCGCGCTTTGATTATTGTGGCTGAGGATATTGAGGGCGAAGCTTTGGCTACTTTGGTTGTCAACAGAATCCGCGGCGGCTTGAAAGTTTGCGCTGTAAAAGCTCCTGGTTTCGGCGACAGACGCAAAGCTATGTTGCAGGATATGGCAATTTTGACCGGCGGTCAGGTTATTTCTGACGAATTGGGCATGAAGATTGAAAACGTTACTTTGGATATGCTCGGCACCGCTAAACGCGTTGAAATCACTAAAGACGACACCACAATTATTGACGGCGCAGGCGACAAAGAAGCCATTGCCGGCAGAACTGCGCAAATCCGTCAGGAAATCAGCCAGACTACATCTGACTATGACCGTGAAAAACTGCAGGAACGTTTGGGCAAACTTTCGGGCGGCGTAGCTGTTATTAAAGTAGGCGGCGCTTCGGAAGTAGAAGTAAAAGAAAAGAAAGACCGCATTGATGACGCTCTGCACGCAACCCGCGCTGCCGTTAAAGAAGGCATTGTTGCCGGCGGCGGTACTGCATTGCTGTATGCAACCAAGGCTCTGGCCGATTTGAAAACAGATAATCAAGACCAGAATGTCGGTATTGACATCATCCGCCGCGCTTTGCAGGCTCCTCTGCGTCAAATTGCTGAAAACGCTGGTGTTGACGGCGCTGTAGTTGCCGGTAAATTGCTGGAAAGCAAAGATTATAACTACGGTTATAACGCTGCAGCCGGCGAATATACCGATATGATTAAATCCGGTATTGTTGACCCGACAATGGTTGTCCGCACTGCTTTGCAAGATGCTGCTTCTGTCGGCGGTTTGTTAATCACAACCGAAGCAATGGTAACAGAAATTCCGGAAAAAGAATGCCATTGCGGCGACGCTGCTGCCGCTGCCGGCGGTATGGGCGGAATGTACTAATAATCCTCCAGATTATAAAAACACCCTGTGTTGCTGCGGCAATGCAGGGTGTCTGCTTTTTAAAAATTAAAATTCCAAGCCGATGCAGCAAGCATCATCTTTCATACACAATTTACAGGCGGCGTCAATTTCCGATAGGGTTGTATTTTGCAGACATTTTTTATCGGTTCCGTTGCAAGTTTTATTACCCCAGAATAACACCGGTGAGGATTCGTTGCTGCGGTATAATCTGGCCCAATGCAAAGTATCGGCAAGCGGCTTTGCTAAGTTTAAAAATAATTCGCGGCATAATCCGGTAGAAAAATTTGCCGAAACTAATTTACCATCATCATTTTGAACATGCGTTCCAAAATATAAATCAACAACCAGCCGCTGATGGCGGGAAAATACATTGACCATGTTGCCGTCAGTATCGTAAAGCTGTCTTGAATTTGTATTTCCGATAGTCCATGTTTGCGGAACAATACCGGCGGCTATAACGGTATCTTGCAAGCCGATTACTACATAATCTTGAGTTGTAGTTAAATTTTGATAGCCAGATAAATGCTCCATAAGACCATAAATTAAGTAGCTGTATTCACTCAGCACTTTATTAGTTTTCCACTTTTCCATTGCTTTGGAATATCCGGCAATCCCGCCCACGCTCAGCACTCCGATAATCGCCAAAACGCCTAGCATTTCAATCATGCTGCGGCCTAGCGGGTTTGCCTGTCGGGTCACTGCTAGCGCTTTTCTCGCTCGTGTACCT
>CAVKTH010000028.1:0-20955 GCA_963659495.1 Bacteroidaceae bacterium | reverse complement strand
TCGTGTATTTCCTTTTCTATTTGTTGTTTTTTTATGAAATACACGATTCTTTTTTTATTCTCAATCGTTCGTTTTCTGTTTTTAGTTTTCACTATTAAACGGATATGCAAAAAGTTCTTGACTTCCCTTCATTTGCGAGACATCTCGCTGAAAGGAATAAAAGATGAAGAACTTTATCAAAGTTTTAAACATCATTGTCTTGATGTTAAAAATCATCATAATAATTCTTAACTAGTATGATGAGGCGGGGTTTTCAAGCTCCGCCCTTTGATATTTTTCACTAAATAAAAAATCGTGGCGTATTGTGTCTTTTTGCTTGAGATTTTAGCAAAATAGAGTAAACTCCAAGCATTATTGTTTTAGTCTTATAAGGAGAAATGTAAATATGTCAAAAGTCTTGATTACTTCCGCTTTGCCGTATATTAACGGGATTCCGCACCTTGGTCACATGGTCGGCTGTCTGCTGCCGTCTGATGTATATGCCCGTTATATGCGAATGCTGGGTAATGAAGTTTTGTATATTTGCGGAAATGATGAACACGGCACAGCCTCTGAAGTCGGCGCTTTGAAAGAGGGTATGCCGGTGGAAGAATATTGCGATAAGTATCATGCCCGTCATATTCAGACCTATAAAGATTTTAATTTGTCATTTGATTATTTCGGACGCACCTCCAGCGAACAAAACAAAGAGATGACCTATCATATTTTTTCGCAGCTGGATAAAAACGGCTTTATTGAAGAAAGAACCATGAAACAGGTTTATTCGGTTGATGACAAAATGTTTTTGGCCGACCGCTACATTACCGGTACCTGCCCGCATTGCGGATATGAAAAAGCCCGCGGCGACCAATGCGAAAACTGTACCAAAGTTTTGGAACCGACAGATTTAATCAATCCGCGCAGCACCATTTCCGGCAGCACTAATCTGGAAGTGCGCGAAACCAAACATCTGTTTTTAAACCTGCCGAAAATTGAAACAAAATTAGTGGAATGGCTTAAAACTAAAGAGGCTTTCTGGCCGGATGTAGCTTATTCCATTGCTAAAAAGTGGGTTAAAGAGGGTTTGCAGCCGCGCTGTATTACCCGCGATTTGAAATGGGGTTTTCCGGTTAATAAACCGGGGTTTGAAGACAAGGTATTTTATGTGTGGTTTGACGCTCCAATCGGCTATATCGGTATTACTAAGCAGTGGTCGGACGAAAATCCGGCAGAGCGTAACTGGAAAGATTGGTGGCTGGACGCTAAAGATGTGCGCTATGTTGAGTTTATGGGCAAAGACAATGTGCCTTATCACTCTATCACTTTTCCGGCAACTTTGCTGGGGACTGGCGAAAACTGGACTAAAGTAGACTTTTTGAAAGGTTTCAGCTATCTGACTTTTGAGGGCGGAAAATTTTCTAAGTCTGAACACCGCGGTGTGTTTGCCGAAGATGCAGTTAAAGAGTTTCCGGCTGACTACTGGCGCTATTGGCTGATGGCTAACGCTCCGGAAAGTTCGGATTCATCCTTTACTTTTGAAAGCTTTGTAAACACGGTTAATAAGGATTTGAACGGCGTTTTGGGCAACTTTGCGCAGCGTGTTATGAAAATGACTGCTTCCAAGCTGGGGGCTCAGGTGCCGGAGGGCGGCGAGCTGCAGGCAGAAGATAAAGAGCTGATTAAGGTTTTGCAATCCCGCGTTAACGATTATTTCAAATATTTAAATGAAATGGAATTTAGAAAAGCAACTGCGGAATTGCGGGCGATTTGGGTTGAGGGAAATAACTATATCTCTACAACCGAACCTTGGATGGTAATTAAAGAAGACCAGACCAGAGCGGCGACAATTTTGCGCCTGTGCCTGAACTTGGTGCGTATTTATGCGGCTTTAAGCGCTCCGTTTATGCCGGATACCGCGGAGAAAATTATGGCAAAATTCGGCTTAAGCAGCAAGGATATGCCGTCGCTGAAAGATTTTAATGTAGAAAAAGAAATGGCAGCCCTCAAGGCTGGTCATGCTTTTGAAGCCGGAGAGGCTTTGTTTGAACGCATCACACCGGAAAAAGCCGCTGAGCTGCAGCAAAAGTACAGCGGAGAAAAATAGATGTCTAAACGCGAGTGGGATGATATGAAAACAAAAGGTTTCGGCGCATTTCTGTATAGAATTTATTTAGGATTGACTTATCCTCTGCGCCATCCGTTTGTGACGATTATTGTCCTGCTGGCGTTTTACCGCCATGAGCTTGCGGATTTATGGGCAGATTATCAGCACAAAATGCCGGAGCCTGTGCAGCAGGCAGCTTTAATAAAAAAACAAACTGCTGAAAAAATTGAAGAAAAATTAGCGGAAATGCGTTCTTCTTTAGGGCAGATTGTGCAGAATCTGCCGAAGGAAGCTGAAAAAAATGAACCGGAAGCCAAAGAGGAAAAAGTTCGTTTTGTCAGCTGGAATGTGGCAAAATTTAATAAAGCCCGTTATGAGCCGCGTGAAGAAAATAATACTGCGCCGCAAACCGGAAACCAAACGACATTTGCCGAGGCTAAGCAGCAGGCTTTAGCCGAACGTGCCGAAAAAAACGCTGAAGCCGAAAATATAAAAGAAGAACAGTACCGCGATGTGTTTTATCAGGGCAGCCTCAGCGATTATTACTATAAAAACGAATCGCTGAATTTAGAGTATCTTCCGGAGCCGGAGCATTTGTATGACGAGGTAAAAATAGCCGGTCCCAACAGCTTATACGCCGGCGGCAAGTTTATGTATCTTTACGGCATATATTCCGACCCGTCGCAGTATGATACGGAAGCGGCTGTAAAGTATCTGGAGCAAGTCAGCAATGGCCGCAAAGTGCATTGCGAAGTGGTGGCCGAAACCTATAATCATACGGCTACGGCTTTGTGCTTTGTGCATGGCATATTTATCAACAAGGCGCTGGTAGATAAAAAATTAGCGCGCAACGTGGCTTTGCGGTAAGGATTACAAAATGTGGCAGCCCGTTTTTATGATTAGCGGATATATACTGGGAATTTTAGGGCTGATTATGTTTGTGCCTGCCGGTCTGGATTTAGCCGAAGACGCTTACACGCGTTCTCCGTTTATTCCGGCGGCGGTTATAACCATGTTTTTCGGCTTTTCGCTGTTTTTAGCCAATTACACTAAGGTTGAAAAAATCTCGCTGAAGCAGGCTTATTTAGTAACCACGGTCAGCTGGTGCATTGTCGGGGCGTTTGCCACGCTGCCGTTTTTGTTTTTTAACCAAAGCTATGCTTTTGCCGACGTGTTTTTTGAGACGGTTTCCGGTGTGACGGGAACCGGGGCGACAATTCTCTCGGACGTGGAAAGCCTGCCGCATTCTATTTTGCTATGGCGGTCAATTCTAAACCTGCTCGGTGGTTTGGGAATTGTAATTTTTGCGGTGGCGCTGCTGCCGTTTTTAGGAATCGGCGGAATGCGCATTTTTCAGCGTGAAAATTCGGATTCTAATGATAAATTTATGCCGAAATTCAGCTATATCGCCAAAAGAATCGTGTTTGTGTATACGGCTTTGGTGGCGTTTTGCACCGTATCTTTAGCTTTTTGCGGCATGGATTGGTTTGATGCCGTAAATCATGCTATGTCGGCAATCGGCACCGGCGGATTTTCTACCAAAAATAATTCGGTCGCCGCCTTTCACAGCGTTTCTATAGAAGTTGTGATTATGTTTTTTATGCTGGCCGGTTCGCTGCCGCTGACATTTTATATTTTGATATTCCGGCACGGCGCCGCTAATAAAAACTATCAGGTTTCAGTATTTTTAAAAATGGTTTTATACTGCAGCCTGTTCGTCAGCGTCTATTTGTTTGCAACCTCGGACTATTCGCTGTGGCAGAGCATGCGCTACAGCTTTTTCAGCGTTATTTCAATCATGACGACCACCGGACTTTCATCATCAGATTTTGTGGAGTGGGGCGTTTGGACCAGCGCGGTGTTTATGCTGCTGTCGCTGAGCGGAGGCTGCACGGGTTCTACCAGCGGCTCAATCAAAATTTTCCGCTGGCAGGTAATTTATGCCTACTTGCATAAATATGTGCTGTCTATGGTGGAGCCAAATCGGATAATTCCGCTTAAAGTCGGCAGCGTTAATCCGGCGCAGAATGTGATAACTTCTGTATTTGTGTATGTTTTTTCTTTTATTATCAGCATGCTGCTTATCGGCGTGGCTATCAGCCTGTGCGGGGTTGATTTTAACACCTCTTTAGCGGCAAGCGTGGCCTGTATGACCAATGTCGGGGTCGGCAGCGTAGAAGTTATAGGCCCGTCCGGCAATTATGCGTTCTTTTCGGAGCCGGTAAAATATCTGCTGTGTTTCGCAATGCTGCTGGGGCGATTGGAAGTGATTACGGTAATGGTAATTTTTACGCGCTCATTTTGGCACAGCTGATTTTTGCTGGTAATATTTCAGAATATAGACGCGCAAAGCGCTGCATAAATTAGGATTGGTTCTGGTGCTGTCAATCTGCGTCACCAGCTGGTTTAAGCTTAGTTTTTGAGTATCGGCGATTTCATTCAGCGCCGCAAAAAATTCCTCTTCCAGAGAAATGCTGGTGGCGTGGCGTCCGGCAATAACAACAGATTTTTTAATCATTATTTTTTACGGTAGCTGTCAAAAGAAATTACCTGTGCATCGCCTGAAGCGGCTGACTGCGGTTCTGCTGAATTATTGGCAGTCGGCGTGTTGCCCTCGTCCAAAGTAAAGCTGAGTCCGAATTTAGCGTAAGGATCGGCGAAATAGGTGATGGCGTCAAACGGAATGGTAATGGTTTGCGGCATGCCGCCGAAGCTTAAATCTACCGAAAAGCTGTTGTGGCGCACAACCAGATTTTCAAACTGATTCTGCAGCACAATCGTCATGGTGTCGGGATATTGAATTTGCAGATTTTTAGAGATGATGGTTCCCGGAAAATTTGTCTTAAAAGTAATATAAAAGTGATTTTCCCCCGGCAGCCCCTGGGTTTCTACAATTTTCAGCGCATAATAAACCACGCTGCGCAGGGATTTTTCTACCAGCTCGTCATAATCTATTTTTTCTACAAAATTTACCATTTTATCACCTAAAAAATAAAATTTAGGGCCTCTCTGTTGCTGGGCGGCCCCGTCCCCACTTTGGCCTAACCAAAGGCCGAAGAATTTAAGTTTGTTGCCTTAACCTTAAGCAGCTACAGCAACCGGTGCAAAATTATCATTTGCATTCATTTAAATTTGAACCGATAACGGTGGTATCTCACCGAACACAACACATATCTTTACTATACACTGTCAAGCCTGGTTCACCCCCGTAAAATTGGTGGAGGTGCCGGGTACTGCCCCCGGGTCCAATGTACCTATTTCATAAGGCTTCTGGTGTCATAGTCAGCAAGCTGACGCTATATATTATAGATATTTTTTTGCAGATTTCAAGTTTTATAAATCAGAATGTTGAAGTTCTGGAAAATCCGGCAGTTCTAATATGACTTAAATCAGTAAAATCAAATAGTTAAGCTGTGTCAAGTTTTAAATTTTCGGCTTAAGCGACTCTTTTTGCTGGATTTTTCAAAAAATAGGTGCTATATGACTCGTGTTTAATTGTTCGTTAATACTTTTTAAGGAATGGTTAAAAGTGTTTAACGCTGCTTTGTTTGGCTGCATTAAATTGCAAAAGATGATTGAAATTCTTAAAAGACGGGATATCGTCTGCCGGCAGATCAGCATTAGAGGATGACACCTTATCGTGTTTAATAAGTTTTGTTTTTTAGTCGGCGTTTTTGTGCTGTTCAGCAATGCGATTTATGCAAACGGAGACGCGGACATGCTGCCGGCAAAAGAGCTGGTTAACGACGGGGCTCTTTGTTCTGTGGCTGCTAAAAAGGCAGGCGACGAATACGGCGTAAAATTTGATTTGCTGCAGACTATCTCGGCTGTAGAAAGCGGCAGGTGGGATGATTTGCAAAACAGATATGTAGCTTGGCCGTGGACAGTTAATGTTAAAGGAAAAGGCTACTATTTTGCTTCTCGCGAAGATGCGGTGCGCGCGGTTAAAAAATTTCAGGCGCAGGGCATAGAAAGCATAGACGTGGGATGTATGCAGATTAACTTAAAATATCATGGCGAAGCGTTTAATTCGGTTGATGAAGCGATTGACCCGGCCAATAATGTGAAATACAGCGCAAAATTTTTGCGTACGCTGTACAGCCGCCACGGTCAAAGCTGGAAAAAAGCCGCCAAGCGCTATCATTCGGCAAATCCGGAAAAAGGCGAAGCCTATACCAAACGTTTGGAAAATCGTTTTGAAAAGTATAAATTGGCCGGTTTTGCCGCTGGGACTAATTTGTTTTAGTAAAAGAAAATGATTGTTTCTAAATACAAAAAAAAATATATCGTAAAAAGCTATGAAGCGGATTGCCATGGCTTTTTACGCTTGCTTACCTTGATGAACCTGCTGCAGGACGCAGCTATGGGCAGCGCCGATGCGTTGGGCGTCGGGCTGGAAAAATGTTCTGAGCGCGGGCTGACCTGGTTCGGCACGGATTATTTTTTGCAGATAAGCCGCCTGCCGAAAATGGATGAGCATTTTGTAATAGAAACTTGGCCGGCCGAAGCAAAGCTGTGGGGAGCCGTCCGCGATTTTGTGATATACGATGCGCAAGGCGCGGAGATTATCAAAGTCAGCAGCCAATGGGTTTTGATTGATTTAGCCCGCCTGCGTCCGGTGCCGCTCAGCAAATATTTTCCGGACTATAAGCCGCTGAATGAGCGGGCGCTGCCGGTGGAATTTATGAAAATCGCCTTGCCGGAGAATTTTGAACGCGAAGATATAATTAAAGTCCGCTTTGATGATATAGATATCAATAACCATGTCAACAATGCTGTATATCCGCTGTGGGCGAGCGAATGCGCAGATAAAGATTTCAGACAGCAGCATTATCCGGCAGAAATTGAAATAAATTTCAAAAAAAGCGCTGTATACGGCGAAGATGTGGCAGTTTTAACCGTACAGAAAGCAGATGAGACGTTTCATTCTATCCGCGAATCGGATAAAAGCACAGAATTGGCGCGCTGTCGGATTAAGTGGCAGAAAGTTACATTATAGTAAGCGGCAGCAAAGCTTTGCGCGGAGCAATATTTTGTTTGAGTACCGCGTGGAAAATCGGATAAGCGCGCTCGCATTCAGTCAGGGCGATATTGATAACCTGCTGCAGCTTGCCGCTAAAGTTAAATTCATCCGGGTCTATAAACAGCGAGTGCTTGAACACCGGCATTTTCATTTCTTCCCAATACGAAAAATAGCCGACCCAAAGGTCTTCGTTCAGCAGAGCCAGAAGCTCAAAAATGCTGGGCAGATTCACATTAGCCGGTTCAAGATTCAAAAGGCAGGAAATGTGCAGGCAGTTCATGTTTTCTTCCCAAGCGAAAAATAGCAGCATATTATCCCATTTGCCGGAAACTTCCACCACAATTTCATTGGAGTTGCGGCGTTCTGTGGTGTGGGTTTGATTTGCAAACATGCACTCAACGTCGTCCAATGGATTATATTTATATTTTTGTGCCAGCATCCCGGTTCCTTTGTGAAAATTCATTTTCAAAATGGCACATTATTTTAGAAAAAAACAATTATCTTTCACAAGTTTTCCACTTTTTTTGTTTTGGGCAAAAAATATAAAAAAATAAATCGCGATTTATCAATAAGATAATTTTTTTTGATGTTTATAATTATTTTTAGATGTGGATTATCTGATTTTTGTTAATATACTTTTAAGCAATAAATAAAAACAGAGGGTTGTTATGACAGGACTTGCATATCCGGAAATTTCTCCGATTATATTTCAGATTGGGCCGTTTGCGCTGCGCTGGTATTCGCTGGCGTATTTATTGGGAATTTTGTTCGGCTGGTGGCTGGCGGCAAAACGCATACAGAAATATCAGATACCGCTGACTAAAAATAATTTGGAGGATATTGTTTTTTATGTGACGCTCGGCATTATATTAGGCGGGCGGCTCGGCTATGTCTTGGCTTACAGCAACGGGCAGTTTTGGCAGAATCCGCTGGAAATTTTTGCAGTATGGCATGGCGGCATGTCTTTTCACGGAGGTATCGCCGGAGTGATTATTGCGGTGTATTTGGCGGCGCGGAAGCTGAAATTTCCGTTTCTGCGCTTAACCGATTTGGCGGCGCCGGTAGTGCCGGTCGGTATTTTTTTAGGCCGTTTGGCTAATTTTATAAATGATGAGCTGTGGGGGCGGGTTACCGATGCGGCTTGGGCGGTGCGTTTTCCGCGCGGCGGCTATCTGCCGCGTCATCCGTCGCAGCTGTATGAAGCTTGTTTGGAGGGTATAGCTCTGTTTATAATCTTAAATTTGATGTGGAGCAATAAATGGTGCCGCGAGCGCAGAGGCTTTATTTCCGGCGCATTCCTTTTAGGCTATGCCGTATTCAGGACGCTTTTGGAACAATTCAGGGAGCCGGACGCTCAGCTGGGCTTTCTGTGGGGCGGCTTGACTATGGGACAGCTGCTTTCGGTTCCGGCGTTTTTAGGCGGAATATATTTGCTTATCACGGCAAAGCAGCAGAAAGATTAAGCCTTAGTGACAATATTGCAGTTAAAGCGGTAGGCTTTCTGCAGGGAATTATGCGCACGGGCGGTTACATCGGTGGCGTTAAGGTCAAGGCGGGTTTTCTCGGAAACGCTGATAGAAATAGTGATTTTCAGGTTTTTGCCGTTGGTAAAGACAAAATCGGCGGCGGCGATAACATGGCGGATGTTTTCGGCGTATTCCATGGTGTGTTTAGCGTCTTCATTTTGGAAAACCATAATCAGCTCCGACGGCACAATATAGCGGTATATGGTAATACCGTACGGAAATTCGCAGATGCGTTTAACCAGCATTTGCTCCAGCTCCTGCATTTTGTGTTCGCCGATAACTTTCAGCAGCTTGTCGCGGTTGTCTATGCTGAACAGCCCGATGGTGTATTTATAAGGAAATTTGTTGTTGGCGTGCGACAGATAGGCGTTGTAGCTGCCGACATTTTCCAGCACGTCATAATTATATTGATGATACAAATCAAAAACCGTGGTCCAAAATAAAATCAAAGCAAAGCTTAAAAAGAAAGTTGTCACGCCGGAAGCGCTGTCAGAGTACATAAGCCCCAAAAACAGGCAGCAGTCTGCGTAAAACAAGCCGGTGTTTACCAGCGTGTTTTTAAAGCTGATGTCAATAGACAGCGGCACCAGCACCAAAAGCCAAACTATAGCGGCTTCCAGCGGCAGCGCGCCGAAATTTATATCTAAATACGGCAGCTTAGTGACGATAAAGCCGAAATGCTGGATAAAGGCCAGCTGGGCTAATAAAAATATCGTGAGCCAAAAGCCGCGGCGGCTCTGCAGTTTGCGCGGCTCCAAAAAATAGAACAGCAGCAGGTTCAGCGGCAAAGCAAAGCAAAGCCATAGATATTCGGCGCTGCTCTGATATTCGCTGCCGTATTTGTTTTTGCAGAGATTGAGAAAAACATAGCACAGGCTGCCCAGCATAAAACTGAAAAACGGTTTAGAGCGGTTAACCAGCACCAATAAGATTAAACCGACAGCAGCAACTGAATAAAAAGCAATGTGAAAAGAAAAAGAAGTTTCGTGTTCATAAGGATTTTGGGCAAAGAACATGACTAATCCGGCGGCAAACAATAAGGCCGGAAAAAAAGAGCTTTTGATTGTAGACATCACATATTTTAAACTGCCGGACGCGGATTCTGTCACTTTTTCCTCCATTATCCGGCAGTATAAAACAAAAGAGTTTAAATTTTATTTATACATTTCAAAATAGAGCTGTCGCCGTAAGAATAAAAACGATATTTTTCGGCAATCGCATGCGCATAGGCGGCTTTCATTCTTTCGGTTCCGGCAATGGCGCAAATCAGCATGAACAGGGTTGATTTCGGCAGGTGGAAGTTTGTGATAATCATATCAATGATTTTAAACTTGTAGCCAGGAGTGATGAAAATGTTTGTTTCTCCGCAGAACGGATGCAAAATACCGGAGTTATCGGCAGCGCTTTCCAAAAGGCGCACCGAGGTGGTGCCGACTGCGATAATGCGGCGGCCTTGTTTTTTGGCGTCATTGATGATTTGGCAGGCTTCCGGAGTGATAACTCCGAACTCAGCGTGCATTTTGTGGTTTTCCGTATCTTCGGTTTTAACCGGCAAAAAAGTGCCGGCTCCGACATGCAGGGTTAAAAACACGCGTTTTACGCCCATATCGTCAATTTCTTTAAGCAGGCGGTCGGTAAAGTGCAAACCGGCGGTGGGAGCAGCTACGGCGCCCTCATGCTTGGCATACACAGTCTGATAGTCTTCTTTGTCGTTGTAGGGATTCCATAAACCGGCTAAAGGCTTGTCGCGCTTGATGTACGGAGGCAGCGGCATAGAGCCGTATTGTTCAAGTTTTTTGCCCAGCTCGTCGGCGGAGCAGGTAAAGCGAATCTTTACGCCGTCTTCGTCGTCTTTTTGCAAAACTTCGGCGCTGAAATCGGATTTTTCGGCCGGAATATCAGCTGTATAAAAATGAACGATATCGCCGGTGTGGAGCCTTTTAGCATTTTTAATAAAAGACCACCAGCTGATGCCGTCGTCCGGATGATACAGCGTGACCTCAACCAGAGCTTCGCCGCGCTGGCCGTAAAGGCGCGCCGGAATGACCTTGGTGTCGTTAAAAACAAGAACATCGTCCGGCCGCAGAATTTTCGGCAGGTCATAAAAACGGCGGTCGTGCATTTCGTTTTCTTCCGACAAATCCAAAAGGCGCGAGCTGTCGCGCGGATCGGCAGGCTTTTTGGCAATCAGGTCTTTATCCAGTTCAAAATCAAAAATATCTACTTTCATTGCGTCCTCGTTTTTTATATATTTTTTTTCATCTTTAATCTATGAACGCGGCAAACGCAAGCGCTTTTTTGTAAAAGATTTGACAATATTGCTGCTATTTGTCAAATTTTAGCGGACTATGTTTGTTATATAGCAGATTTATTTGGTATTTTTTTACATTTTTTGACAAAAAAGTTATTGCAATCAAAGGTAAAATGGTGTATAGTCGCCGTATAAGTTGAGTTAATGTGTCAAAAAGGAGTTAATGACAATGGCTAATGAAATGTCTGTTGATGAAGCAGTTCGCATTATTACGGAAACAAATGAGTTCGGCGATAAGTTTGATGAAGCTGTCGCATATCTGAAAGAGCATGATGCTCAAAACAGCTTGCTGGTTCCGTTTAAAGACGAGCAGTCTCAGGATAAAATCAAAAAAGCGCGCGCCAAAGCTTATATTCAACAGGCTGTGGCTGATGAAGAATACGATGCCCGTTTTGATGAGGCTGTAAAGCTGGTTAAAGATGATAAAGAAGTTCAGGCTCAGGTGCAGGACGAACAAGAAGTTTATGATAAAGAAAATCATCTGGATATGACAGATGAAGACGCTGTTCTGCGCAATACCAAAAAAATCAGCGATATGGCGGATTCGTTTTTGGATGACAAAGACAACGCCGATGAAATTGCCGATATAAAAGAAAAGGTTGAAGTGGTTGACGACTCCGGTCAATCTCTGAGTGCCGATGAAGCGCAGAAATATTGGGATTCGCTGTTGGAAAGCGCAAAGCAGCAGGCTGTTATGCTGCGCGCCGGCGATGTAAATTTCTTTATGAAAAAAGAAGAAGAAAAACGCCAGACTTTAAACCGCGATATTAAAGACTTTTGGGCTATCGGCGTGGCTACAGGCGTGGCCGGCAGCGCTATGGAGACTCCGACTGAAAAACAGGTTAATCCGGAAAGCAAAGACTATGCTAAATATGTTAAAGCTCAGGCCGATAAAGCTGAAAAAGCTTTGAATAATCTGTTTGGAAACGGCGGAAAAGCCAAAATAAAAGCTGATTACTTCCTGCATAATGCCGTTGAAACTTCCAAAAAAATGGCTTCTTATGCACATCGCTGGCTGCAGAAAGGATTTAAAAAAGCCGCTTCCGTATTCAGCAAGCGCCGCGAATCCTATGACAGCAAGATGAAAAACTTGTTCGGCAAGGCTTATGAAGTTAAGCAGGCTGCGGTTGAACATATTAAAAACAACAAAACACGTCTAATTACAGATGCTGCCGCAACTATAGCCGTTACTGCCGCTGCCGGAACCGGTTTGGCTCTGCCGGCAGTTGCCGGATATGCTTTGTATACTGCAGCCGGTTCTTGGACATGGCCGTTGGTAGAAAAGAAAACCAAAGCTATCCGCGAGGCTAAAAAAGCCGGCAAGGATGCCAGTGAGTGGACAGGCTTTAAAGGCTTAAAGAAAGCTTTTGCCGCAATCAAAGGCGATGAAAAAGAATATAAAAAATACAAAAACAGAGCTTATACAGGTACTTTATTCGGTGTTGCCGGAGCCGGTTTGGTTGCCGGAATGGGCGCAGCTTCCGGCTGGGTTGCCGACAAAGCCGGTTATATGACCGCTAAAGTTGCTTCCTCGGTTGTTCGTTCTGCCGGTTCTGTAACAAGTCAGGCTTTAAACTACCGCGATGTTAAGAAAGATTTCAAAGCCGATCCGTCTGCTGAAAACAGAGCTAAATTAAGACAGGCTAAATTCGGTTTGGGTTTAGGCAGCGTTATTGCCTTGGCCGGCAACTTATGGGCGGCAAGCCATGCCGTAGAAGCAAATGCGGCTGAAAATTCCGGCGGAGTAATGAATAAAGTTAAAAACTGGTTCCATAAAGATGAACCGTCAGCTGCCGATTCTACAAAAGTTGCCGCGGATTCTGCCGCTGTTGCTAAGACTGCAGCTGCAGAGCAGACTCCAAACGGCGGCGCTGCTAAAGCCGTCAATGCTGCAGAGATTGATGCACCTGAGGTAACAGCTCCGGCTGCTTATGACGCTTCTATGGGCATCAGCGAAAAGCATTGGAATGAAATGCACCAAAAATTGACTGGTATTTATGAAAATCACTCTGCTTTGTTCGGCAAGGAAAATGTTTCTTCCAATGAGGCTTGGGATAAAATGTATCAGAATTTGGATAACGCCATGAAAGCAAATCCGGACTACTTTGGCAATATGACTAAAGAGCAGTTCTTGTATAAGTATATGAAATTGATTGAAAATACTGAACGCGTTACCAACGGCGCCAAAGGATTTTTGGTAACAAAATTGGATAAGGACGGTTTGCCGATGTACGGCGATAAAGACTTAACCAAAGTTATGCGCGATATGAACGCTATGCTGAACTGCGGCGAAAAATTCAAAGTTTCGGCAGCAGAAATGGGCAAAGCTCTGGATTATGTTGACGCTAAAACCGGACGTTATATGGGACCGGGAGCGGAAATCGGCGTAACCAACAACCGTTATATCGGCGGACGTGTTGAATGCGGCGAAGACTATCAAAACGCTTGGAAGCGCGCAATCCGCAAAGTTGCGGCTCATCGCCAGCCGGCAGCTCCTAAACCGGTAGTTGAGGCAGAGCCTGTAGTTGTTCCAACTCCGGAACCGGAAAAGAATCCGGTTAATGTAGAAGAGGTTGTTACTAATGAGACTCCGGCTAAAAAAGCTGTTCATGTCAGCGAAGAGGTTGTAAATACTCAGCCTGCAGCTCGTAAAGTGGTTATCAACGAAGGCGCTACAGACGGCAACTTGGATGTTAACAATGGCAAGGTTCGCGGAAAGAGCAGACGTTTTATGACTCTCGGCGGTCGTGAATAAAGGAGGCTTGTCTAATGGCTTTCTGCTGGTAAGATTTTTTCTTATGTACTAGTTTGTACACTGCGAAAAAATCTTACTTCGCATTAAGCTCATTATCCAAGCCTCTGAGAGGCTGTGCCGTTTTCATTAAATTGAGACTGGTATTTTGTATACTGCGAAAAAAAGTTAATGCGTATTAGCCTCATTATCCGAGCCTCTGAGAGGCTGTGCCGGTTGCTGGAAAATAGCAGCCGGTATTTTTATACTTAAAAATCCCGTCGCATCTACACACGCTATCCAAGCCTCTGCAAGCTGGTACCGGTTTCATTAAGTTGAGACCGGTATTTTGTATGCTGCGAAAAAAAGTTAATGCGTATTAGCCTCATTATCCGAGCCTCTGAGAGGCTGTGCCGGTTGCTGGAAAATAGCAGCCGGTATTTTTATACTTAAAAATCCCGTCGCATCTACACACGCTATCCAAGCCTCTGCAAGCTGGTACCGGTTTCATTAAGTTGAGACCGGTATTTTGTATGCTGCGAAAAAAAGTTAATGCGTATTAGCCTCATTATCCGAGCCTCTGAGAGGCTGTGCCGGTTGCTGGAAAATAGCAGCCGGCATTTTTTATAGCCCAAACATGAAACGTCATACTTGTCGCCACACCCCGCAGGCTGTGGCAGACGAGTATCCATAACTTTGTTGCCAGCGGCAACGCTTCTTTCTTCTCTCGCCCCTTGAGGGAGAGAGTGGCGCTTTAGCGCCGAGTGAGGGGTATTATTAAACATTGACATTGCATGCGCAATGACGTTATGGATTCTCCGCCATGGGACTTCCGGCAGGGAGTACCGGCGAAGAATGACGCTGTGAGTGGAGACGGAAAAGACACTAAACCCTCGTCTCCAGCACCAGTCATTCTTGGGTTTATCCCAAGAATCTTCTCGCAATTAATAATAAGGCAAATTTATTGACTAGGTTGGAGACTCGTTTTCACTTATCTGCCGCTGAGTTTCATCAGCTTATTAAAAAAGGCTTGGCGGGCGGATTCATTTTGGCTCAGAATCTGCGAGGTTTTCTGCAGGTCGGATGACGCTTTAGCCAGCATTTCGCCGCTGTCCTCGTAATGCACGCCGGAAAGAATTACTTTGCCTTTGCCGTAAGGCTGCAGAACCACAGCCGGCTTGAAGCCGGCTAAATTATAACGGGCTAAAATTTCTGCGCTTTCCGGATTATTCAGCTCAAAATACGGACCTCCGTGATAATGAACAACAACAGTGGCGCCGTTTTCATCAAGCAATTCCACGGCGGTAGAAGAAGCCGGATTTTTGGTAAACGGCTCTATATTAAGCTCTTTGTATAAGGAGCCTATGGCTTTGGCGTTGAGCAAATCTAATTTATATTCGGCTATAATTCGGGATTCCGGCAAATCTTTTTCAAATTCAGTTTGTTTGCAGGCATAGTAAGCACCGGCGCAGATTCCATAATAGACACCGCCCTGCCGGACATAGTCACGGATTTTTGCATTGCCCAAAACCTCCAGTTTGTGACGATACGGCGTACTGGCGCCGCCGGGGATAAAAAAGGTCAAAACTTCTTGATTGAGGCTGTTGCGGCTGATAATTTCATTAGCATCCGTAAATTCCACCTTGCAGCCGCGCGGCTCAAAATAAGCCCTCAGCTCTTTTGCCAGCACGCTGATATCAGCGCAGCCATAATCTTCGTATATCAAAACTTTGTTTCTCATAAGTCGCAGTTATAAACTTGACAGTTTATTTTTGCAACTGCTATGTTGGAGCAATAGGAGAAAAGAGCAATGTTTTATGCTTTCTATAACGATTCGCCAGTCGGACGGCTGCTGATGATAAGCGATGGGCAAAATCTGACCGGTTTGCAGATGAACACACAGCGCTATAATCATATTGCCGCTGATTGGGTGCAAGCAGAAAATCTACCGATATTCATGCAGACTAAACAATGGTTAAATGATTATTGGCAGGGCAAAAATCCAAGCCTGAATGGATTGCAGCTTAAGCCGCAGGGCAGCGAGTTTCAGCAAAAAGTGTGGAGAATTTTGCTGACTATTCCTTACGGCAAATATTTAACCTATGGAGATATAGCTAAACAAGTTGCTCGGGAATGCGGCAAAGCCCGAATGTCGGCGCAGGCTGTGGGCGGCGCGGTCGGACATAACCCGATTTGCATTATAATCCCTTGTCACCGCGTTATCGGCGCTAACGGCAATTTAACCGGATATGACGGCGGAGTGGATAAAAAAGTAATATTGCTGCAGCATGAGGGCTTTGATATGTCAAAGTTCACAATGCCGAAACAAAAAAATCCACTCTGAAGAGTGGATTTTTTGCTTATTCATACAAAGGACTGTATCTGACGATAGTGTCAACTTTGTAAGTGTTGTCATGTAAAACAGCTTCGCATGAAGTAACTTTACGCACTTTTTCTCCGGTTTTGGTTCCCAGCCATTGCGGTTTGTCGCGCGGACTGGATTTGAGAACTTTCCCGTCGCTCAGATAAAGCACATAAATATCTTCTTCATCAGCTCCTCGTCCGTATTCTTTAATCGTGTTATTGCTGATATCACGGTTAAAATAAGCAGGACTGTTCATCACAAAAGATGACGCAGTGCGCATAACCCGTAAAGTTTCAACTTTAGGCTTTGAACCGGCAAGCTTTTTTTTGCACTCTCGGTACGTTTTAAGCTGCTGTTCAATATCTTTTTGCTCTTTCTGATAATAAACTAAATCATCTAGACTAGAGTTATATCCGCTCATGTTTCCTGTATATTTATTTCTATAATACCATGCAGGAAAGCACTCATCTTCTATAAAGCATTCAAAACTATGTCCCAGATAAAAAACAGCCTTATTGTCAAGTTTTAACGGAATCTGCTGCATATAGGACTGCCGTACAGAAAAATATTGCGTAAATACAAAACAAGCACCTAATGTACCGACAAAAATAGCTAAAATAATTAAAAACTTCTTCATAATTCATTACTTTTTAAATAGTGGAACAAGTTTGCTGCCGTCAGCTTCTACAAGCTCGCCTTCTTTTGCCACCAGCCATTCATACGAATCTTTGATTTTCAGCTGATGAAAAGAATTATCAGACAAAACCACGTTGATATAATCTAAGCGATTTTCTCCGACCCCTTTGGCGCTGCCGCTCATTTTCAAAGAAGCTCTGCCGGAATATCTGCTAAAATGACTATGCAGATAAACATAAGTATAGCTCCAATATGTCCAAGGCTGAGTGTCGCTGTTTAGCCAAATACGTTTAATCCGCAGAAACTTAGGAAAATCAACAACCAAGGTTTCTGTTGTTTTCTCTTTGGTCAATTCTTTTTTCAGACTGTCTGTTTTTGCGCATATTTTATAACGTTTGGCAAGAGTAGCTTTTGTCAAAGAATCTATATTATGATAAAACAAATACGGATTACTCAATTTTGCCATATCAGCGGAATCAACCTTTTTCTTTAGGTATTCTTGTTCTGCTAAATAGTCTGCATATTTATGCTTTATTGCATTACAGCCATATGTCCGTCCGCCAAAACTTACGAATACGCATGCTGCAATTGCAATACCGAATGTCCAGCCGATAAAAACAAGTCTTTTGCGATTTTTTAACAAAGCTGCTATACAGGCATATGCTGGTATAAACAGAATGCCATAAAGGCAATTGCTTGTTATATATGAAGCCAAGGCGAAGCCATACAATGAAAAAATTAAATCCAGAATATGTAAATTTTCCGAATAAAATTTTCTGAATGACTCATCATCTTCAGCCAGCATTCGTGCAAAACCATATATCAATAAGATAATAACAACGATACCCAAAACTATTCCTATTCCCCAATAAGCATAGTTTATAAAACACAGCACCGCAGCAATCGCCCAACAGATTCCCTCTGCCAGCGATACGGAATTATTATTCTTTCCCATATTTAAAAGGTGTTAAATAATTAAACATAATAAAAAATATTTGCTGTAAAGATAGCGTATTTCACAATTTTTGTCAAGTTTTTTAATAAAATTTAATGAACCTCAATTTTATAGCTGACGGTTGCGGCGCTGCCGGTGTCTTTATTTTCCCAAGGGCGGTAATAATAGCCTTTGATTGTTACATTTCCGCTTTGCTTGGCAACAAAGCTATAGGTTTTAGTGCCGCCGACTCCAACCATACCCGATTCGGCTTTATCTTGCGTATATTCTTCTTTTATATTGCCGATAACATTCTGATTTTCCGGCTCCGGAAAAAACTCCCAGCTATATCCGGTTGTCGGATTTTCGGGCAGCTGTATGGCAGCGGTTTCGCCGGCGGAGAGGGTGACGGTTTTGCCGCTCTCCTCTTGAGTAAGAGTTAAAGTATTATTACATCCACACAGCAGCGCTGCGGCAAACAATATAGTCAATTTTCTCATTATTTTCTCCTTATATTTTTTGTTTAAGTATTGACGGATAAAGTAAATTTTCTTATAATAAATCTGTATTTTTTATAATTGTGTGATTTTAATTTTTTTGTTTCACTTAAATACTTAGCATTATGGCTTTCTATTGTTTTCAACTCTTGAAAGAGTCTGTTTCTCCAAAATCTGATATGTCTGCATGCGGACGAGCTTGGGGAATTTTTGTGGGAGCTATCGGTACGGTTCTTATTGACCCTGTTTGCGCTATTTGCAAGTTAGCAGGTTGTGACGGACGCAGCGACGACGATGGGGATTACACGGAAACGTATGGCTAATAGAAAAAACACCTTTCATCCTTAAAAAGATGATTGGTGTTTTTTGTCGCCTGAAATATATTAAAAATAATACTTGACATATTTAATATATAGTATTTATAATATGTATTATAAAATAAATATACAGGAGGATGAAAATGAAACTATTTTTAATTTTAATGGCAATCTTTGCCGGTGGCGCCAGAGCTGCGTTTGCCAATCCGGCCTGCATGGTCTGCACGGTGGCTATCGGCGCTTCTTTGGAAATCGCCCGCGCTTTGGGTATCAGCGACGAAATTGTCGGGCTTTGGGCGGGAGCAATGTTTGCTTTGCTCGGCTATTGGCTGATTTTGTGGTTTGATAAAAAGAATTGGCATTTTGCGGGCAGAGACGCGGTTTTAATGCTGCTGTCTTTAAGTTCGGTCGGCTTTATCTATATGGGCGAGCTGAATTATCTGCCTAAAATTATCGGCATATTTTATCTGGACAGCTTTCTGTTTGCTGCGATTCTCGGGGCGCTTATTTATATTTATTCGCAGAAATTTTACCAGTTTATGAAAGCCCGCAACCATAATCATGCGCATTTTCCATTTGAAAAAGTTGTGCTGCCGGTGGCGCTGCTGCTGTCGGCTAGTCTTGTTTTAACCTATTATCCGCTGTAAAAAGGAGTAAAAACCATGAAAAAAGCAGAAAACGTAAAAGAATTTGTAGAAAGAATTGACGCAAGCAAAAAGGTAAACCCTAAGGATTTGTCGTCAGACCAAGACCTCAGCATTGCCATTATGAACCTGATTTCTATTGAAGAGCATCTGGTGTTTTCGGGGGCAAAAACCGGCAAGACTTCTTATTATGACTTAATAAAAGACATCCGCGAAACCCGCAAGAACCTGCTGCAGAAAATTATTCCGAGCTACGAGGGCGAAGTTTGGTGCATGTCAAAGCACTTGCTGGCTACCTCTATGCGCCTGATGGAAGTCGGCACCAAGCAGCAGACTTTAGGCCACGATGAAGAAGCCTATAAAATGTTTAACACCGCCTATGACATGTACTGCCTGTTTTGGGGCTTGAATATGGGGATGATGGAAACTAAAGACCTGAAATGGATAGAGCCGGATTTGGAAGAAGTCAAAAAAATAACCGCCAAAGCCGCCGAATTTTCTAAAGAAGAAATCAAAGAACCGGCGGAAAACGCTACAGCAGCAGAACCGTCGCCTCTCGGCAAAATGAAGAACTTTGTCCGCAAAGCTGTTGACTGCTGCATTGAGTAAGGAGAACGCCATGAAAAAACTGTTGTGTTTGCTTGTGCTGTCTGTTTTGCTTAGCGGCAATCTTTTTGCCAATATGCAAAAAGAAGTGGTTATCTTTTCGCAGCCCTGCCATTTTTGCGAGGCCTTAAAGCAAGATTTAAAAGACAGTCTGATAAAAGAATATCCGGATATCAAATTTACTGTATTGGATATTCAAGAGAGCGAAAACCGCCGGTTGCTGGAGCAATATGCCCGTCAGCACGATTTGCGCGGAAATATCGGCATGCCGTTGATTTTTATAGGCAAAAATTATCTTATGGGCTGGTCAGAAGAAAATAAGGCTAAACTCAAAGAGTATATTGCAGCCTATGAACATGAAGAATTAAGCCGCTTGCCGTCTTCTTTGCTGTAACTCATTTTGACGTCCCCTCCGCAAGAATCTGCTGCGGAGGGGCGCTTGCTTAGGCAGGCTAAAACCAAAATGCAAAGTTGCAGTAGGTGTTAGCCTTATCGCAGAGCCTGCAGGCATTTAAAAAGTCGCTCAAAGTAGCATCGGCTAAGCATTTTTTGCCAGCGCTGCAGGTGCTGTCTCCGGCAAATCCGGTGCTGTTTTCCCCGTTCCAGCTGCTGATTCCGGCGCGGTCAATAGCATGATGAAGCGGCTTGGCTAAGGTGTCTAAAAGTTTGACGCATAGTTTTTCTGAAAAATTTGCAGATACGGTTTTGTTATCGGAATTAGTGGTTTTGCCGCCTAAATATAAATCAAAGTAAATCTTTTTAGAACCGTCCGGCACAAGTGTGTAAAAATAAATTTCATTGCCGTAAGCGTCGTGCAAGCCCATGCTGTTAAATTTAGTCCAGCTGTTTGGAATCAAGTTAATGGCCAGCATTATGTCAACGATGCCGGTATGCTGGTCAGGCTGAGATTTTTTGATGCTGTCCTGATGTTCTAATAAGCCGTAAACAATGCCGGAATATTCTCCTAAGGCTTTATCCAGTTTATATTCTTCCATGGCCTTGGAATAGCCGGCAATTCCGCCCACGCTTAATACGGCAATAATCGCCAGCACGCCCAGCATTTCTATCATTGACCGACCTAGCGGGTTTGCCTGTCGGGTCACTGCTAGCGCTTTTCTCGCTCGTGTACCAGTTTGTACACGTCGCTCCAAAAGTGCGGCGTATTGACGCACGACATCCAACCCCTTAAATGTGATGTTGGTTCTTTCTGCGTCATTGCGAGCGGAGCGAAGCAATCTATAACCCTCGCCCCGTGCGGGAGAGGGTGACGCCTTGGCGTCGG
>CAVKTH010000027.1:0-21266 GCA_963659495.1 Bacteroidaceae bacterium | reverse complement strand
CCCTCTCCCTCACGGGGCGAGGGTTATGGATTGCTTCGCTCCGCTCGCAATGACGTCTGCAGCGCTGGACGTTCCATGATAGAAATACTCGGCGTATTAGCTATCGTTGCTATATTAACCGTCGGCGGGATTGCCGGTTATAGCAAAGCCATGGAAAAGTATAAGCTTAATAAAGTAATGGCTGAATATTCTATGCTGGTTTATGGAATATTAGAACATATTGATGATTTTAGAAAATATAGAACTCAAAACGACGTTGCTTTATCTAATGTGCTGGAAGCTCTTGGCGTGATCCCCAGCAGTTGGCATAGAGATGATAAAAATGATTTTATTGATGATAACGGTTATACAATAAGGGTGTTTAATCATCATGACGATGATTATGACGGAACCATGACTATAGATTTTTATTTAGGAGGATATAGTTTTAATGATAAAGGCAGCCTGATAACAGCTGGCAGTTTTCCCTCAAAAGTCTGTGCGGAAATAATCAATAATATAGCCGTGCCTTTGCATTCTATAATGCTAAATGTTTGGATGTACGGCGCTAACTATAATTTTTATGGCAGTTCATATTGCGGAGGCGGTAAAAAATGCCTTAAAGACGTAACGCCGGCAGAGGCGCAGGAGGCTTGTTCGGTTTGTGCCAAGCATAGTTACTGCGCTTTGGTGTTTTATTTTTAATTTGCCGATTTGTTGACTTTATTCAGCGCCAAAGTAAAATCTGCCTCTGTTGTGTTTTTGATGTCTTCCAGCGAGGAATAAGGGCTGATTTCGCGCAACAGCAAGCCTTGCGGAGTTACTTCAAACACGCCTTTTTCCGTGATGATAAGGTTTACTTTATGCGCAGCCGTCAGGGGCAGGGTGCATTTTTTTAAGATTTTCGGCATACCCTTAGAAGTATGCTCCATAGCGATAATCAGCTTTTTAGTACCGACTACCAAGTCCATGGCGCCGCCCATTCCGGGGGTAAATTTTCCGGGAATACACCAGTTGGCGAGGTTGCCCTCTTGGTCTACCTGCAAAGCGCCTAAAACCGTAATATCTATGTGTCCGCCGCGCATCAGCCCGAAAGAAGTCAGACTGTCAATAAAGCAGCCGCCCGGGTTGATGGTAACGCCGACGCCGCCGGCGTTGGTAATGCGCTCGTCTTTGACAGATTCATGCGGATAAGTGCCGACGCCCAGCACGCCGTTTTCCGATTGCACAATCACTTCCACATCGTCCGGCAAATAGGTCACGGCCTTTGTCGGCAAGCCGATACCCAAAGTAATCACATCATTGTTATGAAATTCCTGCGCCACGCGTTTGGCGATTACTTCCTGCATTTCATCTTTTGTCAGCGTCATTTCACATTTTCCTTTGCCACAATATAATCCACCATAATCCCCGGAACAATCACGTTGTTAGGGTCAAGCGGCTCGTTATGCAGATAGTCAACCTCGGCAATCACAATGTCGGCGGCGCTGGCCATAACCACATTAAAATTGCGGGTGGAGCCAAAATAGGAAAGGTTGCCGAACTTGTCGGCGTTGGTGGCGTAAATCAGGGCAATATTTGCGCGCAGCGGTTTTTCTAAAATATAATCTTTGCCGTCTACATTGATAATTTGCTTGCCTTTAGCCACATCGGTGCCTATTCCGGTAGGGGTCAGAACTCCGCCCAGTCCGGCTCCGGCGGCGCGGATGCGTTCAGCCAGCGAGCCTTGCGGAGCAAGCTCAACTTCCATGGTTCCGGCGTTCATCTGCGCCACGGTTTCGGGATTGGTGCCGATATGCGAAACAATCGCTTTTTTGATTTTATGCGCCGAAACCAGTTTTCCGCGGTCGGAATCCGGCATAGAAGTGTCGTTGCCGATTAAGGTTAAATCGCAAACCGGAGTTTTCAGCAGCTCATCAATAACCGCGGTCGGCGAACCGCATTTCAGAAATCCGCCGATCATAACGCTTTGATTGTTTTTGAAAAACTGCGCAGCTTCCGGCGCTGAGATAAATTTTACCATTTGTTCTCCTTAAAAACTTATCTCAGCAATAGCCGAAAAAGCGTAAAAAGTCAATAATCGGGGAGGGCGGCGTGGATAAAAATACAGCCTGCCTGATTTTCTCAGGCAGGCTGCGGTTAATAAGCCAAAGCAGATTTAGTGTTTTGTTTCCGGTTTCAGTTCCAAACCGTTAGCGCCGGCAGTAACCGAAACCGTTGAGTTATCCGGCACCGCACCGTCAAGCAGCAGGACTGAAAGCGGATTTTCCACTTCCTGCACAATCAAGCGTTTCAGCGGACGGGCGCCGAACTCTTCATTGTAGCCGTTGTCGGCCAGCCAGTCTTTGGCTTTGTCATCCAGCTGCAAGCTGATATGGCGGTCGTTCAGGCGTTTTTGCAGGCGTTCAATTTGAATATCCACAATTTTGCGGATATCCTCTTTGCGCAATGGGTTAAAGGTTATAATTTCATCCAGACGGTTCAAAAATTCCGGCTTGAAGAAACTCTTTAACTTAGTCATTAAATCGCCTTCGCCTCCGGTAACCAGATTAGAAGTCAAAATAATAAACGTGTTCTTAAAGTCCACCGTGCGGCCTTTAC
Source organism: Bacteroidaceae bacterium (assembly GCA_963659495.1). Taxonomy (GTDB): domain Bacteria; phylum Pseudomonadota; class Alphaproteobacteria; order RF32; family CAG-239; genus RUG410. The sequence continues at coordinate 18,686 of CAVKTH010000027.1, read as the reverse complement.
CGTCAGTCAAATGACCCTCGTCCAGCACTTGCAGCAGCAGGTTAAACACATCCGGATGCGCTTTTTCCACCTCATCAAACAAAATAACCTGATATGGACGGCGGCGGACGGCTTCGGTCAAAACACCGCCCTCGTCATAGCCCACATATCCCGGAGGCGCACCGATTAAACGGGCGACCGAATGCTTTTCCATATACTCAGACATATCTATACGCACGTAAGCGGCTTCTTCATCAAACAGAAACTCAGCCAAAGCCTTTGCCAGTTCGGTTTTGCCGACACCGGTCGGACCAAGGAACAAAAACGAGCCAATCGGACGGTTCGGGTCTTTTAAGCCGGAACGGGAACGGCGCACCGCATTGGCAACTGCCGTCAATGCCTTGTCTTGCCCGACGACGCGCAGAGCCAGATTCTTTTCCAGATTCAGCAGTTTTTCGCGCTCGCTGCCAACCAGTTTATCTACCGGAATACCTGTCCATTTAGAAACCACCGAGGCAATCATATCCGGCGTAACGGTTTCCACAGTTTGCTGAGTTTGGTTATAGGCGCTCAGTTCTTTCAGCTTGCGTTCCAAGTCCGGAATTTCCTTATATTGCAGCTCACCGGCTTTTTCATATAAACCGGCGCGCAGGGCTTTGTCGGCTTCTATGCGGGCTTGATCCAAACGCTCGCGCAGGCGGTTGGCTTCCATGCTGGAGCTTTTGCGGGCTTTCCAAGCTTCGGATTTTTCGGCCGATTCTTTTTCCAAAACGGCGATTTCCTGTTCCAGTTTAGCCAGACGCTCTTTAGAATTGTCGTCAGTTTCCTTTTTCAGGGCTTCGCGCTCAATTTTGTATTGAATCAGCTTACGGTCAATCTCGTCCAGCTCTTCCGGTTTGGAGTCCAAAGCCATTTTGAGCTTGCTGGCGGCTTCATCAACCAAATCTATGGCTTTATCCGGCAGAAAACGGTCGGTAATATAGCGGTCAGACATGGTTGCAGCTGCCACCAAAGCCGCGTCGGAAATACGCACGCCGTGATGCAGTTCATATTTTTCTTTAATGCCGCGCAGAATTGAAATCGTTTCTTCAACATGCGTTTCGCCGACATACACCGGCTGAAAACGGCGGGCAAAAGCGGCGTCTTTTTCAATGTATTTCTGGTATTCTTTCAGCGTAGTGGCGCCGATGCAATGCAGCTCGCCGCGCGCCAAAGCCGGTTTAAGCAGGTTTGAAGCATCCATAGAACCCTCGCTGGCTCCGGCGCCGACCACGGTGTGCATTTCATCAATAAACAAAATGACTTGTCCTTCGGCGGCCGAAACTTCTTTTAGGACGGCTTTCAGACGCTCTTCAAACTCGCCGCGGAATTTAGCGCCGGCAATCAGCGCGCCCATATCCAGAGACATCAGGCGTTTGTGCGCCAAACTGTCAGGCACGTCGCCGTTGATGATACGCTGAGCCAAACCCTCTACAATGGCGGTTTTACCAACACCAGGCTCGCCGATTAAAATCGGGTTGTTTTTGGTGCGGCGCGACAATACCTGAATCGTGCGGCGGATTTCTTCATCACGCCCGATTACCGGATCCAGCTTGCCCTGCGCTGCCAGCTGCGTAAAGTCAATGGCATATTTCTTTAAAGCGTCAAAACTGTCTTCGGCAGAAGCGGAATCTGCGGTGCGTCCTTGGCGCATATTGTTGATGGCTTCATTAAGCTTATGCACATCAACGCCGTAATTTTTCTGCATTAAAAGCGCTTGCAGCAAACGTTCAACCGTTACATAGCTGTCTTTGGCTTTTTCGGCGATTTGCTCGGCCGTGTCCAGCATTTTTAAAAAATCTTTAGAGCAGGAAACTTCAACATTCTGCCCCTCTACCTGCGGCAATTTATTGAGTTCCTCAGCTACTTCTTCCCGCAGCAAATCCGGATTAGCCCCGGCTTGGCTCAGCAGGTTTGAGGCAACGCCGTTTTTATCATCCAGCATAACTTTCAGCAAGTGAGCCGGAGTAATAAATTGGTTGTTGCTGCGCAAAGCCAAGCTTTGGGCGCTTTGCAAGAACCCTTGGCTGCGGTCTGTAAGTTTTTCCATATTCATATTTTTTCACACTCCTTTATCTATAAAAAGATATAGGAAGCGGAAAGGCTAAATGCAAATACCCTGCCGAAAAAATTATTTAGAACGTCCGCGGCGGCTGCTCAGCGGAGAGGCGGCGCCGTGATTGCCTAAGCCTTTGTAGTTAGGGCGTCCCATGCCGCGTTCTTTTTTCGGATTTTTCTCAGCCGATTTTTCTGAAACGTCTGGTTTTACGCTTTTGAAACTATCGGATTTTCGGTTTTCCAAATCGGCTTTGCGTTCTTTAGCGTGCTGCAGGGCTTTTTGATATTCTGACATTTTTTCGGCCTGTTCCTGCTCGGCTTTCCGAATTTCGCGGCTGCTGGCATCCATGGAAACAATTACGCCGTTTTCAAAAATATGGCTCTGCAGATAATCTTTATCATAAATGATTTCATTATTAAAACCGGTTACCGCCTTAATTCCGTCATCCACCTGAATCAGATAATAAAACTGCTCGCCGGTTTTGCTGTCAGTAAAGATAGTGCGGTTAGATTCGCCGGCGTCCTCAGAAATATAGCCGTTGCCGGTTACATTGTTTTCGGTGCTGTGCAGAGACTTATGAACATCTTTATCCATAGTAACGATGTTATCGTAACCGTTCATGTCCGTCCAGTTCAATTTAGGATGGGTTTGCTCAAAATAGTTCGGGTCGTTAATCGGAAAGTTGTGGTGAGCGTTAAACAGTTCGTTGCCGTCTTTATCGGTTACTGTTTTGCCGGCTTTCATTTTTTTAACGGCGTCATTTATAAATTCTTTGTCATAGTCTTGCTTAGCCAAAAGCGCACGCAAATCTTGCTCATGTTTTTTCACAAAGCTTTTGTAATAGTTTTTCTTGCCGCTGGATTGCAGCATAAATCCGTTGATGTCGCTAAGTCCGTTTTCTTGTCTTTCTTTAACTTCTTGAGCGTCCGGAGTATGGTAGGCGTTAACCAGCCAAGCCGCATCCTGATAGGTTAAGTCATTCAGCTTGTCCGCCGGAAAATGGATTTGCGACAAAGCCTTTTGCAGTTCGCCCTCTATTTCTTTGAATACAGGCATTTCCTGACAAACTTCCCAAACCTTGCTTTGCGATAAGTCATATTTTTCGGCGTCAATAGTCGGAAGTTTGCTAAATTCTTCTTTACCGCGCATATTTATCAGCTCTTTTAAGGAATCAGAGCAGGCGCGCGGGCTTTTCGGCTGGGCAATATAACCGTCCCAAGCGGCGCGCAGCACGCTGGTTTTGGTTTGGGCAATCAGCTCCTCTTCCGGAGTTTGCTTCTTTACCTTGCGGACAACCAGCTGCATGCCGTAAGGAGAGAGCCGGTTGGCAATATCCTGTTCTGCTTTTTGACGGTCAATATTGATAGCCGCGTTGCGGTCGTCTCTGATTAAATATTTACCGATAGAGCGGCGCAGCGTTTCCATAATTTCAGAGTTATCCTGCCGGATGGTTTTGCCGTCATTTTTTTGAATTAAGGTTGTGCTTAATTTCTGCAAATTCGGAATTACGGCGTTCAGCTGGCGGATATCCAGCTTTTTCTGGTCTCGGTCATAAATGCCGTGGCTTTCCAATTTTTCACGTTCATCTTGACTTTTGGTGTAGTATATTTCCGATAAATCAGCAAGCTCGTGAATGTCGTTGGACAGTTTTTTCAAGGCGGCGGATTGCTCTTCATTGAGTTCCAGTTTCTTAGGCTCGCCCGGAGTTTTAACCTCTATCTTATATTTAGAAAAAGTGGCGTGAGAGGTCGGATATTCGCTGGCTAAAACCTGCGGATAAATATCTTGTATCAGCTTTTTCTGCTGAGCGGCCGACATCCTGAGCAAGCTTTTAGTCTTTTTTTCAGATTCTGTGGCGTCTTTGCTTTCTTGCACATTGTCAATAAAATACTGCATATTACTGTAAAGCTGCGACAAAGCATAAGAGTATGAAATTTCACGATTCTTTTGACCGGAAGTGTAAAAAGAAAAATTCTCTTTGCTTTCTTCCATGCTTTGCTGAGCCTTATAAGCTCGGTCTGCCTCTTTTTTCTGCAAAAACGGGTTTGGCTCAACTCTGCCCTCTTTGGCCAGATAATCAACAGTTACAGCTCTTTCTCCTAATGGCATCGCACACCTCTATATATCTATATTTTTTCTTTAATTTTAGCAAATAAAAGCAGATTTGTCTATAATATTTTTGTCAAATTTTAAAAATTATAACAAAAAAGGCCTTAAAATATGTTTAAGACCTTCATTTAGTTTGTTTTTGCAGTTTTTATTCAGCAGCGCAGGCGCAAGCTTCATCCGCAATCATGTGTGAAACAGCTTTTTCTTCGCAGAAGCATTTGCGGGAATAGTATTCAGACTTTTTGCCGCGGTTAAATTCAGAAACCGGACGGTGATAGCCCATAACGCGGGTCCAAATTTCGCAAGGTTGTCTTTCTGCGTCGCTTAAAGTGATATCTTCAATTTTAATTACAGCCATTTTATGTCTCCTTAAATCATTTTGTTTATAACTTTTTGTACTACATATAGTGTTAATAAAAAGTAAATAGACTAGATATAGTATTTTTATCTTATGCACACCTTTTTATTTTTATATACAAGATTCATAGAGTTAGATGATTGCATATTTTTTCTGCAGGCTCTGATTTTTATGGCCGCTTAAATTTTATATCAGAGCAGGGGATTTTGTTTGGTTTTTGCTAATATTATGATTTTGCTGATATTTTTATTTTTTTATGCGGATTCAGATTCTGAAAAGACGAGTCTTTTTTTGTGCTTTTAGATTCGGCAATAAAGAAACACCTTTTAAGCTTTTTGCTTAAAAGGTGCTGCTTGCTGTCAAGTTTTAACTTTTTTATTTTTCTTTGGTTCTGAAATAGTCTATAATCATCTGATAAAACTCAGTATTTTGCGGTTCATTTTCTTTCAGTACGGCTGCTTTTTCTTCGGTAATCGCCGATTCTGCAATCAGGTGCAGAGTAGAGATTTTGCAGACGTTATTTGCCGCATCAACCACGCCGCCGTCAATAAAATATATGGCAGAAACTTTGTTTTCAGTATCCAAAATCTGCAATATACCTTTATTTAACAGCAAGGAAGTCGGCGCCCGCTCGTCAATCAAAGTCAGATTGGTTTTGCCGTATGGCAGCACCACGCGGTAAACTTTTTTGTTGAGCGCCGTCCGTTCCGGCGTAAATATTTTTAAGCTAATATCAGCCATTAGTTAGACTCTTTCATTTTTTCTGCTTTAGCCACAGCATCTTCAATGGTGCCTACCATATAAAAGGCTGCTTCCGGCAGGTCGTCGTATTCGCCGTCCAAAATACCCTTAAAGCCTTTAATGGTGTCTTCCATTTCTACAAACACGCCTTTCAGGCCGGTAAACACTTCAGCCACATGGAACGGCTGCGACAAGAAACGCTGAATTTTACGAGCGCGTGAAACCACGATTCTGTCTTCTTCCGAAAGTTCATCCATACCCAAAATGGCGATAATGTCTTGCAGAGAGTTATATTTTTGCAAAATTTCCTGCACGCGGCGGGCAACAGTATAGTGTTCTTCGCCTACAATATCCGGACTTAACGCGCGGCTGGTGGAATCCAGCGGGTCAACGGCTGGGAAAATAGCCTGTTCGGAAATTTTACGCGACAGCACGGTTGTAGCGTCCAAGTGCGCAAATGTTGTGGCCGGAGCCGGGTCGGTCAAGTCATCGGCCGGCACATACACGGCTTGTACTGAAGTAATAGAACCGTCTTTAGTTGAGGTAATGCGTTCCTGCATGGCGCCCATATCCGTACCCAAAGTCGGCTGATAGCCTACAGCGGACGGAATACGTCCCAGCAAAGCTGAAACCTCTGAACCTGCTTGTGTAAAGCGGAAGATGTTATCAATAAACAGCAGCACGTCTTGATGTTCTTGGTCGCGGAAATATTCAGCTTGGGTCAAACCGGTCAAAGCCACGCGGGCGCGCGCTCCAGGAGGTTCGTTCATCTGACCGTAAACCAGCACGGTTTTAGATTTGTCGCCTTTAAGGTCAATAACGCCGGACTCGGTCATTTCATTGTACAAGTCATTGCCTTCGCGGGTACGTTCGCCCACACCGGTAAATACGGAGTAGCCGCCGTGGCCTTTGGCGATGTTGTTAATCAATTCCATAATCAGCACGGTTTTGCCCACGCCGGCGCCGCCGAACAGACCGATTTTACCGCCTTTGCTGTATGGTTCCAGCAAGTCAATAACTTTAATACCGGTAACCAAAATTTCTTCTTTGGTGGATTGGTCGGTAAAAGACGGAGCTTCACGGTGAATAGGCTTATACATTTTGCTGGCAATCGGACCGCGTTCGTCAACCGGTTCGCCGATTACGTTAATAATGCGTCCCAGCAATTCCGGACCAACCGGAACTTTAATCGGTTCGCCGGTGTTGATAACTTCCAAGCCGCGGACCAAACCGTCGGTGGTGTCCAATGCGATACATCTTACCACGCATTCGCCCAAGTGCTGTTCAACTTCCAGCACCAAGCGCTTGCCGTGGTTATCGCATTCCAACGCCGTATAAATATCCGGCAAATCGGCTTCGCTTTCAAATTTTACGTCAACAACCGCGCCCAAAACCTGATAGATTTGTCCGTTTTTACGGGCTGCATTTTTGCTTGCGGTTTTTTCTTCTTTAGTCATTCATATCTCCTTGTTTTAAACGGCATCTGCACCGGCAATAATTTCAATCAGCTCTGTAGTGATGGCCGATTGGCGCAGGCTGTTATATTTTAAAGTCAAGTCGCTAATCATTTGTTTTGCATTGCGGGTGGCATTATCCATAGAGGTCATGCGCGCTCCGTGTTCAGATGCAGCCGAGTTAACCAGCGCCTGAAATACCGTATCTTCAAAAATAATCGGTACAATTTGTTCCAAAATTGTAGATTTATCAGGCATGTAGTCATAAAAAGCTTCACCGGAACGGTTAATGTCTTCAACAACTTCATTGCTGTGCTTTAACTGCAGCGGGCAAACTTGTTCTGCCTCAAAAGTACGGCTGATAGCCGATTCAAAATGAGCGTGTATCAACTCGCATACGTCAAAATCATGGTTTTGAAAACGATTTAAAATGTGCTTGGCCAAACGCGTTGCCGCTTCAGGATAAGAAGCGTCTTTGCTTAGGTTGCTGGATAAAGTCATATCCAAATCGCTGAAAGTGCGTTTCAAAACATCGTGGGCTTTTTTCCCGATGCAGATAACTTTGATGTTTTTCTTTTGGCGGCGCAGTTCTTTTATGCGTTCAATGGCTTTTTTCGCCACATTGCTGTTATAAGCACCGCATAAGCCTCTGTCCGAAGAAAAAACATAAAGCTCATAATTTTGTTCGTCAGCATTTTTTTGCAGCAGAGCCGGACGGGGATAGCATACGCCTTTTTCTTTTTCATCCGTCTCTATTTCTGTTAAAACACGCAAAGCAGAACGCCGTAAATTTTCGGCGTAATCCTGATTTTTATCAACCAGAATCTGAACCCGGCGCAGGCGCGATGCAGCCACCATTTTCATCGCAGAAGTAATCTTCTGGGTGGATTTGATGGCTTCAATGCGTGTCCGTAATTCTTTTAAGCCTGCCATTTATGCCGCCTTTTCTTGTTTTGCTAAAAAGTCTGCAGCAAATTGTTCATAAAATTCGCCTAATTTAGTTTCCAGTTCCGGAGAAATAATTTTCTTTTCGCGGATTTCTGCCAAATATTCCGGATGGCTGGTGCGCAGTTCTTTTAAGCTGGCTTGTTCAAAAGCCTTGATGTCTGCTACTTCAATTTTGCTCAAATAGCCGCGGACACCTGAGAAAATAGAAGCAACTTCTTCTTCGGTCGCCATTGGCTCATGAACCGGCTGTTTCAGCAATTCGGTCAATTTAGAGCCTTTATCCAGCAAGCGGCGGGTAGATTTATCCAAATCGGCTGAAAATTGTGCAAACGCAGCCATTTCACGATATTGCGCCAAGTCCAGCTTCATGGTGCCGGCAACTTGCTTCATGGCTTTAATCTGCGCCGCCGAACCCACACGGGAAACTGAAATACCAACGTTTACGGCAGGGCGTACACCTTGATAGAACAAACTTGTTTCCAAAAAGATTTGACCGTCTGTAATAGAAATCACGTTCGTCGGAATATAGGCAGAAACGTCTCCGGCCTGAGTTTCAATAACCGGCATAGCGGTCAGAGAACCGGAACCGTATTTTTCATTCATTTTAGCCGCGCGTTCCAGCAAGCGTGAGTGCAGATAGAACACGTCGCCTGGGTAAGCTTCACGTCCAGGCGGACGTCTAATCAGTAGCGACATTTGACGGTAGGCCGTAGCTTGCTTAGACAAGTCGTCATAAAAGATAACGGCGTGCATTCCGTTGTCGCGGAAATATTCGCCCATGGCTGTACCGGCATAAGGTGCGATAAACTGCAGCGGAGCCGCTTCAGAGGCTGTTGCCGCAACCACAATGGTGTAGTCCATAGCGCCGTAGTCGCGCAGAGTTTTAACCACCTGAGCAACCGAAGAGCGTTTCTGACCGACGGCAACATAAATGCAGAACAGTTTTTCGCTGTCGTTTTTAGCCATGTCGTTAGTGCGTTTTTGGTTGATGATGGTATCAACAATGATAGAGGTTTTACCGGTTTGGCGGTCGCCGATAATCAATTCGCGTTGTCCGCGTCCGATAGGAATCAGCGAGTCAATGGCTTTTAAACCGGTTTGTACAGGTTCATGCACGCTTTTTCTCGGGATAATGCCCGGAGCCTTAACTTCGGCATTGCTGTATTGCTCGGCTTTTATGCTGCCCATTCCGTCAATCGGATTGCCCAAAGCGTCCACAACGCGTCCAAGCAGGGCTTTGCCCACCGGAACGCTCACAATTTTATCGGTTCTTTTAACCGTATCGCCTTCTTTAATGCCTTCATCAGAACCAAACAGCACCACGCTGACGCTGTCTTCTTCCAAGTTTAGAGCCATGCCTTTTACGCCGTTGGAAAATTCAACCATTTCATTAAGCTGAACTTTATCCAAGCCGTAAACGTGAGCAATACCGTCACCCACCGAAAGAACTCTTCCCACTTCAGACATATCGGTAGATAAGTCAAAGTCGGCGATTTTTTCTTTTAATATTGAAGATATTTCGCTTGCCTGTACAGACATCTATTTTGTCCCTTTCATCAGCTGTTCCAAACTGTCTAAACGGTGTTTGACTGAGCTGTCAATCAGCACCGTGCCGCATCTTATTATCAAACCGCCTAAAATCTGCGGATTCAGATGATAATTTACGGCTACATCTTTATTAAAAAGAGCAGATAGCTTTTGTTTTAATTTTTTATCCTGCGCGGCAGACAGCTCTGTGACAGTCTCTACCGCAACATCGGCAATGTTTTGCTTTTTGTTATAATATTCTTTGAACTGTTCTAAAATCAAGCCCAATTCGTCAATCCGGCGGTTTTCTACCAAAATTTTTAATAAATTCGCCGTAGGCTTGCTTAATTTCAGCTTGTCGGCAATGGCTGCCGCAATATCGGTTTTAGCCTGCAGCGGCCAAATCGGATTATTCAGTAAAGCAAAATCCTTGGCGCCGTCAGCCGCCATAACCGCCTGCAGATTTTCTGCATCGGCGCGGGTTTCTTTTAGCTTTTTGCACGCTTCAGCGCCTTCATAAAGCGAAGCCGCATACAAAATTGCATTTTTCAGTTTAGAACCTTTGTTCACTTTTCAAACTCTTTTCAAAACTTTTTAACTTTTTATATACATATAAAATTGTCTTACATATAGCAATAAAACGAAAGAATAATCAACAGCTTTTTTTATTCAGCCGGTTTATTTCAATTTATTCCAGCCTTTTCGCACCGGCTGAGAGCTTTGAGCCGGGCTGCTTTCAGCGCTCGGCGTGCTGCTGTTCCATTTTTTCAGCGAATCGCCGGTATTGATTTTGCGGACAATTTCTTTTTGGTCTTGCGTCAAAACCTGCCCGTTGGCGACCATTTGCCCTAAAAGCGCCGGAGATAAAAAGTTTTCGCGCAAAGAAGAATAGGTGGTGACAATCTGTTCAATAATATTTTTCCCCGGAGCGGCGTTCAGGGTAGAAATATCGCGTCCGTGGAAAAATGTTAAAGAATGGCACGGCGCCGAAATTAAAATATCGGTACTGTCAATGCCGTAAACATAGCGCAGCATAATTTTAGGGCTGATGCTGCAGGCGTCTTTGGCGGTAGAAAAAACTAAGTTGTTGTTTAATACCATGTCTTTGATGAGATTTCTGCCGTCCGGCGAAAGCTCGCCGCAGGAGCCTGTAATCGCCAAATCGTCCATGGTGTAGCCGTTATAGTCGGCGGCGGCATAGTCTACAGTGTAGCAAAAAACTTTTTCGGCGTTTTCAATGTTTTTGGCGGATGAAGCCGGAATGCGGCTGGAAATAAAGCTGGACAGCGTTTTGGTGTTTTGCTTGTCGGCAGGGGCTTCATTCTGCTGCGCGCTGTCGTCGGCAAATAAATCTCCGCTTGCAAATTCATCGCCGAAATCATCGGCGGCAGCAGCGGCTAAAGATGTTCCGCAGGCTAAAACAAATGATAATAAAAACAGCTTGTTCATGCTTAAATCTCCTCTTGCTTATGCAGACTTTAGCGACAGTATAGTAAAATTATCGTAAATTTAAACAGAAATTATCTTCTTTTTAAGACTTATTTTATATATTTGCGTTACAGTTCCAAAAAAAATCGGGAGAATAATAATGCTGTCACTTATTTATACGGATTGGTCGGTTTTGCTGCGCGCCGGAATGGCTTTTGCGCTGTCGCTGGTTTTGGTTTTGCTTTGCGGCCTGCCTGTTATCAATCTTTTGCATAAACATCAAAAGACCGGACAGCCTATCCGTTCGGACGGGCCTCAGTCGCATCTGAAAACTAAAAAAGGTACGCCGACAATGGGCGGAGTGCTGATTTTGGGTGCGTCCATTCTGGCAATTTTGCTGTTTGCCAATATTACTTATCACTTTGTTTGGGTAAGCTTGCTGATTTTGGTTGTTTACGGCGCCACCGGATTCGTTGATGATTATTGGAAAGTAAAGCGCCAGAACTCTAACGCCATGACTGCCCGCATGAAACTGTTTTTGCAGTTTTTAACCGCTTTAGTGGCTGCCAGCATTATTACCGCCGCTACTCCGCGCGGCTTGAATACTATGCTGTTTTTCCCGTATTTCAAGGAGCTTTGCCTCAATTTGTCTTGGCTGTACATTCCGTTTGCGGTAGTGGTTATTTCCGGCACTTCAAACGCCGTAAATTTGAGCGACGGTCTGGACGGCTTGGCTTCCGGCTTAATGATTATTGCCCTGACCGTGTTTTTAGCGGTTGCTTATTGCTGCGGTTTGCCGAATGCTGTTGACTATAATATGTTCTTTATTCCGCGCAGCGGAGAAATTGCCGTAGTCTGCGCTTCTTTAATCGGCGCCTGCCTCGGCTTTTTATATTTCAATAAGCCTAAGGCTAAAGTCTTTATGGGCGATACCGGCTCTTTGGCTCTGGGGGCTATTTTGGGAGCAGTAGCCGTGATGACTAAACATGAAATTCTCTTGGCTGTGGTCGGCGGAGTTTTTGTTATGGAAACCGTTTCCGTAATGATTCAGGTGGCTTATTTCAAAAAGACCGGCAAGCGCTTTTTCCGCATGGCGCCGCTGCATCATCATTTTGAACAGCTCGGCTGGCCCGAAAAGAAAGTTGTCTTAAGCTTTTGGGGCGCTGCCGTTGTTTTGGCTCTGCTGGGTTCATTGGCTTTTTTATAAGGTAAAATGCAATGGTAAATTTTTCGCGTCAAAGTCATAATGCGGTAGTTAAGTGGCTGTGGACTGTAGATAAAGTAACGCTGTTTGTGGCGTTTGCCCTGCTGCTTATCGGCGTGATTCTGGATATTACCGCCAGTCCGGCGATTGCCCGCAAATTAAAGCTGGATGATTTTGCTTTGGTGCGCAAGCAGATTCAGTTTGTGGTGCTGGGCAGCGGAATTATTCTGGGAATGTCGCTGTTCAGCCTGCAGACCATCCGCCGGATTTCTATATTCGGGTTTGTGCTGCTGTGGGGCTTGCTGCTGGGAACTTTGTTTTTCGGCGTAGAAATTAAAGGCGCGCGGCGCTGGATTTATTTATGTGGATTTTCTTTGCAGCCGTCAGAGCTGATGAAGCCTATTTTTATTGTGTGGACGGCTTGGCTTTTGGAACGCAGTAAAAAGCTGGATTATTTTAAGGGCTGGCATTGGGCGTTTGTTTCCTATTTTATGGTTGTGGCACTGCTGCTCTTGCAGCCGGATATCGGCATGACGCTGCTTATCAGCTCTATTTTTGTGCTGCAGCTGTTTTTGGCGGGGCTGCCGTGGATGCTGGTGGGCGTTGCCGGCGTCGGCGGCGTCTGTGCCTTGTTTGTGCTGTACTTTACCTATCCGCACTTTAGAGCGCGCGTAGACCAATTTTTATACGGCACCGATGAAACCAGCTTTCAAATCAATAAAGCTATGCAGGCTTTTCAAAACGGCAATCTGGTCGGCAAAGGACCGGGGGAAGGCACGGTAAAGCTGACTATTCCGGATGCTCATACCGACTTTGTTTTTGCTGTTGCCGGAGAAGAATACGGGGTCTGGCTGTGCCTGATTATTATTGCGCTGTTTTCGGTAATTGTTATCCGCACGCTTAAGCAGTCTATGAAAGAAAGCAACTTATTTGTAATGTATGCCGAAGTCGGCTTGGCCGCTTCTTTAGGGCTGCAGGCGTTTGTGAATATGGCTTCATCGCTGCATATTATTCCGACTAAGGGTATGACGCTGCCGTTTATATCTTACGGCGGCTCATCGCTGCTGGGAACAGCCATAGAAATAGGCATGCTGCTGGCTATCACGCGTAAAAACACAGCTTCAGAAGATAAGGATTTATATTGATGACGGAATTGCTGCAGATTTTGCCTGAAGTTAAAGGCGAATATAAATTTCAGGAGCCGCTGAAAAAGTATACATGGCTTAATGTCGGCGGTCCGGCTGAAGTTATGTTTTTTCCGGCCGATGCGGAGGATTTGCAGCATTTTTTACAGCATAAGCCGGAAAATTTACCGGTGTTTGTCATCGGTTCAGGCTCAAATTTATTGGTGCGCGACGGCGGCGTGAAAGGCGCGGTTATAAAATTAAAATCTCCGGCTTTCAGCGAATGGAAGCTGCAGGACAATATTCTGTGTGTCGGCAGCGGTCTGAAAAATGCGGCGCTGAAAAACATTTTGCTGCAAAATGAGCTTTCAGGTTTGGAATTTATTTGTTCTATCCCCGGAAGCATCGGCGGGCTGGTGCGCTCAAACGCCGGATGTTTCGGCGGCGAACTTGCGCAGGTTCTGCAAAAAGCCAAAGTTATGGATGCCAAGGGAAATATTTTTGAAGCGGCGGCGGAAGATTTTCATTTCGGCTACCGGCACAGCGATTTTCCGACAGATTGGATTATTTTGGAGCTGTATCTGAAAACGGAAAAAGCTTCCAAAGAGCAGATTGCGGAAGTTATTGCAAAAAATGCCGCTTACCGGACTGAACATCAGCCGCAGAATGTGCGCACGGCCGGCTCAACTTTCAAAAATCCGGCTGGCGGCAGAGCTTGGGAGCTGATTAAAAATTCCGGCGGCTGCGGTCTGAAAATCGGCGGAGCTTCATTTGCCGAAAAACATTGCAACTTTATGATAAATGACGGCACGGCAACTGCGGCGGATTTAGAAAATTTGGGCGAAACCGTGCGGAAATTGGTAAAAAAGCAAACCGGTGTAAACTTGGATTGGGAAGTTAAGATAATAGGCGAAAAAAATGGGTGCGATGGAAAATAAAATATATGCTCCGGTGCTGTGGCCTTACCGCCTGCTCGGCAATATGATTCTGGTCGGCTTTATCTGGCTGCTGACTTTCGGCGTTATTACCATCCGCCACAATTTAGTCAGCAAGCACATAGATTCTCTGCTGACCGAAATTTATAACAAAACCGCAACTGCAGGCTGGGGATTGGATGACGTTACTTTGGAGGGGCGCGAAAAAACTTCTAAAGACGATGTTCTGCATGTTATCGGGCTGAAGCGCGGCGACAATATTTTGGAAATAGACTTAAAGGCCGTCTGCGAAAAAGTCAAAACTCTGCCGTGGGTTAAAGAAGCCAGCGTCAGCCGCCGCTATTTTCCGAATGTGATTCATATCAGCATCCGTGAGAAAAAAGTAAAATCTATCTGGCAGTATCAAAATGAATTTTATCCGATTGACGAAGACGGAAAAATTATAGAAACCGAATATGTCCTGCAGAAAAATATATTGCAGATAGTAGGGCAGGGCGCGCCTGAGCATATAAATTCTTTGCTTAATATCATAGAAAACGACAAAGAGCTGTTTTCCCGGGTTAAGGTTGCCAATTTTATTTCCGGACGCCGCTGGAATTTGATTTTTGACGATGTTTTGAACGGCATCACGGTTAAGCTGCCGGAAGCAGATGTGGCAGACGCTTGGAAAAAATTAGTTAAATTAGATAAAACACGCGGTATTCTTAAACGTAAATTAACTTTCATTGATTTAAGATTAAAAAATAAAGTTATTGTGAAAATCAGTAACAAAAACGCTAATATGTAATTGAAAGTTAAGGATAGTTTGCCGTGAATCGCTCTACTATTGCGGCCTTGGATGTAGGCTCATCAAAAGTTTGCTGTCTGATTGCACATGTGGGCAAAGACAAAAAAATAAACGTTGTCAGCTATGGCTACAACGCATCTAAAGGCATTAAAAACGGCGTTATAACGAATGTTAACGAGGCAACGATTTCTGTCTGCAACGCCGTTGAAGCCGCCGAGCAGATGGCCGGCGAGCGCATTGACAGCGTGATTTTGAATGTTTCCGGTGATAAAACTTTCAGCCGCCTGTGTACGGCTTCTATCTCGCTTAAGAAAAACCGCCCGATTAGCGATATAGATGTAGAAAAAGTTAAGAATAAAGTTAAAATCAATGTAGAAAACAATGAGCTGATTCATTGCCTTTCTACCGGCTACCGCATTGACGGCGGCGAAGATATCAAAAATCCGCTGGATATTTACGGCGAAGAGCTTTCGGCCGGAATTTTGCTGGGCATGTACCCGCATATTTTGTATAAAAATCTGCAGTCTGTAGTGGAGGCGGCGCACTTGGAAATAGAAAAACGGGTGTTTTCGGCTTTTGCTTCCGGCATGTCCTGTTTGGTGGAAGATGAGCGCGAATACGGCGCGACGGTTATAGATATCGGCGGCGGCACAACCAGCATTGCCACATTCAAAAACGGCGGTCCGGTTGCTTTTTCTACTCTGCCGGTGGGCGGTATAAATATTACCAAAGACATTACTCAGGGGCTGACAACCTCGTTTGCTCACGCCGAGGATTTGAAAAACCGCCACGGCTGCGCTTTCTTGGTCAGCCATGATAAATATGAAAGCATAAATGTATATCCGCTGGGCGAGGAAGACGACAGCTCTATCCGGCAGATGCACCGTTCGGATTTAATCAATATTATCGCCCCGCGCGTGGAAGAAATTTTTGAAATGGTGGCGCGCCGCTTGGCTCAGCAGGGTTTGCAAAATCAAAAAAATCACCGTGTGGTGCTGACCGGCGGCTGCAGCCAGCTTCCGGGAATCCGCGATGTTGCCGCCGTTATATTGGATAAGCAGGTGCGCTTGGGCAGTCCGCGCAATATCGCCGGTGTTCCGGAAATTATCAATAATCCGATATTTTCTACCGCGCTCGGACTGCTGCAGCTGGCCACAACATCTATGGAGCGCAAGCCGCATAAAGTTATTAACAGCCCGAACGGCGAGGGCGGCAAATTGATGAAAATTTTTAACTGGATTCGTCAAAATTCTTAAAAACGGTAACAAAAACTTAATATATTTCAGCTATTTTAATCCATATATGTAAAATTTTCTAATTGGGAGAAAAATAGATGTCAATAAAGTTGGGTGTTGCCGATACCACAGTATCACATTTGAAACCGCGCATTGCCGTAATCGGCGTGGGCGGCGGCGGCGGAAATGCCGTAAATAATATGATTGCCAAAAATTTGGAAGGCGTGGATTTTGTGGTAGCCAATACCGATGCCCAAGCTTTAGCGCATTCTTCGGCCAGCCGTAAAATTCAGCTGGGTTTGGAAATAACTCAGGGCCTGGGTGCCGGCGCCCGTCCGGAAATCGGTAAAATTGCCGCTGAAGAAGCAAAAGAAGAAATCGCCCGCGAGCTGGAGGGCGTGAACATGGTGTTTATTACTGCCGGCATGGGCGGCGGCACCGGTTCAGGCGCGGCTCCGGTTGTGGCGCACATTGCTAAAGAAAAAGGCATTTTGACCGTCGGCGTCGTAACCAAGCCGTTTAGCTTTGAGGGGCGTAAGCGTATGGAAACCGCCGAAAGCGCTCTTGCTAATTTTACCAGCGAAGTTGACAGTATTATTGTTATCCCAAACCAAAACCTTTTCCGTATTGCCGATAAAAAAACCACATTGGCCGAAGCCTTTTTAATGGCTGATGACGTGCTTTATTCCGGCGTGCGCTCTATTACCGATTTGATGATGATGCCGGGGCTGATTAACTTGGATTTTGCCGATGTTAAAAATATTATGCAGGATAAAGGCAAAGCCATTATGGGAACCGGCGAAGCCGAGGGCGATAACCGTGCCGAAGAAGCCGCTAAGCAGGCTTTGTCTAATCCGCTTTTGGATGACTGCACCATGCACGGCGCTAAAGGCGTGTTAATCAACATTACCGGCGGCGACGACATTACCTTGATGGAAATTGACGAAGCAGCCAACATCATCAAAGAAGAAGTAGATGACAACGCCAATATTATTTTCGGCTCCAGCTATGATGAAGCTTTGGCCGGTAAAATCCGCGTTTCTATCGTGGTAACCGGCATCAGCGACGGAAAGCCTCAGCCGGAAGCTTTGCCGCGCACTAAAGAGCCGTCTTTAATTGACCAAAGCTATGATGATTCTAACTTTGTGCCGACTGTTGTTCCGGCCGAAAATTTAATTGTAGAAGATGTGGCTCCGGTTTCTTTGGATTTGCCAGAAGAAAGCGAGCCTGTAGCTCCTTTGGAGACAGCAGAGGAAAATACTCAGCCGGCTGCTGAAGATAATGCTTTAGCCGATGATTTTGCTTCATTGGATAAATCAGATGAGCTGCCGGAAGTGCCTCAGGCCTCTGCTTTGTTTAATGCTATTATGAACAGCTCTGCCAACAAAACCGAAGACGAAGAAGCCGGCACCGAAGAATTGAATGTTGCGGCAACAAGCAAAGACAGCGACTTTTTCTTCAGCTCTACCTCTTTGCAGAATATCAGCGAAAAAGAAGATGAACCGGTTTTGTTTAAAGAGCATGATTCGGATATCTTCAAAGACAGCAAACCTGCAGAACCGGCAAACGAACCGGAAGATGACAGCCATGCTGACGAAGACGATGTAAAGCCGACCTTTATTGAACGCGTCATCGGCTACCGCAATCGCAAAAAGAAAGAAGAAGTAGAAGAACTGCCGGAAAATATTGTAAAGTTCTCTGCAGAAGATAACAATGACGTTCCTGAGCTTTCCAGCGATGAGTTAGACATTCCGTCTTTCCTGCGCCGCAAATAAGCTCTTGCACAACGTTTTAACCCCCGCCTGCTTCAAAACCGGCGGGGGTTCTGCTATTTTAAAAGAATAATGTAACCGAGCAAATTTCTTTTGATTTATTGCAGGCGCTGCAGGCTCTATGAATTTCATCAAGTTTCAGATTGCTCAGACAGGGGCGGGCAGAAGTGCAGTTTTTGTCGCCGTCAAAGACAACAGCATCAGATACAGGCTGCCACAAAGAAACTCTTTCTACAGCGCTATGCAAAGGAATTGCTATGTTGTTATATATTTCCGTGCATAGTTTTTCGGAAAAATTTGCCGAGTAATTGCCTTCGTCAGTATAGGTAACGCCGCCTAGGTAAAAATCAACAGTTAATGAATTAGCTTGAATGTTAGTATATATTTGTATCTGATTTCCCATATTATCTAAGACCTGAACGTTGTTTTTTATATGCCAGCTATTGGGGATTAAATTAAGAGCTTTAGCTAGACCGATTAAGTCATCGTTATTATAGACGCCGGCTGTATTTTTCTTTATGTCGTCAACATGCTCTAATAAACCATAAATCAGCATGCTGTATTCTCCGATTGTTTTGTTGATTTTCCACTTTTCCATGGCTTTGGAATATCCGGCAATTCCACCCACGCTCAGCACTCCGATAATCGCCAGAACTCCCAGCATTTCTATCATGCTTCTCCCTAGCTGGTTTGTCTGTCGGGTCACTACTAGCGCTTTTCTCGCTCGTGTACCAGTTTGTACACGTCGCTCCAAAAGTGCGGCGTATTGACGCACGACATCCAAACCCTTTAATACGATGTTGGTTCTTTCGGCGTCATTGCGAGGAGTGTAACGACGAAGCAATCTAACAAAACCTGCTCCTATGCCACCAGTCATCCTAGGCCGTGACGCACAGTCTGTGCCTAGTATCTTGTCGCACCAAGGGCGGTGTAATCCCTCGCCCCGTGAGGGAGAGGGTGACGCCTTGGCGTCGGGTGAGGGGTACT
>CAVKTH010000026.1:0-21584 GCA_963659495.1 Bacteroidaceae bacterium | reverse complement strand
GGAGCATCGCTCCGGGTGAGGGGTAATAAAAACATAACAACCGGCACTAAAGCAGTACCTCTAGCACCAGTCATTCTAGGTCTTGTACCTAGAATCCTGTTGCAACGAGTCTCTAACCTAGTCAATAAATTTACTTTATTATTGCATAAGTGCTGGGGTCGCATGTTTAGTGCATTTTGCATGTTCTTTAAGTACCCCTCACCCGCAGACAAGTCTGCCCCCTCTCCCTCACGGGGCGAGGGTTATGGATTGCTTCGTCGTTGCACTCCTCGCAATGACGTCAGCAGCGTAGGACGAAGCATGATAGAAATGCTCGGCGTTTTAGCGATTATCGCGGTTCTGAGTGTTGCTGGTATTGCCGGTTATTCTAAAGCCATGGAAAAGTGGAAAATAAACAAAGCGCTGGATGAATATACCATGCTGATTCACGGGCTGCTGCAAAACATTGACTACATTCAAAACCTAGACACTAAAGCCGGCAATGAAATCTGGCTGCTGGACTATGCCGAAGCAGTCGGTCTGCTGCCCAATAACTGGCACAAGCAAACCGGAAAAATTACCGATGACACTTTCGGCAACACGCTGCATATTTTTGCCAGAAACAACCGTTTGGTTTTTGACATATATCTGCAAGGCGGCTCCACACCTCTATGCCGCGAGTTTTACATAAACCTGATAAAACCTCTGCATGAGGTGCTGTATTACGGGCGGCAATTCGGCTCTAACGGCTCTACTTTTTTCGGCGACCATTATTGCAACGGCAGCAGTTTGCCCTGCCTTAATACCTTAACCCTAAGCGACATTCAGGAGACTTGCAAAAAATGTGAAAAAGCCTGCTATCTGGGTTTGGAATTTTAGCTGTAATCGCCTCTTGAAAATTGCGGCAAATCTGCTATACTATTTGCCGAAAATTTATTATTTATTTTAATTATTAAACTTTTTACAAGATGAAGCATTTTAAATTTATTGTTACAGCTTTGCTTGCTGCCGCAGCTTTGGTTTATGTCTGCATTTTTCCGCACAGCTCTGCTCCGCAGGTTGTTCCGATAGACGACACTTCGCTGTTTTTAGTGACAAAACAACAAGATGAACACGGAAAACCGATGAAGTATTATCGTTTAATGGAGGGCAACGATGTGGTAGTAGAAGACTGGATTCCGGATAATTACGGCAATCCGTTCTGCAGCTGCCGTGGTTTAGTCTTTATGGGACGGAAACGCGGGCAAATGGAGCTTTTTAATTGCCGCAGCGGAGCAAGATTTCCGATTTTAACCAAGGCTTATTTAGATAAAATAGGCTGCGAGCTGACGGAAATGCGTCCGCGTTATGACGACAAAAACTTAGTTGTCATTTTTTTGCGGCAAAAAGAAGTTAAAGGCTTTATGGGCAGCCGTACATTGCTGTATAACCTGAAAACGCAAAAACTTTCATCTTTTATCAACTAAAAAAATAACTCCGGTCAAACAAACCGGAGCTATTTTTTTTTGCTTTAAGCCTTACCACTTATAGCGGAGGTTTCCGCCCACGCCCCAAGCCTTATAGTTTGAGCCGAAGGTGTAATTTCCGAAAGCGCCCAATGAGAAGTTTTTGATAATTTCAGCATCGGCGCCGACTTCAATGCGTCCTAAAGTTTCGTTTTCAAGCGTCTTGTCAAAAGTTACATCATTGATTTTAACGTCTCCGCCGTTGGCAATAGTCTGGATTACCGACGGTTTAATATAACCCGTGGTCGGCAGCTGATGTTCATTGTTAAACTGATATTCGTATTTAATACCAGCTTCCAGCTCAATATCGTGAACTGCATCAAAACTTACCTCTTTGCCGGAATTATCTTTTAAGTCGTCAAATTTGATATAGTCGTAAGTCGCCTTAATGGACGGAGTCAAAACCGAACGGTGCGACGGTCTGAAATCATAGCCGACTTCAACCTGCGCGCCCAAGTTCAAACCGTCGGTAGAAGCGCTGACATCGTTGTCGGCTTTGATATCCGCGCTTTGCATGCCGCCGTAAACCGCGCCGGTCATGAACAAATCGCCGAAATATTTACGATAGTAGGCACCGCCCAAAATGCTTGTAATATCAAGCTCGCTGCCATAGCGCGACATAATCTCGCCCTCGCCTTTGCCGCTGTTGTCATAGGTGCCGTCGCGGTAGGAGCCGAAGAGACCGAATTGGTCGGAAATTGTAAACTGATGGTCATAGCCAAAATCCAAGCCGTACAGCTTAACATCGGTTTCAACCGGCTTGTCAAACGTGCCGGAACGATATACCGGCGTTGCCCAAATACTGTCTTTACCGCCCAAATCTTTGAAGTTGCAAACTTTATAATTGCATTCATCGCGATAGCAGTTGCAGCTGCCTTTATCCAGACGGCCGGCGTTAAACAGCAGCGAACGGCTTTGCTCTACGGCCGAACGCGGCAAGTCTATGTAGGCAATAACTTCCGGATTCAGGTATTTTGTACGATAAAAGAACCAGTCGTTTACAGTTGTGTTATTTTCATAGCCGATGCCGATTTCATACAGCCCGTTATTGATTTTTGACACAAATTTATAGTCATCCAAAGATTGTTCAGCCTGCGTCTGGGCAAAATAGATACGGTCGTCCAAGCCCAAAGTCATGCTGTTTGCATTGTCAAAACGGACATCGGTTGTACCGTAAATTTTGTTGTTGATGATAATGCGGTCGGCTTTCAGGTTAGGATTATCCACATCAATGCGGATTGTGCCGTTTTCGCTGTATAGGGTATTGATGCTGACATCGGTCAAAACGCCGTCGCCCAAGTTCAGCAGTCCGGCATTCTGCACCGTGTTAGCCAAATCCAAAGAAGCGGTTCCGGCATCGGCTTTATAGTTAAGCGTAGAATTGCCGGAAATATCAAAGTCATTGTTAACCAGCGTATCGCCCGAATCTAAATTCAGATAGGAGCCGGAAGCCAGATTTACGATATTGTTTTTCAAAACCATTTCCGGCGTGTAGTCTATATAGCCGGAAGAGCCGATATTCAGCTGCGTGTTGGAAATATTATAGGTTCCGCTGCCGCCGAATGTGGAATTCAAAACAATCTGCGACTGCGAATTATTGATAACCCGCGGCAGCACAATATCATTTGTTAAAGCAGAAGCTGCCAGCGTCGGGTTCGGCAAGTCGCCGCTTATGGTGATTGTTCCCAAGTTATAAACATCATCAGCCGCGGTGCTGAACACTATCTTAGAAGTGCCGGACAAAGACAAATCTATATTGCCGTCCGCCTCGTTATAAATAGCGCCGCCCTGCCCGTCTGAAGCTTTGTTGCCGTCAAACAGAAGCGATGCGCCGTTTTTCAGAGCGCCGCTGACATTGGCTTTTGCCGTGTTGTAAATAGCACCGCCTTTTTTAGCTGTATTCGCAGCAAACTTAATTTGAGCAGAACTTGCCGCAGAATCCGTGTTTATAACCAATTTACCCATGTTATAGACAGCACCGCCCTCAGCTCCGGCGCTGTTGCCGCTGAAGTTTACCAAAGCCTTATCGCTGACATCCAGCAAAATATAGCCTTGTTCATAAACTCCGGTTGTTTGGTTTGTACCGCCTTGGTTAGCAAAAGCGCCGCCGTTGCTTCCGGCTGTGTTATTGCTGAAAATCAGGCTGTGGTCGCCGGAGGCCTTAAAGGTCATGCCGTCTTCCAAAGCATAGTTGAACAAAACGCCGCCGTGCTGCGAAGCGCTGTTGTTAGCAAACGCAATATCGCCGCCTGTTGCATTAACAGTCAAGCGGGCTATTTCGCCGGAAGCGTTGTTGGTGGTGTTTCCGGCTGCAGAATTGGCAATGGCTCCGCCGTAGTCGGCTTCATTATATTGGAAAATAATGCTGTGATTATTATCCGCTGTGATATCCAGCTGTCCTAAGTTGTTGTTGGCAATGGCTCCGCCGATACCGGATTTTGCCGCCGAAACGGCTTTATTGCCCGAAAATTCCACATCTGCGCCGCTGGCGATAATTTGCAGAATGCTTAAATGACCGGAGGTATCGCTGCCCTGCGCGCGGTTATAAATAGCGCCGCCGAGCGCGCCGTATTCGGCATTTTCTGAAGTTGCAACCGCCTGATTATTTCTAAATGAACTGTCTATAATCTTGCTTACCGGCGACAAAGATTCTCCGGCTGCCGTAGAGTTTGCCCAAGCGCCGCCGTAAGCTACGCCGGTGTCAGAAGTGGTTTTGCTGTAGTTATTTTCAAACGCAGCGCCGGTAATTGTGATTTTGCCCTCATTATATACAGAGCCGCCGTAAACGTTTCCGGCTGAGCTGGCTGTATAGTTGCCGCTGAAAGCCGCGTCTTTAAGAGTTGCCGTGCCGGTAGAAGCGTTGCCGAACGCTCCGCCTTTTACAGCCGCATTGCCGGTTGCATAGTTGCCGCTGAAAGTCAAATTGCCGTCGGTTGCGGTCAAGGTTCCGGCATTATAAAATGCGCCGCCCAAAGCTCCGGTGCCGGATGCTGTTCCGGTTCCGGCCGCATAGTTGCCGCTGAATGAAGCAGCTCCGGTTATGGTTAAAGTTCCGGTTTGGTCATTATACACCGCACCGCCTAAAGAATTGGCAGCCGAAGTATAGTTGCCGCTATAGCTTTCTTTCTGCGAGCTGTAAGTTCCGCTGTTAGAAACCGCACCGCCGGTGGCTTTAGTATCTGATTTTGCATAGTTATTTTCAAACTTGCTGCTCTCGGAGCTGAAATCTCCGGCATTGGCAACCGCGCCGCCTGCCGCCAAAGCCGAACCCTCGGCATGGTTGCCGCTGAAGTTGGTGCTGCCGTCGCCGGTAAGCGTGAATTTTCCGGTATTTCCGGCTTCTACACCGTTATAAACGGCTCCGCCCTGCGCCGTGGCTCCTTTAGCATAGTTAGAGCTGAAAATATCTTTTTCCGAAATAAAAGTGCCGCTGTTATAAACGGCGCCGCCGGAAGCCTTATTGGCTTCTATACCGACAAACTGAGTTAATAAAGTATTGGTGCTGTCAGTTTCGTTAGAGGCATAGTTGCCGGAATATAAGTTGCCCTGAGACAGCATATAGCCGACATCCGTACGGGATGTACCGGCAACCGCAAAGTTAGAAACCGCACCGCCAGCAATTTCATCGGCGCCCATAACATAGTTTTTGCTGAACACGCTGTTTTTAATGCTGTTTTCGGTATTCTGGCTATAGTTGGAGATAACGCCGCCCATCACAGTCTGTCCCAAAGTCGTATCGGGAGCGCTGGCGCTGTTGTTCAGAAATGCGGTGTTAATAACTTTCAGCAGCGGCTGCATTGAGCCGTCTTCTTTACCGTTTACAAACACGCCGCCGCCCAGCATCGGAATCATGGCGCTGGTATTGTGCTTATTGGAAATAGTCACGCCGCCGGTCACTTCAGAAATTTGTCCGGTAGTAAAATTATATTGATAGCCCGAATATACCTCTCCGCGGTTCCAAATCCACGGCCCCGGGTTGTTATCGCTTCCAACCAGAATATCATCCGAATAATGCTCTTCGGTAAAGTTGGTGTTAATATACAAATATCCCAGCGGTTTAGCTTCAGAGGTCTCTGTAGAGCTGCTGATTACCGTACCCATCTGATTTTTAAGGTTGTTCAAAACCTCTTCGCCTTTAGCGTCCAGACTGTTGCCGCTGCCGCTGGTGTTGGCTGTTTGATGAGGCGTAAACTCGTCCGCCGCATAAGCCGGCAAAACAAACGCTGCCGCCGCTAAATTCAGCATAAAGCATTTTTTCAAAACGCTGCGGTATTGTGCATTCAGCAAACCTAATCCGCGATGACTTAATCTCAGCATATTTATCTCCAATTATATATTGTTACCATGTATAACGCACATTACCGCCAACGGCAAAGCCCGAATACCCCGAACCAAAGGTATAGTTGCCAAAGCCGCCGACAACAAAGTTTTTCAGCAGCGCAGCTTCGCCACCGATTTCTACGCGTCCGGCTGTTTCATTTTCCAAAGTCTTGTCAAATTCAACATCGCGGACTTGAGCTTTTCCGCCGTTTTCCAGAAGCTGCACCACCGTTGTTTTCAGATAGCCGTTAGTCGGCAGCTGATGGTCGTTGTTAAACTTATAATCAAACTTGAAGCCGCCCTCCAGCTCAATATCGTGAATATCGTCATAGCTTACGGTTTTGCCCAAGTTATCGGTTGAATCGTCAATTTTGATATAGTCGTATGCAGCGCTCAGCAACGGAGTAACCGTCAGCTTGCTTGTTACCGGAGCTTCATAGCCGGCTTCAAGCTTGGCACCAGCCTGCAGCGCTTTGGTAGAAGAAAAAGCTTCTGTGTCTTCGTGGGCAGTTAGACGGGCTTTCTGCTCGCCGCCGTAAGCCATTCCGTTAACATAAAAACGGCTGAAATATTTGCTGTAGTACAAACCTACCAAGGTGCTTGAAATATCTATGTCGCCGCTTCTTCTGGAATAGAAGTCGCCGTTTGTTCCGTCTTTGTCATAGCTGCCTTTGCGGTATGAAACCAGAAGACCAGTTTTGCTATCCGGAGTAACGTTCATATTCAGGCCGAAATCAACGCCCCAAATGCTGGCCGTGCTGTCGGTAACGGTAGACATTGACGCATGGCGGTACACCGGATTTGCCCACAGGCTGATTTTTCTATGCTTGTCATCCACCTTGCGCAAAGTGTTGCGGTAGCCGTATTCATAGCGAATCCGCGGGCTGTTGTCATTATGCGAAACGTCAACGCGGATATCGCGGGTCTGCTCCACCATAGCGCGCGGCAAAATGATGTCATTCAGCACTTCGCGGCGGACTTGTCCGTTATAATTCAAATACCAGTCGCGGACGCCGCTGTTAACCTGATTTTCAATTTCAGGCAGGAATATAGAACTGTCAAAATCAAACTTAAACTCATAGTCATCCGTGCTTTGCTCGGCGTTGGTGCGGGCAAACAAAATTTTTGTACCCAAGCCGTTTACGTTGTCCATATTTGACATTTTAAGATTTACGGTTCCGCTGACCGAATCCGTGATATTCAAGATATCGGAAACCTGCTTGTCTTTATCGGCATCCAAATAAATATAGCCGCCGTTGTTTGTCAGATTGCCGATGGTTATCTGAGAAATAATACCGTCCTGCGCATTCAGAATGCCGCCGTTATTCAAAGCACCGGCCACAGTTCCATCCGTATTTTCGGCCGAAGCAATATAATTTATAATTGCTCCCTGCACGGTTGTGATGCTGGCTCCGGACATGTTATCATCAGGATTTACATTCAAAACCGACGTCGCATCCATATTGATAACGCTGTTTATAAAATTAAGCTGCTGCGAACTTTCTATTTGCGAGTTCGTCATATTCAAAACCATATTGCTGGCATAAAGCGAGCCGCTGCCGCTTATAATACCGTTAAGGTTCATATTGGTGCTGACCGCATCGCCCTCGGCCGTTGTCGCTGACGAGCCAAAAATAGAAAGCATACCGTCGTTATAAATATTGTCGCTCGCCGTAACAAAGTCTATATTTTTATCCGCAGCCATTGTGATTCTAATCACGCCGTCTACGCCGTTATATATAGCGCCGCCGGTTTGCGCCGTATTATTTTCAAAGACCAAGCTGCCGCCGGCCGAGTTAATATCTATAGTGCCGCTCTTATTATAAATCGCACCGCCGCCGGCTGCTGCCGTGTTGCCGCTAAAGCTTATGTCGGATGCGCCGTTGTTGGCAATGCTGATTGTTCCGCCGTCATTATACAGAGCGCCGCCGGAATTTGCGGTGTTAGAGCTGAACGCCAAAGACGCAGAGCTGTCTAAATCAATAGAAATTGAGCTGTTTTCGCCGTTATAAACTGCACCGCCGGCATCTGCCGCAGCGTTAGAATCAAATGACACTTGGGAAACAATCTTGATTGTGCCGTTTTCAGCATTATAAATTGCACCGCCGCTGGCTGTTGCCGTGTTGCCGCTGAAAGACACGCCGCTGTTTTCTGCGGTTGTATCGCCGGCAATATTCAGATAGCCTTTCTCGGCGTTATATACAGCGCCTCCGGCTACCGCGGTGTTTTTATCAAAGCTGATGCTTCCGGCTCCGGCAGTAATCTGAAAAGCCGATTTTACGCTGCCGCTTCCGGTGTTATCTGCAGCGTTATAAATAGCGCCGCCCTCTTTGGCTGAGTTTTGCTCAAAAGTGATGGTTTGGTCCCCGGCGTCAACCGTAAAAAGTCCGTTTGCGGCATTATATAAAGCACCGCCGCGGGAAATTGTATTTTCTCCGGCAGAAATATAGTTGTTGGCAATATAAATGTTGCCATCGCCGCTGGAAATGGTAATCTGCGAAACCGAACCGGCGCTGCCCTCGTTATATACGGCGCCGCCCAAAGCAATATCGGCATTATCGGCTTCAATATAGTTATAGGTCAGCGATGTTTTGTTGATTGTAGAGGTTTTGCCATCCTTGGACTGGTTATAAACCGCGCCGCCGTAAGCCTCTTTTCCGGCTTTAATATAGTTGCCGATTATCAGCGAGCCGTCTACTGAAAAACTCGCATTATCGGCTTTGCCGTCATTATAAATTGCACCGCCCAAGGCGATATCGGCTTCAGCATGGTTTTCGGTTATTTTGGTGCCGGAAATTTCCAGTTTACCGTCATTATAAACTGCACCGCCGAAAGCCTTGCGTTCGGCTTCGGCCGCGGTTGCCGAAGAATCAATAACAGCGCTGTTGCCGTAAAGCTGAGAGCTGTAGTTGCCGCCGGACTCGCTGCCGGAAATCCGGAGCGAGCTGGAGTTATAAAAAGCACCGCCTTTAACATGAATTACAGAACCGGCGGTCTGATTGGTATCCGTTACCTTAATAAAGTTTTCATTTATCTGCACATTATCGGAAGCATTGATATTAAAATACTGATTATTATCTTCCGTATCTGCATTTACAGCGGCAATAACACCGCCCTGAATAACATAATTGCCGGATGTGCCGTCTGTTTTAGCGTCAATTCCGCTGTTTTCTATAACAGCGTTAACCAAAGAGATATTGCTGCCGGTAGAAGCTGCCGAAAGGCTGCCCTCGCTTTTGATAAAACCGCCCGAAACCGTATCCGGCGCCGTGGTAACCGAAACAACTTTTTTAGAAACCACCGTAGATTCCCCGGTATTGCCGGTAATGCTGACACGACCGCCGTTTACCTGAGAGATATAAGACTCATCTAAAGTATTGGCGGTGTTATAATTACCCTCAATTCTCAGCTGGTCGCCGCTGTCTGCCGTATAGGAATTGCCGTTATCCCATTCGTTGCCGCTTATCGGAATAAGGTCCGCCTTGGCTTCATTGAGATTTAAGGCAAAAAAGCAAGCCGCCATCGCATTGAGAAAAACGCATTTTTTCAGCACCTTGCGATATTGAGCATTCAGCAAGCCAAAAGAATGGTTACGGGTCTTCATCATAGATATCTCCTTATAAATTTGCCTCATCCTAACGCAAATTTATTAAGAAATATCTAAAAATTACGCCTAAATTGTTAATTTGCTATATAAACAACCTGATTAAACACGTTTTCCAAGAAAAACAGGCTGATAAAGCAAATTGCCATAGAAATTGCCGGAGCGGCCACCCAGCCGACCATAATTTTGCCGACAATCGTCCAATTTATACCGCGGCCGCCTTTCAAAAGCCCCAAGCCCACAATAGCGCCGATAACCGCCTGCGTGCTGGAAACCGGAACCAGCGGCAATGACGGCAGCGAATGGCTTTCCAGCCAATTATGCAGGGTTACGGATGAAAACAGAAGCAGTACGATAGCCTGCGACAGCACCACAATCCAAGCCATAATCGGCGTCATTTTCATCAGGTTGTTGCCGACTGTCATAATGATTTTTTTAGAATAAGTCAAAATGCCGACGCTGACAGCCATTGCACCTAAAAAGAACAGCACCTGTTCCGGTGTAAACTCGGTTAAACTGCCGAGTTTCAACGGCTTAAACGGGCAGGATTCCACAAACATACCCACCGCGTTGGCAATATTGTTAGCGCCCAGAGCATAGGCGCTGATAGCCGCCGTAACAACCAAGCCGATACGGGTGATTTGGTCTTGCATAAGCAAATGGATATGCGAATATTTCAAAATCCGCTTAAAGATAAAATACAAAACAACCGCAACCAAGCCGGACAGCAGCGGGCAGACCGTCCAAGTGGAGCAAATGCGCGCCAAAGTTTCTAAATCTGTCGGTTTTCCGGCGTATAAGTTCCAGCCGATAATCGCACCGACCACGGCTTGAGACGATGAAACGCTTAAGCCCGTGCGCGCCATGGAATAAACCGCCAAAGCCGCCGACAAAGCCACCATAAATGCACCGGCCAAAGCATTAACCGCACCTAAGGCTCCCAGAGTTTTACTGGTTCCGGCGCCGCCGTATACCGCACCCAAGATTACGAAAAAGCAGGAAATCAGCGCGATAGTTGTAAAGCGCACCATTTTAGAGCCGACTGCCGTGCCGAAAATGTTTGAAGCATCGTTAGCGCCCAAAGACCAGCCCAAAAACAAACCGCTGCTTAAATAAAATAAATAGCTGATATCCATCAGATGTCTCTCTTAATGGTGAAAATCAATAATGCGTCAATGCAGTCTTCGGCTTTATCCGCCACATCGGCAACCTCGCCGATCAGCATGTTCAGCTGAATTTTATGCGCCAGCTCCATATCCGAGGCGAACACGTTTTCTTTTAAGCGGGCGCTGGTTTTGTCGCTTTCATGCTCCAAAAAATATACTTTCTGCGAATAGTCGCGCACCGTCACAAAATCACGGAAAAAGGCGCGGGATGAAATTGCCATATTTTCGGCGCAGTCCGAAACCTGCTTTACCAAAAGCTTAAAATCATCCTGATACTGTTCCGGAATATCCGGCTGCTCAATATAAAACTTGTGGGCAACCTCGTCCAGCTCGTTAATAACTTTATCAATATTTTCAACCATCTGCAGCACATCGGCGCGCAAATCCGGAATCAGGTTCTGCGCATATAAGCTGCTTTCTATTTCACGGCGCAAATCATCGGCCTGAGATTCAATGTTTTTAATTTTTTTGCTGGCACGGCGATAGGACAAGCTGCGTTTTTCTTTTAAAAATATAGCAAACGCCTCCTTAAAAAACATAGCGCACTCAATAACTTTGTCGTGCATTAAATCTATTTTATGCTCCAGCTCCCTTGTACCGGAAAACAATGAAATTTTAACATTGAACATTTTTCTCTCCCTTAAATATAATTTTTTCTTTTTAGCATAAAAAACGCCGTTGTCCATATTTATTTTAAAAATTAAATTTATCTCTTGCAAATTTGCAAAATTTTAGATATTTTTGTTAGTGTTTGAACGTTAATTATTTTAAAGGACATACAAAATATGAAAAATTTTTCAATCATTCTTTCTACAGTTGCCGTGATTTTGGCTGCAGTATCTTTGACCTGCACCCTTAAATGCAAAGGCAGCGCTACAGCTAATGTAAACATTGAAGAAGCTTTAAAAGCCAACCCTAAAATGATTGTTGACGCTTTGCAGGCTTATCAGGAACAGCAGCGCGAAGAGCAAAGAAAAGCTGCTGAAGAAGCTTTGACTAAATATATTCCGGAAATCAACTCTTCAGCCAATGCTCCGTTTGTCGGCCCTGAAAATGCTAAAATCACAGTTGTTGAATTTTTTGACTTTTCTTGCCACTACTGCAAGAGATTAGCTCCGGCTATGGAAGAAGTTATGGCTAAAAACGCCGATGTTAAATTCGTTTTCAAACCATTGTCATTTGTTGACCCAGAAAACTCCCACTACCAAGCTCAGGCTGGTTTGGCTGTTTATAAACAAGGCAAATTTGCTGAATTCTATAAAGCAGTTATGGCTGCTGAAGGCAGAATGAACAAAGATGCTATTGACGGTATTGCCAGAGGCTTGGATATTGACTTTGATAAATATAAAGCCGATGTAGAATCTGCTGATATCAACAATGACCTGAATGAAATCGGCAACTTGGCACAAAAAATCCAAGTTAACGGCGTTCCGACTGTTATTATCAACGGCAAGCACATTCAAACTATGGAAGCTTCTGATTTGCAAGCTGCCATTGATGCCGCTAAATAATTTTCAGCGCCTAAAAGCTATTATAAAGAACAGTCTCTACAGGCTGTTCTTTTTTTATATGCAGATAAATTTTGCTTTAGTATTTGACTTAAACAAACAAATGGCTTAAATATATAGCAGAGATTAAACTTATGGATTATGATTGATGACCGATACCGCTGCTGTGGCTATTTCTGTGATTATTCCGATTTATAACGTGGAGAAGTTTTTACCGCGGTGTTTGGATAGTGTCATCAAGCAGTCATTTTCCAATATAGAAATTATCTGCATAAATGACGGCTCTACTGATAAGAGCGGAAAAATTCTGGCTAAATACGCGGCTGACGACCCAAGATTTTTGGTTATTACCCAAGAAAACCAAGGCTTGTCGGTTTCCCGCAACAACGGTCTGGAAGTTGCCAGCGGCAATTATCTTTTCTTTTTGGATGCCGACGACTATCTGCATCCGCAAGCTTTGGAAATTTTTTATAAAACCGCGCAAAAATCAGAATGTCCGGTTGTGATATCCTCCACTTTCTGCCGCTTAGGCAAAGACAGCCTGAACAGCAAAAAATACGATACGGAAAATCTGCCGTTTAAAATATGCTGCCGCCCGCTCTGCGATTTATATAAACACCGTTTAATTTCGGCTGTAGTATGGAACAAACTGTTCCGCACCAGCGCTATCCGCCGGTTTCGCTTTATTGAGGGCATTTATTATGAAGACTGGCCGTTTACCGCCTGTGTTTTTTCAGAAATCAGCCGTTTTGCCATGATAAACGAAAAGCTGTATTATTATAACACCAGTTCGCCGTCAATTATCCGCAGTTCTTTTTCAATCAAAAAAATTCATGACTATATCAGCGGAATCCGCCACGTTTACAACTATTTTACCGTTAAAAACAAGACTGAACAATGGCAGATTGTACGCAAAAAACGCATCAGCTTATCCCTCAAAATGGCTTTATCCAAAATCTTCAAAAGCTCAGACAATAAAAGAGAGCTGGAAGAATATTTTGCGCAGGAATATCAAAAGCTTAAAAATGACGGCATTATCTCGTTCCGAGATTTAACCTTAAAAAGTAAAATCCGGCTGCTGCGCTTAAAATGGCATCTGCGCGGCAAGCAATAGCTTAATGTTTCAGATAAAATAAATCATACATCTTGGCAAAAATAATGTTGGTATACACAAAGATGACTGTGCTTATGGTATAGTGCAGCCAATTTTGCAAACCCCAAACCCTATCCAATTCCAGGCTCAGAGCCTCCGGATACAGCAGCATAGCCGAAACCACCACAAATGCTGCATAGTTGCCGCGGGTTTTGTTGCCGGCCTTGCGGAACGAGGCATTATGTCCGCGCAGCGAAGAAATCCACGCTAAATACGGCTTGCAGATTAAAGCCGGAGCCAGCAGCGACATAATGCCGTAAACCACAAAAATATCCACGAAAGAAGTACTGATTTCTCCGGTATTGGAAAGATTTTCCACCGCCGACATATAGCGTTCGTAATAGTCCAGATAAACATCGTTAAAGCCCAAGAAAAGCGGCAGCATCGGCAGCATAGCCAAGCCCATC
The DNA here is from genome assembly GCA_963659495.1 of Bacteroidaceae bacterium. GTDB lineage: Bacteria > Pseudomonadota > Alphaproteobacteria > RF32 > CAG-239 > RUG410. The sequence continues at coordinate 7,942 of CAVKTH010000026.1, read as the reverse complement.
AGCACCACAAACATCAGCACCAAAGCCTTGGAAGACGGCGCCATGCTGCCCAGCAGAGTTTTACTCAGAATATAAGGCTTTAGATGATAGTAATAACGGTAAAACGCGCACCAAAATATATAATATGTCACCGCCCAGAGTATGCTCAGCGGATTAGAAAGCCCGCCCTCTAAAGACTTAAACACCAGCATATAAGCCATATTTACCACAAAAATACAAAGCGTAAACAGCTTGTTTTCGGCAATATAATGGTTGACATCGCGCAGCAGCACGCTGACGTACATAGTGATTTTAGGGTTTTCTTTCGGCGTCATTCGCGGCATAATTTTCAGTCCTGCTGCAGCTTATAGCCGCCGTTGTCGGTTACAATCAAACGGCGTCCGTCCGTTTGCTCTACTTTTTGGCGCAGGCGGTAAATGTGAGTTTCTATGGTGTGGGTGGTTACATCTTCGCTGTATTTCCAAACATTGCGCTGCAAATCATTTTTAGAAACATAGCCGTTTTGATTTTTGTAAAGATACTTTAAAATGCTTACCTCTTTTTCGGTCAGCTTAACCACGCTGCCGCTTTTGATATCGGCAATTTCACGCAGGTTCGGACGCAGTTCATAGCCGTTAAACCATAAATAGCCGTCTACCGAATTATCTAAATTGTTATTCGCCGCCCGCAGAACGTCTAGGAAAGACATTAAAGAAAACGGCTTTTTTACATAAATATTCAGCATGTCGTTTTCTTTATTTTCGTCCGATAAAAAAATTAAGGGAATTGACGGATATTTTCGGCGCAGCTCATCGCAGCGCTGCAGATTTTCATCCACCAACAGCAAATCCGGCGCTGTTTCCACAAAAGAAAAATCCGGCGCAAAACGCAAGACCTGCGCCTTTAAGTCTGCGGCAAAATCTTCATTATCTGAAACAAACAATATGTGCGCCATAGTTTTTTAAAACTCCACTTCCAAACCGCTGATAAAAGCATAGCCGCGGTTATTTTCGCTTAGGCTGCGCCCGCCGGTATATTCAGCATAGGCGGCGGCTAAATACAGCGACACATATTTATGCACGGCGATTTTGTTTGCCCATGTAACGATTTTGTCTTTGTTGTCGGTTTTATCGGCGGAAGAGGCAAAATAGGAAATTCCGGTTGTCAAAGGTCCAAACTCATAGCTCAGCCCAACATTATAGGCGCTGCCTCTGCGGTAGCCGTCAAAATAATACGGTAAACCGGCAGCATCATTTAACGCATAGTCGCCGGAAGATGTAAACGACTTGCGGTAAGAGCCGCCCAAAGTCCAGCCTTTGCGGTATACGCTTAAACCGGCGGAAACCTCCTGATTGTTTTTGCGGTTATAAGCATAGCCCAGCGAACTTTCAATTTCAAACGTACCCAGCTCCTGATGATTGTATAAACCGGCTGCATAAGACGAACGGCTGTCATAGCGGCTGTGTTTATTGATTAGACCAGCTTCCGAATAGCTGTCCGGAGCATAGGAAACCGCCAGTTTGGTGCGGTAAAATTCCGGCGTTGCATAGCTGATTTTAGGCGCGTCGGCGTCGGTATTCAGATAGGTTGAATTAAGCGTGCGGTAAGAAGCGGTGCGGCTATGGCGCTGCCAGTTAGGATTGGCAATAAAATCGGTTACCGGCGAGTTATTAACTCTAAAGCTGCCGACTTTCGGCGCTCCGACTGCCTGCTGATACGCCGCGTTATAAACTTGTCCGGCGCTGAATTCGCCGTATACTGTTTCCAAAGTGCCGTAAATATTCTCGCCCCATTTGCCCTGATTGTAATCTTCTACCTCTTTGCCGCCTGCAGCCTGCAAATCCAAACCCAGCTTAAACGCTGTTTCATCGCTGAAACGATAGCCTGCAGACGAGTAAATTTCGGCCGCCGCCGGAGTGTGGCTATGTTTGTAGTACGGACGGAATTTTTCAGCATAATCGCTGTAGCCGTAAAAGGAATTGCCGACGCCTGAGACGTCATAAAAAAACTCTCCGGCATAAACCGGCATAGAAACTAAACAAAATACAGCAGCTAACAGATTTTTTTTCATTTTATATCCTTAATATTTAGTGTTAATTTATGAATACTCGCACTTTATGTCAATAAAAAATCATATTTTTATACTTTTTTAAAAATAAGTCTGTTTATAAATAAAAAAATAGTGCTTTTAAATTTTGTTTTCCTATATATAATAGTGAACAGTTTGAAAGTTTTGAATTTAACGAAAGGAAAAATTTATGCAAAGACCGGTTATGTTGCTTATTTTGGACGGCTGGGGATATAGAAGCACAACAACAAAAGACAATGCTATTGAAATGGGAGAAACTCCGAATTGGCATGAGCTTTTGAAAACATGTCCTCATTGTTTTGTAGAAACTTCGGGCTTGGATGTCGGTCTGCCGGCAGGACAAATGGGAAACTCAGAAGTAGGACACATGAACCTCGGCGCCGGACGCGTGGTTATGCAGGATTTGCCGAAAATTGACCAAGCGGTTAAAGAACATACTCTTGAAAAGAATCCGGTGGTTGTTGATTTGATTAACACCTTAAAAGCCAACGGAAAAACCTGTCATGTTATGGGTTTGATGTCTCCGGGCGGCGTTCACTCTCATCAGGAGCATATTGTCGCTTTGTGCGAAATTCTGAACCGCAGCGGCATTGATGTCTGCGTTCACGCTTTCTTAGACGGCCGTGACACGCCTCCGACATCGGCAGAGGGCTTTTTAGCCGATTTCAATAATGCGATTAAGGATATGCCGCATGTTAAGCTGGCAACCCTTGCCGGACGCTTTTACGCCATGGACAGAGACAAGCGCTGGGATAGAGTTGAACTGGCCTATAACAATATTGTTTCAGCCAACGGCAAACGCTATGCCACAGCCGATGAAGCAATCAAAGCTTCGTATGCTGCCGGTGTCAATGACGAATTTGTGGTTCCGTGCGTTATCGGCGATTATCAAGGCGCCAGCGACGGCGATGCTTTCCTGATGGCTAACTTCCGCGCCGACCGCGCCCGCGAAATTACCTATGCTTTGGGAGATGATAAATTTGAAGGTTTTGTCCGCAATAAAATCGTAAAATTCTCTGCTTGCGTGGGCATGGCTGAATATTCGGTTGACCACAACCGCTTTATGAAAACCATTTTTGCGCCGGAACAGCTCAAAAATATTTACGGCGAAGTAGTTTCCGAACACGGAATGACTCAGCTGCGCATTGCCGAAACCGAAAAATACGCCCATGTTACATTTTTCTTTAACGGCGGCGAAGAGCGCATGTTCAAAGGCGAAGAGCGCATTTTGATTAACAGCCCGAAAGTTGCAACCTATGACCTGAAGCCGGAAATGAGCGTATATGAAGTTACAGACGCTTTGGTTGACGCGATTGAAAGCAAAAAGTTTGATACCATTATCTGCAACTTTGCCAACGGCGATATGGTAGGCCATACCGGCATTATGTCGGCGGCTCTGCAGGCTGTTGCCGCAGTTGACAAGTCTTTAGGCCGCGTGATGAAAGCCATTAAAGACGTTGACGGCGTTTTGTTTGTTACCGCCGACCACGGCAATGTAGAAAAAATGGTGGATGAAAAAACCGGCCAGCCGTACACCGCGCACACCGTGGGCAAAGTTCAAGCCGTTTTATACAATGCTCCGGCCGAGGTAAAAGGTATGGAAGACGGACGCTTAGCCGATGTTTCTCCGACTTTGCTGGATTTGCTGAGTTTGGAAAAACCGGCTGATATGACCGGTCATTCTTTGCTTAAAAAATAGAGGGACGGACTAGCGGCTGTGACTAAATTTTTAATTTTTGTTTTTATGGTTTTAATCAGCACCGGACAGCAGGCAGCTGCTGCTCCGGCAGCTAATGTTTCGGCCTCCGAAGTGGCTAAAGTAGAAGCCGAAGCCAAGCGGGTTTCCCAAGAACATCGGGAAATGGAGCAAAAAGCCAACAAGCTGAAAGAAGAACTTAAAAACGTAAATCAAAAAATGATTGCCGCCGCTAAAAAAATTCAAAACGGCGAAGATGAACTGCGCAAAAAGCAAGAAGAGCTTGCCGCTTTGCAAAAACATCTCAGCGAATCCGAAGAAAAATTTAACTCGGAAAACGATATGCTGATAGAAACTCTGGCGGCTTTGCAAAACTTGGCGCTGCGTCCGTCAGAAGCCGTGCTGGTTCAGCCGCTGTCGCCGGTAGAAGTTATGCGCAGCAGCATTTTGCTGCGCGGCAGCGTGCATGCTTTGGAAAGCCGAGCCAGCTCTATCCGCCAAAGCATAGAAGATATCAGCAATCAAAAAAAGCAAATCGCCGCCCGCCTGCAGGATTTGGAAAAAGACAATAAAAAACTGGCGCAGCAGCAAGATGACATGAAAAAGCTGTCACAGCAAAAAAGCGCCATGTACAGCCAGATTTCCAGCAAAAGCGAAGAGGCTAAAAAGAAAGCCGACATGCTGGCCAGCCAAGCGCACAACCTGCGCGATTTGCTGGAAAAACTGGAGAAGCAAAAAGAAATCAACCGCCGGCAAATGGCAGAAAAAGCCCGTCTGGCGCGTGAACAGGCCGCTGATAAACTGCGCAAAGAAAATCACGGCTTGGAAGCTTCTTATGCTGAAAATAATACGGCAGCTCCGGAGACTCCGGCTACAGGTTTCAGCAAGGCTAAAGGACGGCTCTCCCGCCCTGCCCGCGGTCCGCTGGTTACAGCCTTTCACTCAGAGCTTTCCAAAGGCGTGGTGTCTAACGGCATAGACATTAAAACCGCCTCCAAAGCTCAGGTTATTGCGCCGTTTGACGGTACAGTCATTTATGCCGGACCATTTAAGAACTTTGCTAATTTGGTAATTATAGACCACGGCGAAGGCTATACCTCTTTGCTGAGCGGCTTGGGCGAAACCGATACCGAAGTCGGGCAAATGCTGCTGGCCGGAGAACCGGTGGGAACCATGCCGGCAGACGCCAACAGCAAACTGCACATGGAAATTCGTAAAAACAACCATCCGGTAGACCCGAATGAATGGATAAAAAAATAAGTAAAAGGATTAGGATATGTTAAAAAAATCGTTGATTGCTTACACCTTGATTTTGAGCCTTATCACAGGCTGCGCCGCAGCTAAAGGCAAAACTAAACCGGAAGAAATAAGCACCTATGAGCTGCTGAATTTGTTCGGCGAAGTTATGGAGCGCACCAAAATGTCGTATGTGGAAGAAGTCAGCGACAAACAGCTGATTGAAGCGGCAATCAACGGCATGCTGACATCCTTAGACCCGCATTCAAGCTATTTGAATGTTGACGACTATAAATATATGACCGAACAGACTAAGGGCAAATTCGGTGGTTTGGGCATTCAAATTACCTCTGACAGCGGCTTGATTAAAGTCATCTCGCCGATAGACGACACTCCGGCAGCTAAAGCAGGCATAAAGGCCGGCGACTATATCACAGAAGTTGACGGCGAAACCGTTATCGGGCAAACCTTGAACGATGTTGTTAACAAACTGCGCGGAAAAGTCGGTTCAAAAGTGAAAGTAACCATAAAACGCGCCAATAAAAAGCCTTTTACGGTTACGCTGCGCCGTGCCGAAATCAAAGTTGATTCGGTTAAAAGCGAGATTAAGGACGAAGATATTTTATATATCCGTATTCCGTCGTTTAATGAAGATTTGAGCAAAAATGTGGAAAAAGCCGTTAAAAACGCCCAGAAAAAACTTAAAAACAAACTCGCCGGCATTGTGATTGACGTCCGCAACAACCCGGGAGGACTTTTGGATCAGGCTATCGGCGTTTCGGATTTATTCTTGGAGCAAGGCGAAATTGTTTCCACCCGCTCGCGCAATGTAGAAGACACGGTTAAATTTTCGGCTACCGCCGGCGACATTGCCAAAGGCCTGCCGATTGTAGTAATCATCAATGAGGGTTCGGCCTCGGCTTCAGAAATTTTGGCAGGCGCGCTGCAAGACCATCACCGCGCTGTGGTTATCGGCGAAAAATCATTCGGCAAAGGCTCGGTGCAAACCGTGGTTCAGCTGCCTAACGGCGCCGGCATGCGTCTGACAACCGCCCGCTATTATACGCCGTCCGGGCGCTCTATTCAGGCTAAAGGCATTGAGCCGGATATTGTCGTTAAACAGTCTAAAGTAGAAGAAATTGAAGACAACGGCTGGAACATCAGCGAAGCCGACCTTAAAGGCGCTTTGAAAAATGAACAGGCGGACAAGAAAAATACCAATAAAAAATCTAAAATTTCTGAAGCTGACGCCAAAGACTATCAGCTTATCCGCGCTATGGATTTGGTAAAAGCCCTGTATCTTTACGGACAGAACGACAATCTGAACGTACAGGCTAAGCAAACAGAAAAAACAGCAGGCAAAGGCAAAAAATAATGGCAGAATGGTTTAGGCGCAACGCCGGAATAGTAGTGTTTAGGGCAGATAAAAAAGTTTTATTATGCCTGCGCAACGATATGACGGACTCTTGGCAGTTTCCGCAAGGCGGCATAGAAGCCGGCGAAACGCCTGAACAAGCTGCAGCCCGAGAGCTGAAAGAAGAAACATCACTCAGCGGACTGAAACGAATCGCAACTTTGCAAGAACCTGCGCGCTACCGCTTTCCGCCGGAAGTCATCGCTTCTATGCAAAAACGCGGCTTTACAAACTCCGGACAAGACATGTATTGGTCGCTGTTCTATTTTTCCGGCGCAGATTCTGAAATAAACTTAAACACCGAATCGCCGGAATTCAGCCGTTTTAAATGGGGTACTTTGGAAGAAGCCGTAAACTTGGCAGTAGATTTCAAAAAACCGGCCTATGAGAAAATGTATCGGTCATTTAAACCGCTTATTGATAACTTTACAGAATAAGCAGCCGTCAGCATTATAAACATTCATACGCGTTCAAACCTGACTTAACCCTAAAATTATCTTTACTTTCGGGTTTTATTCCGTTAAAATAAATGTCGGATAGGCGATAGTCTGTCTGGGGTGTCGTAGCCTCTTCAATAGACGTCTTTATGCAAAGACGATAAATATTTGCATCTTCTAGCGAAAGCTGGAAGGTAGCAAAATATGCTATCTTTAGCTAATATGCTGCACTATTTTTTCTATTGAATAGCTTACGAACTTCCAGCTGCTTCGTCCAAAGCAGCTTTTTTGTTGCATTTTCAAGATGAAAGGAAGTTAGTATGAAACAAAATCAGTTTGGCCGCAGCATGATAGAAATGTTAGGCGTCCTCGCTATTATCGGGGTGCTGAGCGTTGGCGGAATCGCCGGTTATAGCAAGGCTATGGAGAAGTGGAAAACAAATAAGGTGCTGAGTGAATACAGCTATTTAATTTACGGGCTAATAGAGCATTTATCCGACTATCAGAATCTGACAGCCAGCAGCTCTGGAGAAGCTCAAAGCATCGGCCTGCAAGAAGCTATTATGGCGGCAGGTATCGTCCCGCAAACTTGGAGTATGGGCGATAAAAGTGCAAGAACACTTTTTGATTCCGAAGGAAATACGGTCAATATTTTTTCACGCAGCCAAAGACTCGTTGTAGACTTATATATAGGAACTCACTACGAAAATGCTGATGGTAAAAATGTATCTGCAAACTTTTCTACAGGATTATGCCGCGAACTATTCTTAAACTTAGCCAAGCCTATTGCCGGTACTTTGCATTGGGCGAGATTATACCGTACTAATGAAGCGTCGCCTGTTTTATTCTGGGGTAACAACACTTGCAACGGAGCAGATAAAAAGTGCTTAAACAGCGTAACCCTTTCTGAAATAGACGCCGCCTGCAAATTGTGCATGAAAGACGACGCCTGCTGCATCGGGCTGGAATTTTGATTTTACGGTTGACTTATGAAGTGCGGCTGGTGTAGAATAAATGCAGTAATTAACTTAACATAAGAGGAAAGAAAGATGAAAAATAAGCTAAGCAAAGGTCTCTCTCTCTCTCTCTGC
>CAVKTH010000025.1:0-22319 GCA_963659495.1 Bacteroidaceae bacterium | reverse complement strand
GTCGGAGCTTCGCTCCGGGTGAGGGGTATTACAAACACCACAACAAACACTAAACCAATGCCTCCAGCACCAGTCATTCTATGCCTTGTGCATAGAATCTTATGGCAACGAGTCTCTAACCTAGTCAATAAATTAGCCTTATTATTGCATAAGTGCTGGCTTAGTGCCTTTTGCATGTTCTTTAAGTACCCCTCACCCGACGCCAAGGCGTCACCCTCTCCCGCAGGGGGCGAGGGTTTTAGATTGCTTCGCTGCGCTCGCAATGACGCCGTAAGTAACGGCGAGGGATTGCACCGCCCTTGGTGCGACAAGATACTAGGCACAAGGCCTAGTATGACTGGTGGCAGAGGCGCAAATTCCTTTGGCAGAAGCATGATTGAAATGCTCGGCGTGCTGGCGATTGTTGGGGTGTTGTCTGTTGGCGGAATTGCCGGTTACTCAAAGGCTATGGAGAAATTTAAGCTTAATAAAGTCATAAATGAGCATTCTATGTTTCTTTATAACATGGTTGAACATTTAGATGATTTGCATCGTTGGGCGCATGAAACAACTCAGCAATCACAAGTAATTACTGAAGAATTATACGCCATGAACATTGTGCCTGACGTTTGGTCGCAGGAATCAACTCAATATTTTAAAGACAGTATGGGAAATTCCGTTGCCGTCAGCGTTGCTCCTAATAGTGGAGCTGACTTGCCTGACCGTCTTTCCGTCAGCATATATTTAGGCGGTTTAACTTCTACAAATTCAGCCGGTTTTACTGTTAATTTATGTACCAGTTTTTTCACAGATATTTTAATTCCGCTGCAAAGCACATTAATTGATGCTAAATTATTCCGGCATAAAGCTAGTTTTTCGCAAGAATGGGCGGGTTCGGCTTACTGCACGGCAAACCGGAAATGTTTGAGCAATATGACTTTAAGCGATGTGCATGAACTCTGCTCTTCCTGCGATTCAAAAAATGATATCTGCCAGATAAACTTTAATATCTAGTTTAGGATGGATAAAAAAAACTATTAAGCCTGCAGATTTTAGTAGAGATATATTTAGCTAATTTCTTTTTATTTAGCTAAACTAAAATTGTCTTTACATTCCTGCAATATTTCGGTAAAATGAATATTGGATAGGCAATAGTCTGTCTGGGGTGTGGTAGCCTCATTTGTGTACGTCTTTATGACGTTAAACTTACCTTCTAGCGTGAGCTGGAAGGTAGCAAAATATGCTATATCACAATAGCTAATATGCTACACTAGATTACACAAATTAGTTACCAACTTCCAGCCATCTTGCCGATGGCTTTTTTGTTGAAATTTAATAAAACGAAAGGAAGTTAGTATGAAACAAAATCAATTTGGCAGAAGCATGATAGAGATGCTCGGAGTCCTCGCTATTATCGGGGTGTTGAGCGTTGGAGGTATTGCAGGTTATTCCAAGGCGATGATGATGTGGAAAATTGATAGTGCTATTAACCAATACACGCATATCATACAAGGCATGTTAGAAAATCAAATGTCTTTGCGCAGTTTGCCGCACCAGCATATTGGTCCGTTGCTGCAAGAAATGGGAATTATTCCAGAAAACTGGACTATTGAGGGGTTAAATATTTATGATAATGTGGGTAATTATTTAAGAATTTATACTAATCATAACAATGAAAAAACAATGACTTTAGGTATAGCCATAGGTGGTTCTAAATATCATAAAAACAATGAATCGCAGCAAATTTGTACAGCTATACTTCGCGATTTTGTTCAGCCGCTTCATGCAACTATTTACTTTGCTTTTTTGGATAGAAATGGGGCTTCTTATACAACATGGGAAGGTGATAATACTTATGTAAGTTCGTTAAATCATAAAACTGACAAATATATACGAGATATGACACCAACAGAAATAAATCAAGCATGTCAAACTTGTAATGATACAGAAAATAGCTGTGCTGTAATGCTGTATTTCTAGGTATTTCACTATGCCTATCCAGTAACAATTTTATAAAACCTATAGCCTTACCACTTGCTCTGCCGTCATTGCGTATGCTAAAAAAATCATAAAAAAAATCTCCCAAGCTGCAGCCTGAGAGATTTTGAAAACTTAATCCATTTCCGCCAAGCGGTCGGCTTGGTCTTCGGCAATTAAAGCGTCAATAATTTCGCCCAGCGCCTCGCCGGAAACCACCTCATCCAGTTTATACAAAGTCAGGTTAATCCGGTGGTCGGTCACGCGCCCCTGCGGATAGTTATAGGTGCGGATGCGCTCGCTGCGGTCGCCGCTGCCCACCTGCAATTTGCGCTTTTCCGAATAGCTGGCATCAATCGCCGACTTTTGGCTGTCATACAGTTTAGCGCGCAGGTGATTCATCGCCTTTTCTTTGTTTTTGAACTGAGAGCGGTCATCTTGGCACTGCACCACAATACCGGTCGGAATATGAGTAATACGCACCGCGGATTCTGTACGGTTAACGTGCTGACCGCCGGCGCCGGAAGCTCTGTATACATCAATTTTTAAGTCAGCAGGATTGATATACATATCAACTTCTTCAATTTCCGGCAAAACCGCAACCGTTGCCGCCGATGTATGCACGCGCCCCTGCGACTCGGTTACCGGCACACGCTGCACACGGTGCGCGCCGGACTCAAATTTCAGCTTGGCGAAAACATCTTTGCCGGTAATCTTGGCCGAAGCTTCTTTATAACCGCCCAAACCGTTTTCGTTGGCATCCAAAATTTCAAATTTCCAGCCCTGTTTCTGCGAATAGCGCTGATACATTTCAAACAGCACCGCCGCAAACAAAGCTGCTTCATCGCCGCCTGTACCGGCACGGACTTCCAAAATAGCATTCTTTTCGTCATCGGCTTCTTTCGGCAGCAGCAAAACGCGAATTTCTTTTTCTAATTCCGGCAGCTGCTCTTTAATTTCATAATATTCAGCTTCCGCCATTTCGCGCATTTCTTTATCCAAAGACGCGTCTTCCATCATGGCCTTGTCGTCCTGCATGGACTGAGCGTGCTTTTTATAGTTTTCAATAGCGGCCACAACCGGCTCCAAAACCGACAATTCTTTGTTAAGCTTTACCAGCTCATCCGAAGAAATATTAGTGGAAAGCAAAGCCTGCACTTCTTCATAGCGGTTAACAACGTTGGCTAATTTTTCTTCAAAATTCATGCGTTTATTTCCTCAACTATATTTGCAAACTTAACATTTTTTTGTTCACCGCTATCCAAGTCTTTTACCGCAGCTTCGCCTTTTACCAATTCATCAGAACCAATAATAACGGCCTTAAACGCATTAGCTTTAACAGCCTTAGTCATGCGTTTTTTCATATTTCCGCTATAGCTTTGCTCTACACGGAAACCGGCGCGGCGCAGCTGATTGGAAATTTCTAAAGCCTTATCTTCGGCGTCTTCGCCCATCGGGATAACGGCAACCGGACGCGGCAGCTCCACATCCTTTTCTAAAAGCATTGCCAAGCGTTCCACGCCGCAAGCCCAGCCGATACCGGCAACATTGCCGCCGCCCATCTGCTCAACAAGGCCGTTGTAGCGGCCGCCGGCCAAAACTGTGCCTTGCGCACCGAGCTTATCGGTTGTAAGTTCAAAAACCGTATGCGAATAATAATCCAAACCGCGAACCAAACGATTGTTAACACGGTACTTTATACCCAATAAATCCAGCCCGTGCAGAACCTTGGCTAAAAATTCCTTAGAGGTTTCGTTCAGGCTGTCGGCATAAAGCGGAGCATTTTCCACCACCGCTTTATCGCAATCTTCTTTAGAGTCTAGCACACGCAGCGGATTGCGCTCTAAACGGATTTTACTGTCTTCGGAAAGCTCTTCATAGTGTTCTTTTAAGTAAGACACCAATTTTGTACGATAAGCGTCACGGCTTTCCGCGTCGCCCAAAGAGTTGATTTCTACCGTAACCTGACCGTTAAGCCCCAGTTTTTCTAAAAACTCATAGGCCATGGCGATAACTTCAATATCAGCCTGCGGAGTTTCCACGCCCAAAAGTTCTACGCCGAACTGCGTAAACTGGCGCTGACGTCCTTTTTGCGGGCGCTCATAGCGGAACATCGGACCGGTATAATAAAACTTAACCGGCAGATTTTGCTGCATGCCGTTAGAAACAAACGCACGCACCACGCCTGCGGTTCCCTCCGGACGCAAAGTCAGGCTTTCGCCGCCTTTGTCGTTAAAGCAATACATTTCTTTGGTTACGATATCTGAAGTATCGCCCAAATTGCGGGCAAAAACTTCCGTAAACTCAAAAATCGGGGTTTCAATTTCTTCAAACCCGTATTTTTCTACCACGGAGGAGGCTTCCTCAACTACTTTTTTCATTTTTCTTTTAGCGGCGCCGTACAAATCATAGGTGCCGCGGACACATTGTACTTTAGACATTTTTAATCCTGTTTTTGTTCCGGTAAAATATATTTATCCAAACTGATATTGGTCTGTTTCATGGCAGAAGCGATTTTAGTCAGCTTGCCGTCAACGTAAAAATCTACATTATAATAGCGTCCGACCGAAACGACTATTCCGGCTTCGTTCGGCACATCATATTTAAAGCCTTTGCTGTATATTCCGCTCAGCAGAACTTTGTCGCCCTGCTTGAGTTCAAGCCAAGACGGTCCGGCAAATGAAATGCGGATTTTGGTCGGCGTCGCCGCAGGCTCTGCCGCCGGTTTAGTTTTCTCAGCTTCCGGCTGGGCTGCCGGCTCGTTTTTCTCGGCAGCTTTCACATTTTCAGCTTCCGTTTTGACCGGTTCTTTTTCCGCTGTTTTTTCAGCAGCTGCAGGTTCGGCGTCAGCTTCTGTTTTTTCGGCTTCAACATCTTCCAGCCCCATATCTGCCAGTGCCGGTTCATTTTCTTCTATAATAACCGGTTCCGGCACAACATCGTTCTGCACAATTTCTTTTTCTTCGGCCAGCTGCTTTTCCTGATTATAAGAAGAAACACCGCGCCAAGCCGCAAAAATCAGCACCACGCCGACTAACCCGATTATAACATGGCGCAGATTCGGACCGGCATATTCAACCGGCGGCGTGTTTTCATCCGAGCCGGTATCTTCTTCATTTTCCTGCTCGGCATACACAGCCTGACGATAGGCCTGCACAATGCGCGGCGAATTTAAGCCCAGATATTCGGCATAGCTGCGGACAAAGCCCAAACCGTACGGAACCGGCGGCAAATCCTTGGACGACAGGTTTTCTATGGCTTCCAGATAAAATTTACGAATGCACAAATCTTTAGACACATCGCCTAAAGTTTTGCCTTTTTTCAGGCGGGTATTACGCAGCAATTCCCCGACATTTTGTGCTTCATCTACTTCTAACATCTTTTTAATTGACCTTTTTCTTTTCAGTTTGGGCGTTTATAACATACTTTTCAGCTGATTGCAATAGTGTGGTCATAAGCATACGCCAATAATTGCGGACGCACGCTGGTTTTAGGAGATTTCAGCAAACTCCGCACATAGTCCGCAACATCCTCATTTTTCATGCTTAAAATCATTTTTTTAACGTTGGCATAAGCGGCGCCGGAAACCGACAGGTTGCGGTAACCCAAGCCAATCAGCACCATTGCTTCCAGCGGATTGCTTGCCATTTCGCCGCAGACAGAGCAATAAACCTTATATTGTCCGGCTTTATCGGCAATCATTTTCATCAGCTTCAAAAACGGTGCCGACAGCACGTCATAGCGCGCCGTAAGCCGCGGATTGCCGCGGTCGCAGGCAAATACAAACTGATACAAATCATTAGTGCCGACTGAAATAAAATCTACCTGCTGCAAAATTTCATCCAGCTGAAACAAAACCGACGGCACCTCTATCATTATGCCGACATTGACTTTTGCGGCAGTCGGGCGTCCGCGCTGCTTTTCGCGCTCATACTCCAGCATAAGCGTTTCTTTAGCCTCTAAAAACTCTTCGCAGGTGGAAACCATCGGAAACATCACATTAAGTTCTCTGCCGGCCGCCGCCCTCAGCATGGCGCGGATTTGCTGGCGCAGAATAGAGCGCCGGTCAAGCGTGATGCGGATAGAACGCCAGCCGATAGCCGGATTATCTTCTTTAATTTCGCCCCAATACGGCAAAAACTTATCGGAGCCGACATCCAGACTGCGGAAAATTATTTTTTTGCTGCCCATAGCTTCATATAAACGGGCATACTGCCGGCGCTGGCTTTCCACATCCGGCATTTTATCCGCCGACATAAACATTATTTCGGTGCGGTATAAGCCGATGCCGTCGCAATGGGTCGGCTTTATATAGTCATAGTCCAAATCCAAGCCATAGTTCAGCGCCAGATTGATTTTTATATCGTCTTTAGTTTTGGTCGGCTGGCCGCTTAAACTTTCCAGCTCTTCAAAAACTTTTTGCAGCCCGACCGATTTTTTTTGATATTCCGCAATAAGTTTTTCCGACGGGTTAGGATACAGCGTCCCCTCATCGCCGTTTACTGCTACCGTTTCTCCGGCTTTTACCTCTTTCAGAACGCCGTAAATTTTAGCAACTACCGGAATATTCAAAGCCTTGGCGACAATAACCACATGCATGGTCGGCGAGCATTCTTCAATAACCAGCGCTTTGATTTTGGTGTAGTTATAATCCATTAAGTCGGCCGGTCCCATGCTTTGGGCAATTACCACAATATCCTCATCGCCGGAGATAAACTCGCGGTCGGCATCGCCGCCGATAAACGCCCGCAGACGGTCGGAAACATCGCGCAAATCATAAAGCTTTTCTTTAATATACGGGTCGCTAGTTGCCGAAAGCTTGCTCCACATATCTTCATAAACATGCTCCACCGCCGCTTCCGCCGTATAGCCTTTGGCAATATCGGCGCTGATTTTTTTATACCAGCCTTTATCCAGCGCAAACAGGCGGTAGGCTTCCATAATTTCGGTTGTGTTGCCCATATAGCTGCCGGCCTGAGCAATTTTCTTGTCTATATACTCCACCATTTTGCGGCGGCCTTCGGCCAGCTTGGACTGCTCCAGCTCCGCATTATCGGCAAAAATATTGACAAGCTCGCGCTGGCGGTAATGCAGAACCGCCCTGCCCACGCCATAGCCTTTATTCATGCTGACGCCGTGCAGAGCATCGCGCAAAACAATGCCTTTTTCGCGGATGAGCTGATTTTTATAGTCTTCAAAAGCCCGCGCCGTAAACAAATCCGTAAGCGGCAGGCTCAGGGTTTCGGCCTCTTCCCGCTGCGCCTCATTAAAATCATCCGTATTATGCTTTATAAGCACCACCGCGCCGATTGTTATATGCAGGCGGGTCACGGGGATGCTGATTACGGAACGGCGCAAAGTTTCATCCACGCAGGATTTAGTCAGCTTTTCCGCTGCGCTGCAGCCTATCACGCCCTCTTCATAGCGGATGTTTGTTTTATAGTTTGCCGCCTGATAAGCGCCGACTGCCTCTAAATAATTTTCATCGGCTGTGGCATATAAAAGCGCCTCATTCACTTTCAGCGAATCGGCAAGAACCTGCAGGATTTTATGAATTTTTTCCGGCATCGCAGATTTTGCGGCTAGTTCTTCGCTAATAACTTTTTGAACGGCAAGCGCCTCGCTGACAATGCCCGACGTATTCATCTTTTATCCCTTGCATATTTATAAATTATAGTTGCAACCACACATTTAGTGTTTATACTACTTTTCAGTTTATGTAAACACAAAAAAGGAGATTAAAATGGCAAATACTTATAAACGCGGGCAAAATGACAGACGCCCTTGGGGAACTTGGGAAGTTATTGACTGCGGCGACGGCTTTTGCGTAAAGCACATTGTGGTAGACCCGAACGGAATTTTATCGCTGCAGCTGCACCACGGCCGAGCCGAGCATTGGAACATTGTGCGCGGCACCGCAACGGTTACGCTCGGCGAAGAAATTTTAACTAAAAAAGCCGGCGAATCCGTGTATATTCCGGTAGAAACCAAGCACCGAATCCAAAACTCCACCAATGAACCGATGGAATTTATTGAAGTTCAGGTCGGCGAAAATCTGGATGAAAACGATATTGTCCGCTTTGAAGACAAATACGGGCGCACAAAATAAAAATTTATGTGCATAAGTCGGGCATTTTGAAGAATCCCTCTTGAAGTTTTTTAAAGGTTAATGAATCCTTAACAAAAAAGTTCAGGGGGATTTTTTATGTTAAACAATTTTGATTATTCAACAATGCAAACCGGCGATATTATGGTTTCGGCCTGTCAAGAATTGCTGGAAGAAAATGAGTCCTGCCAAGAACTTTGGGGCTATGTGCTGCGGATTGAAAATAATTCTGACGAACGCATCCGCCTGCTGGCTAAAGATTTGTGCATTACCGATGAAAAAGGCAACAGCCGCTATCTGCCGAGCTTGGGCTTTAACGGCGAGCTTCCGGATTTGGAACCGGGCGAATGCTTTGAGTTTGAGGACACCGCTCAGCTGGACGGCGCCGCCGCTGTTTTATACGGATATTGCAAAGCGCTGACGACAAAAGGAAAAGAACTCAAAATCAAGCTGCCTGTGCTTAGTCTGAGTTCTTCCAAAAATTCTTCAGCTTGCTTTTGCTGATTAGTATTCGGTAATCGCGGTATTGCCTTTAATGTACATATTCAGGTATTTATGAATATTCATTTCCATGTGTTCATCAAAAGCATTAAACAATTTTACAACCATTTCATTCCAATATTTTTCTTTATCTTCAATATTGGTATCTATCGGCATGCTCAATTCGCGATAGGCTTCCACAGAAGTTTGAGCCGATGATTTGTTGTCGGTAACTTTAAGCAGCACGCTTAAATTTGCGTGATATTTCAAGCGGTCTTTCTGCAGCAGCTGTTCGGATTTTTCTTCTTTTTCGGTTACGCTGGCGTCTTTAATGATAAATTCAGCCACGCGGTCAGAAGAATAATCAACTGCCTCCAGACGCTCATCAGCCCAAGTTTTGGCTGTTTTTTCAATAGAAATCGGGAACAAATGTTCAACATTCGGACGAGTAAATGACGGGGAAAATTCTGATTTTACTTCAATTTTTTTAACCATGAGTTCAATCGGCTTTTTGTTGTCAAAATGCAAATCGCTGTACTTTTCCGGAGCAGCTTCGTCATTGTTCATAGTTGAGCAAGCGCTTAAAATTCCGGCAAATGAAACGGCACAAAATGCTTTAAAAAAACTTTTCATATTAAAATACCCCATAAATTGAACCTAATATTTAGGTTTAACTTACAGGGTAATGTTTAAGATATGCTTAAAAATAAAGCTTAATGTTTCAAAAGTTCGCCTTTGTCAAAAGAATAAACTTGTCCGCAAAAATTGCAGGTTGCCGTGATTTTGCCGTTTTCAACCATGGCGTTGATATCATCTTCACTCATTGCACTTAAAGTAGCCAGCAATTTTTCACGGCTGCAGCGGCAGCCGAAATAGTATTCATTAGCTTTAACCACCCGCACCTGATGTTCATGGAACAAACGGAACAAAATATCATCAGCAGTCAGACTGCCGTCAAACATTTCCGCAGCGGTCAGGCTATCCAGCAGAATTTTATCTTCATTCCATTTTTCGGCAATTTCTTCTTCGCTTTCATCTATTTCCTTACCGCCTTTGGTTGGCATTTTTTGAATCAAAATACCTGCTGCCTGCCAATAATCGCCTTTTTTATTTAAGTACAAATGCAAATGGGTGTCAATTTGCTCGGAATATTTGAAATAGCGCAAAGCACAGGCTTCCAAAGTATTGCCCTGCAAATCAACCACGCCTTGATATAAATCAGTTCCTTTGCCTTGGTCTATGGTAAAAATCAAGCTGCCTTTGCCCAGCCAAAACGGAGCGGCTTCCAGTTCGCCCTCGGTTTTACGCAAAGCCTGCGCCGCCGCCATTTTCTGTTCGTCAAAACGAGCGGTTGCACGCACTTTTCCCTCTGATGTAACATCGGCGACCAAATCGGAAATCGGACCGTCGCCTTGAATTTGCAATGTAAACAAACCGTCAAATTTCATCAGGCTGGCCAGCATAACGCCCAAAGCCGTGGTTTCTGCCACTGCCGCGCCGACATTATCCGGATATTTATGGTGCGAAAAAACTTCAGCTAATACATTATCCAAACGAACCAAGCGTCCGCGGAAAGCGTTGTTATCCAAATTAAAGGAAACGCATTTATCTTTATTCATCTTTTAAAAACCTCTTTGTGATTAAACTATTGTTCTATTATGCATAAATTTAGGGAGAAAAAGGAGATATTTCAAGTGAGTTACGAAAATTATCCCGAAACAGAACAGCCCAAACGCAAGCGTCCCGCCAAAAAAATCACGCCGCAGCGTCTGAAAAACATCGGCTTATATTATCTAAAGCGTTTTGAATCTTCGGTGGAGAATCTGCGTTCGGTTTTACAAAAACGAGTCAATCAATACGCCAAAGAGAATCCGGATTTTAACAAGCAGGAAGCCTATCAATGGGTGGAAGATGTTTTGACGGAATTTGAAAAACTGCACTATCTGGATGACAAACGCTTTACCGAAATCAAAGTCCGCAGCTATCTTTCCGCCGGCAAACCGGCTCGCTATATTCAAAACAAGCTGCGTGAAAAAGGCATTGCCAACGCGCAAATTGAAGATATGCTGGATGACTTTGGCTATAATCCGCAGGAAATGGCTCTAAAATTGGCGAAACGCAAAAAAATCGGTCAGTTTCGTCCCGATGAAGAATCCCGTAAGCAAAACCGGCAAAAAGATATGGCGGCTTTAATCCGCGCCGGCTTTGACTATGATGTTGTGTCAGAAATTATAGGCGCTGATTTTATTGCCGATGATACGGGTGATGATTTATAATCGTCTGCATCCGGTAAATCTGCTCGCTTAAAACCGCCCGCATCAGCATATGCGGCAAAGTAAGCTTGCCAAAAGAAAGAATTAAATCCGCCCTATCACGGGTAGATTGCAAATGCCCGTCTGCGCCGCCGATTAAAAAACAAACTTCTGAACAGCCGTCAAGAATCCAATGTTCCACTTTTGAGGCTAATTCCATACTGGAGATATTTACGCCGCGTTCGTCCAGCACAATCACTTTAGCGCCGTTCGGAATGGAGCTTTGCAAAAACTTAGCTTCATCTTCCTGCGTGGAATTGTCTTTTTCTTTGATAATCACGTCCCAGCCCGAACGTTTGACATATTCGGCAATTATCGCCGCTTCCGGCGAGCCGTGTTTGCATTTTCCGATAGCTAAAATCAACGCTTTCATTTGCTTTCTCCATTTTAGCCGAGAATACCAATATTCCCGAAAAATTACAAGAAAACGTAACAACTAATACATAAAAAATTGACTATTCGTAACAAAAATGTTACGTATTTATAAAATAAATGTTACGAAAGAAGCTGAAATGTATAATAAACGCCAAGAACTGATACTGGATTTTATAACTGATAATCAAAAAACCACGCGGGAAAACATTGAACAATTCCTCGCCAAAATGGGTTTTGAAACATCTAAAATGACCATTACCCGAGATTTAAAGTTGTTGCAGGAAAATAACGACATTGCAAAATCAGGAAGCGGTAAAGCCACCGTATATAGTCTGGCCTTAAAAACTATTTTATTAAATGATGTAAATGTGGAAACATATTTCAGCAAAGAGCAAGACGAACGATTACCGGATAGCACAGGTTTTAATTTTGACGTATTTTCAGCCCTGAAAAATTTGTTAACTGACAAAGAAAAAGCAGAACTTGAACAGTTAAACAACACTTACAGAGAAAAGAGGAATAAACTTTCGCCTGCTTTATTGCAAAAGGAATTTGAGCGTTTAACGGTTGAATTGGCGTGGAAATCATCAAAAATAGAAGGAAACACCTATACTCTTTTAGACACCGAACGTCTGTTAAATGAAAATATCTCAGCCAAAGGAAAAACCAAAGAAGAAACCAACATGGTGCTAAACCACAAAAAAGCCTTGGATTTTGTTTTGCAAGCTCCGGAATACTATAAGAATTTAACGATTGCAAAAATAGAAGAACTGCACAGAATACTGGTTAATGAATTAGATGTTTCTACCGGTATCCGCAGCGGAAGAGTCGGAATTGTCGGCACTAACTACAAGCCATTAGACAATCAATATCAAATAAAAGAGGCTCTGAAAAATTTGATAGAGATCTTGAATAAAACAAGCAATCCTATAGAAAAAGCTCTGATAGCTGTTTTAATGATTGCCTACATTCAGCCGTTTGAAGACGGCAATAAAAGAACCTCCCGAATTTTAGGCAATGCAATTTTATTGGCGGACGGCTATTGTTCTTTATCTTATAGAAGCGCAGATGAAATTGAATATAAAAAAGCTATCATTCTTTTTTATGAACAAAACAGCGTGGCTTATTTCAAAAAGCTGTTTATTGAACAGTTTAAGCAAGCCGTCAATAAATATTTTTGATAATAAGTGCCGCTAATTTTTGACTATTCGTAACAAAAATGTTACGTATTTATAAAATAAATGTTACGAAAGGTTTTCAATCATCATACTTTTTTAGTGTGATTTTAAATATACAGAAACCGAACAGTATGAATGATTTTTACAAGTTCGGCATTTTTCCAACATCTGAGACGGAGTCGCTTGCTTCAAATCATCTCTTAAAAAAATATTATTCTGATAATACCCCGAGCCTTGTTCCTTTCCGAAAAAGGTTGTAATCCCCTCAACATCCTCAGCATTTTCTTTAGCTATCTCAATAGTATTTACACATAAATCTTCGGAAGACGGTGTTAAAGATGATTGGATTTTAATTAAATTCACTCCTATAATAAACTGAAAAGAACATACTTTTCCCTTGCCATTTTCCCACCAGCATCGCAGTCCGTATTCAATGGCATAATAATTACCGTCTTTATCATACATTCGCTCATTCTCATAAGTCAAACCGACCGGAACCTCGTCTATTGCTGCAAAAACACTAGCTATCGGATTATTTCCGCCTTTATCTATATTATATGATTTATCGTGACTCAAATCATATCTTAAACGTATAGCTGTTGCAAAAATTTGTGATAATTGTTCCTTTTGCTGATTAGATTTCCACATTCTCATCGCTTTTCCGTAGCCGGCAATTCCGCCGACAGACAAAACCGCGATAATGGCCAGGACTCCCAGCATTTCTATCATAGAACGTCCACACTGCACGTCACTGTCAACGTCATACTTGTCGCCACACCCAGCAGGCTGTGGCAGACGAGTATCCATGACTTTGTTGCCAACGGCAACGCATATTGACATTGCTTTTGCAATGGCGTTATGGATTCTCCGCCCTGGTACTTCCAGCAGGGAGTACCGGCGAAGAATGACATTGAAAGAAACAATACGACTAAAACATTTTTCATAATTTTTTAACATGATTTTTATCCTTTCCGAAAATGTAAAAAACCACCTGTAAAGAGGTGGTCGGGAAGTTGACAAATCATATCATTACAAATGACTCTTTCAGCCTTTAAAGCCGTATCTGTTCCAGAGATAGATTACGCGGCTTTTGGACATACGCTGAAAGCTCCCCAACCATATCACTATGAATCGGGGATATATTTTGCTATCGGCAAGTTAAACCTGCCGATAATTTAATGATGTTATATCCTAACACCAGTAATGATAAGAGCTTGTCACAGCCCAACCGTTTCTCTTTGGAGAAGCAGCCGCTTAAAAATATATATGATTTTTGAAATAGTGCAACAAATTTCGTTTAAATATAAAAAATGCGCTCTGCCTATTTCTAAACACAGCGCATTCGGATAAAAGAAAACAAATTATTCTTTCCGCAAATTAGCGGCCGAAGTCCACATTTTTTCCAAGTTATAAAACTCACGAACTTCCGGACGGAAAATATGCACAATCACATCAAATGCGTCAATCAAAACCCAATCGGCTTTGGTTTCACCCTCTACCGAACAACGACAGCCGGCGGCCTTTAGAGCTTCTTCAATTTTCTGCGCAATAGAGGCCACATGGCGGTTGGAAGTACCGCTTGCTACCACCATATAACCAGCTATTGAGGTTTTGCCTTCCAAATCAATTACCGAAACATTTTCCGCCTTCATATCATCCAAGGCTTTGGTGATTATATCCAATACTTTAGTGTCTTTTGCTGCCACGATTTTACTCCTTAAAATTTTAGTCCAATGGCGACCATGGTTTAGTTGTTGTTTCTATTTGTTCATTTTCCGCCGGTTGAGTTTGCGTTTTGCGATTGCGGGTTACAAATTTATCCACAGCCGACAAGCAATCCTGCAAATTTTTACCGGCAACTGCTGAAATGGCAAAAACCTGATTTTTAGTAATTTTACGCAAAGCCGCGACTTTTTCTTTAATTTCTTCATCTGTCAAAGCGTCGCATTTGTTCAAAACCACTACTTCAGCCTTGTTTTTCAGCTTGTCATTATACAATTCCAGCTCTTTGCGAATCGTCAAGTAGTCATTAGCCACATCTTCCGCCGTGCCGTCCAGCAGATGTAAAAACACCGAACAGCGCTCTACATGCTTCAAAAATCTGTCCCCCAGACCCACACCTTCGTGCGCGCCCTCAATCAGCCCCGGAATATCGGCTAAAACCAGCTCTTTGCCGCCAGTCCAAGCCACGCCCAAATGCGGGTGCAGAGTTGTAAACGGATAAGAGGCAATTTTCGGACGGGCAGAAGTAACCGCGGATAAAAAGGTAGATTTACCGGCGTTCGGCAAACCAATCAAGCCAACATCGGCAATAATTTTTAAGCGCAGCCATACCCAAATTTCTTCGCCCGGAGTCCCCGGACCGGCATAGCGCGGAGCTTGATTGGTGGAACTTTTGAAACGAGTGTTGCCCAAACCGCCCTTGCCGCCTTTGGCAATCAAAAAGCGCTCGCCCGGCTTGACCATATCGGCAATCACGGTTTCGCCGTCTTCTGCCACAATTTCAGTGCCGACCGGAACTTTGATGATTAAATCTTCGCCTTTATAGCCGGTCATTTCCGAGCCCATGCCCTGCTGGCCTTTCTGCGCTTTAAAATGCTGCTGATAACGAAAATCTATAAGCGTGTTCAGATTTTCCACCGCTTCAAAATAGACGCTGCCGCCGTCGCCGCCGTCACCGCCGTTCGGACCGCCGAACTCAATAAACTTTTCACGCCGAAAAGCCACACAGCCTTTTCCACCGTCGCCGGCTTTGATATATATTTTTGCCTGATCCAAAAACTTCATTTCTTTTCCTTTTGTTTAAGGTCAAATAATAGCCTTAAATAAAAAAATAAAGGGGCATAACGCCCCTATTTTAACTCTTCTGCAAGATTATTCAGCAACAACAGAAACGTAAACTTTATCGTCTGCTTTTGTTTTGAACTCTACTTTGCCTTCAGATGTTGCAAAAATTGTGTGATCTTTGCCGAGGCCTACATTCTGTCCCGGATGATATTTTGTTCCGCGCTGACGAATGATGATATTGCCAGGGATAACAGCTTCACCGCCGAATTTTTTAACACCCAAACGGCGACCTTCAGAGTCACGACCGTTGCTGGAACTACCGCCAGATTTTTTATGTGCCATAACGTTATCTCCCTAAATTATTTTTCGCACACATCAGTAATTTTTACTAATGTAATGTTTTGTCTGTGACCATTTTTACGACGATAGTTCTGTCTTCTTTTCTTTTTGAAAACAATAACTTTTGCGTCTTTAGCTTGTTTCAGAACCAAAGCTTTAACACTAGCGCCGGCAACCAATGGAGTACCGATTTTTTCGCCCAAAGCCAAAACTTCGTTGAAAACAACTTCTTTACCTTCTTCACCGGCGATTTTTTCCAACTTAACAACGTCACCTGTTGTTACGTTATACTGTTTTCCGCCTGTTTTTATTACTGCGTACATATTATTCACCTAATTTTATTTAAACATAAAACATTGGCTTGTACTATACATAAGTTTTCGGCGCTGTCAACAGGAAAATAACTAATTTTTAATTTTTTACGCAATATCGCCGCTATTACTTTATAAATATAAGTGCGTTTGCGCATATTAAACTTGAAAATTTTATTTTTGCAAGCTAAATATGATTAAAAATAATTCGCGAGGTATTTGTAATGTATGACGTCTATAAAATCAGAAAAGATTTTCCGGTGCTGAACGAGCTAATCAACGATAAGCCGTTTTTTTATTTAGACACATCGGCTTCGGCGCAGAAACCGCAGCAGGTTTTGGATAAGATGATGCAGGTTTATCAAACCACCTACGCCAACCCGCACCGCGGCAGCTATACAATTTCGGAAGAAATGACCACCGAATTTGAGCAGGCGCGCGAAACCGTACGCCAATTTATAAACGCCGATTTTGCCCGAGAAATAGTTTATACCCGCAACGCCACAGAATCTATAAATCTGGTTGCCTCGTCTTGGGGCGGAGACAATCTGAAAGCCGGCGATGAAGTTTTAATCTCGCAGGCCGAACACCACGCCAACTTAGTGCCGTGGCAGCATATCTGCCAAGTAACCGGCGCCAAACTGATTGTTTTTCCGGTTTCAGACCAAGGCGAATTTATTGAAGAAGAATTTTTGAAACATTTAAGCGAAAAGACTAAAATCGTTGCCGTTACCGCAATGTCAAATGTTTTAGGCACGATTTTTCCGGTTAAAAAAATTACCGCCGCGGCGCACAAAACCGGCGCTAAAGTTTTAATTGACGCCTGCCAGTTTGCCGTACACCACAAAATAGACGTGCAAAACATTGACTGCGACTTTTTGGCTTTTTCCGCCCATAAAACCTACGGTCCGAGCGGTATCGGCGTACTTTACGGCAAAGCGGAAATTCTGCAGAATATGCAGCCTTACCAATTCGGCGGCGATATGATTGAAAATGTAACCTATGAAAAGACCACGTTTACAGATATTCCGGCGCGCTTTGAAGCCGGGACTCCGGCGGCCGTGCAGGCTATCGGCATGGCCGAAGGGCTTAAATATATGATGAATTTAGGCTTGGATAATATTGAAAAGCACGAGCAGGAACTGGTAAAATACACCACGGAAAAATTGCTGCAGGTACCGGATTTGAAAATCATCGGCACGGCAAAAGACAAAGGCGGCGTATTCAGTTTTGCCATTCGGGACATTCACCCGCAGGATTTGGCTTTTGTGCTGAATAAAGAAAACATCGCCATCCGCACCGGACACCATTGCGCGCAGCCGATTGTCAACCGTATGGGCTACACCTCGCTGGCCCGCGCCTCGCTTGGCTTATACAGCACCAAAGAAGACATAGACGCTTTGTATAACGCGCTTTTAAAAGCAGAAAAATTTTTTAGAGAAAACTAATGTCGGAAGAAATGGAAAACAAAGAAAATACTGAAGATAAAACTGTCGGCGCGACCGAAAGCCGTCTGCTGCAGGCTATGAGCGTCAGCGATGAAGAAGACGCAGCGCCGGCTGAACTGCCGGAATACGCCGCCTACGCCGGAACCGAATTGGCTCAAGGCGCCGAAAAAGCCAAAATGTACGATATTGTGGAAAAAATCCGCACGGTTTCCGACCCGGAAATTCCGCTGAATGTTTATGATATGGGACTGATTTATAAAATAGATCAAAGCGATAACGGCGATATTTATATTGAAATGACTGTCACCGCCCCAACCTGCCCGATTGCCGGAGAATTGCCGCAGCAAGTTGCGAACGCGGTGTCCGAAGTCGCCGGAACCGGAAAAATAGAAGTAAAAATCGTTTGGGAGCCGGCTTGGACTCCGGAACGAATGACCGACGAAGCCAAAGAAATGCTGGAGCTCATCTGATGACTGTTGAAGAACTTGAAGAAAACTTTTCATTTTTGGACGGCTGGGAAGAAAAATATCAGTATGTGATAGACTTGGGACACAAGCTGGAGCCGTTGGATGAAAAATACAAAACCGATGATTGGAAAGTAAAAGGCTGCCAATCGCAAGTTTGGCTGGTTCCGCAAATTCAAAACGGCGTCTTTCATTTTAAGGGCGACTCAGATGCTATTTTGGTTAAGGGAATTATCTCTATCGTTTTGCTTATTTATAATGATAAAACCGCAGATGAAATAAAAAATATTGATGTTACAAAAATTTTTGTTAAACTGGGACTTGAAGAAAATCTAACTCCGAGCCGCCGCAACGGTATGTTGTCTATGGTTGAAAAAATCAAGCAGTATGCCGCGGCGGCTTAAACGAAAGCGCACTATGAACATTCACGAGTACCAAGCCAAAAAAATTTTAGCCCAGCACGGAATCGCTATTCCGGCGGGAGGTATCGCCTACACCCCGAGCGAGGCTAAAAGAGTGGCGCTGAGCCTGACTTCGCGCGGTCCGTGGATGCTGAAAGCACAAATTCAGTCCGGTGCGCGGGCTTCCGGTCATTTTGTGGAACGCGAAGCCGGTCATAAAAGCGGAATCCGCCAAGTTACGCAAATTTCCAACATTGCTTACGAAACCACGCAAATGCTGAACAATACGCTGGTTACAGAGCAAACCGGCGCCGAAGGCAAACTGGTCAGCAAAGTTTATGTGGAAGCTTTCAAAAAGGCCAAGCACGCTTTTTATGCCGGTATGGTTATAGACAGTTCGCTGCCGGCTGTGACGCTGCTGGTTTCAGAAATCATCAATCAAAGCATTATAAAAGTCGCCACCACGGATGAAAGCAAAATTCTGCGCATAAACCTAAAATTCGGCGAAGAATTCAGCGAATCGCAGATTTTACAGGTTTTAGATTTTTTGAATTTAGATAAAAGTTATCTCGCCAACTTCAGCGATTTTTTTGCTAAGCTGTATCATACTTTTATGAGTCTGGACGCGCAAATGATAGAAATTAACCCTGTCGGAATCCTGCGAGACAAAAGCTTAATCGCTCTGGACGCTAAAATCAATTTTGACGACAACGCCTTATTCCGGCATCCCGAGGTTCTGCGCCTGCAGGATGACTATGAAGAAAGCGCCCGCACCCTGCGCGCCAAAAAATTCGGCTTTCAATACAGCGAATTTGACGGCAACATCGGCTGCATTGTCAACGGCGACGGTTTGGCGCTGGAAGCTCTAGATTTAATCCAAAGCAAAGGCGGCAGCATGGCCTGCTTTCTGAACGTCAAAGGCGGAGTAGATAAAGACAAAATCGCCGCCGGTATAAAAATCATTATGACAAACCCGCGGGTTGAGGGAATTTTAATCAATGTTTTGGGCGGTTTTCTGCGCTGCAATCTGATTGCCGACGGTATTTTGGCAGCAACTCAGGAAGTGGGGATGAATGTGCCGATTGTTCTGCGTTTGGAGGGAACAAATAAAGAAGAGGCTAAAAACATCTTAGCTCAATCTAATCTGCCGATTATTTTTGCCGATAATATGAACAACGCCATAACTATTTTGCTGAAACAAATGGAGATTAACGACTGATGTCTATTCTTGCCGACAAAAACACCAGAGTTTTAATACAGGGAATTACCGGCACTCAGGCTTCTTTCCATGTTAAGCGCTCTATGGATTACGGCACCAAAATCGTAGCCGGAACCTCGCCTAAATTCGGAGGTTCGGAGCATCTCGGCGTGCCGGTTTTTGCTAATATTAAAGAGGCGAAAGAAAATATTGATTTTGACGCAACCGTGATGTTTGTACCGGCAACTGCTTTGAAAAGCGCTGTTAAAGAAGCTGTAGAAGCCGAAGTTCCGTTGGCGGTCTCTATTGCCAACGGCGTGCCTTTGCACGATATGCTGGAAATTAAAGCCATGCTGGACGGTTCGCAAACCATCTTAATCGGTCCGGATACTCCGGGGCTGATTACCCCGCAGGAGGCACGGCTCGGAATTTTTCCGGAAAATATTCATCATAAAGGCTGCATCGGCATTGTCTCGCGCGCTTCCACCCTGACCTATGAAGCGGTTATAGAAACAAACACCGCCAATCTTGGGCAGTCCACCGTGGTGGGAATCGGCGATGATATGATTGTCGGCACCGATTTCCGCCGGATTATTCAGCTGTTTCATGAAGACGATGATACTAAAGCTATTGTTTTGGTTGGAAAGTCAGACAGCCTGTATGAACAAATCGCCGCCGAATATTACAGCAGCCTGCAAAATAAAAAGCCGATTATTGCTTTTGTGGCCGGAGAAGCTCTGCCTTTCGGACACAGCATGGGCTATGCCGGAGACATTATAACCGGAGGGCGCATCACGGTGCAGGACAAAAAGCGCCTTATGCGCGAGGCCGGAATGACTGTGGTTGACAATGTAGATCAAATTCATCAGGCTTTATTGGATTTGGGCTTATAAAATGCCGTGGTGGAATGCTGTTATAAACCTGATACTGCCGCCGCGCTGCATAAAATGCGGTAAAATTTTAGGCGAACGCAACGGCTTATGCAGCGATTGCTTTAACAAAATCCGCTTTATCAGCGCTCCGTACTGCGCCCGCTGCGGACGTCCGTTTACAGATGAATCCGGACTAAGCGCCGGCAAAAAGCAATTATGCGGAAAATGCCTGCAGGAAAAACGGCCTTTATTTACCATGCAGCGTTCGGCTTTTATTTATGATGACGAATCTAAAAACTTAATCTTAGACTTTAAATTCTGCGACAAAACCGGCTCAGCTGAAACTTTAGCTAATTTGCTTTTCAGCGCCGGACACGACATCTGGACTGAAAAGCCGGATTTACTGATTCCGGTGCCGATTCATAAACTCAGACTGCTGAAAAGGCGCTATAATCAGTCGGCTTTGCTGGTTAAATATTTAGCCCTGAAAACCGGTATAAAAGCCGATTATTTTTCGCTGGTACGGCAGCTAAACACCATTCCGCAGGTTCAGCTTTCCGGCAAAGCGCGCCGCCACAATCTGCACAAAGCGTTTTGCGCCGCCTTTCCGCAAAACCTGCAAGGCAAAAGCGCGGTTCTGGTTGACGATGTGGAAACCACCGGCTCAACCTTAAACGAGTGCGCCAAGGTTTTGAAAAAAGCCGGCGTCACTAAAATCTACGCCTTAACTTTGGCGCGTACAGAAGTTTAATCAGCCTATAACTCTGCGCAAAATTCCGCCGTTTTCTTCCAGCAATTTCTGCGCCTGTTCCTTGCTGCAGTTTTTCTTTAGCATCACGCAGGCGGTTTTTACATTTTTTACTTTGGCTAAAACTTCCGCCGCTGTTTTTTCATCCACGCCGCAAATCTCACGCACAAAACGCACAGCGCGCTGCTGCAGCTTTTGATTGGTAATTTCAAGGTCTATCATATAGTTATGGTAGGTTTTGCCAAGTTTAATCATAGCGCCGCTGGAGAGCATGTTCAAAATCATTTTCTGCGCGGTGCCTGATTTCATGCGCGAAGAACCGGTAACCGCCTCCGCCCCGAGAATCGGATTTATAAAGATGTCGGCAAACTGCTTAAACTTGGCCTCGGGATTAGAAGTGACGGCAATCGTCAAGCAGCCTTTTTGACGCGCCAGCTCCAAAACTTTCAGCCCGTATTGCGGATTGCCGCTGGCAGAAACCGCCACAACTACATCGCCTTCCTGCGGATTGAATTTCTGCATGTCGGCAGCAGCTAAGTCCGCGCTGTCCTCGGCATTTTCTACCGCTTGGCGAATCGCTTTTTCGCCGCCGGAAATATAAGCCTGAATCCGCTCCGGCGATGTCCCATAGGTCGGCGGCATTTCGGAAGCATCAAGAATCCCCAAGCGCCCGCTGGTGCCGCTGCCGAAATAGGCCATACGCCCGCCGCGACGCAGAGAATCGGCAATTTTATCTATGGCTTCGCCGATTTGCGGCAGCACTTCAGCAACCGCTTCCGCTACTTTTTTATCTTCATCATTTATCAGTTTAGCAATTTCAGCGCCGTTTTTCAGGTCTATATCCGCAGTCGCGGGATTTGCACTTTCGGTTATTGACAGCATTATTTTATCTCCTTTTCAACAGGTTAGAGCATAATAGCAAATATATTTTAAGAAAACATAAAAAAAATGTTGACATTCGGTAAAAAATAATGATTATAGCGTTTAGAGAAATCAGAAACGATTTGTCTTTATGACCCCGAGATGGTTTTATTGGAGGGGTGGCAGAGCGGTCAAATGCAACGGACTGTAAATCCGTCGACTTAGTCTACGATGGTTCGAATCCATCCCCCTCCACCACTGATGAATCACTTGGGGTTTTTGATTTCAATATTAAGCTCAAGCGGGTGTAGCTCAATGGTAGAGCAGAAGCCTTCCAAGCTTACTACGGGGGTTCGATTCCCCTCACCCGCTCCAATTTCCTTAATATTGATTTTCGTCTTTAACATTATAAAACAGGATAAATAAACAATGGCAAAAGAAAAATTTGAACGCAGCAAACCGCACTGCAACATTGGTACAATC
>CAVKTH010000024.1:0-22404 GCA_963659495.1 Bacteroidaceae bacterium | reverse complement strand
GTCATGGATACTCGTCTGCCACAGCCTGCTGGGTGTGGCGACAAGTATGACGTTTCTGGTTGGTGCCGGAGACGTTGGTTTAGTGCCTTTTGCATGTTCTTTAAGTACCCCTCACCCGACGCCAAGGCGTTACCCTCTCCCGCACGGGGCGAGGGTTATAGATTGCTCTGCCCTTGGTGCGACAAGATACTAGGCACAGGGCCTAGTATGACGGGGGCTAGAGGCGCAAATTCCTTTGGAAGAAGTATGATAGAAATGCTCGGAGTCCTTGCTATAATCGCCGTATTGTCTGTCGGAGGAATTGCTGGTTATAGCAAGGCTATGGAAAAGTATAAGCTTATTAAATACCGCGAGGGGATGGTTGAGCTTATTTCAAACTTTCTGCAGATTAAAGACGAATTGCCGACCAGTAATACCTCACATACTACTAATTATCCTGAAATTATGCATGAAATGGGGTTGATTCCGGCTGAGTTTGAGTATGTAAATCAAACAACCTTAAAAGATAGATTCGGCGTTACGATGAATATCTATCATGACGGGCGCCCCGGCGAAAATCATTATAATTTTAGTTTTCATTTTACTAACAGCCGTCTCAGTTCTTTAGCCTGCCATGAGCTTTTAGAAACGGTAATAGAGTTCCGCAATGATGTTCATGAATTATACCGCCAGCCTTTCGGTGTGCCTAGCGGTGCTGATGAAATTCCATATTATGGAGTTTTGGGCAGCCGCTTTTGCGTAAAAGGCGAAAAGTGCCTGAGCAATTTAACCATGAATGATATTCACGAGATTTGTTATTATTACAAAGGAAAATCTGAAGATTATGTGTATGCGGTACAGTTTTATTTTAAGGACTGAGCTAATAAAAAAGCCGGTAGTTCAGAGCTATCGGCTTTTAAATTTTTAAGAAAAATTATTTTTTTCCAGCTCAGCAAAATATTGCACGGTTTCTTGCGAAAGCTGCTCGGTTGCCGCTTTATCGCAGGCAATGATACCGTGTTGGTGGTGCTGCAGAGCGGTAATCGGCCAAACATGAGAAACATAGCCCTCAATCGCATGCTGCACGGCTTGAGCCTTTTTAGCGCCGCTGGCTAAAATCAAAACTTCTTCCGCTTCCATCATGGTTTCAATACCGATAGTCAGCGCCACCGTCGGGACTTTGCTGACATCATTATCAAAAAAGCGGGAGTTAGCGCGCAAAGTGCTTGGTGCCAAAAGTTTGGCTCTGGTGCGGGAGTTTAGCGAAGAATACGGCTCGTTTAAAGCTATATGTCCGTCTTCTCCAACGCCGCCGATAAATAGGTTTGCGCCGCCGCAGTCTTTCAGAGCTTTTTCATAAGCCGCGCATTCTTTAGAAAAGTTTGTGGTTAGGCCGTTCAAAAAATGCACATGTTCTTTTTTGACATTTACAAATTTCAAAAATTTATCCCACAAGGCATACTGAAAGCCGCGTTCATCGCCGGCGCCGACGCCGACATATTCGCAGGTGCCGAAAAAGATGACATTTTCAAATGAAATTTTGCCTTCTTTGTAATATTTAGCTAAAACGTTAAACATGCCAAGCGGCGTAGAGCCGGACGGCAAGCCTAAAACAAACGGCTTTTTGGGAGTAGGGCGGTGTTTGTTAATACGGTAAACGACATAGTCTGCCGCCCAAGAAGATAAATCTTCGTATGTAGGTTTTATTACAACGCGCATTTTGTTTCTCCTTTAATAATGCGGCGGAGGTGTTTCTTCGCTCTGCGGTTTAACAATATCCTGCGACAGCATACTTTTCAGCAAAGCATTCTGCGCCGTTAAGGTGTCTATGATTTTGCCTTGCTTAACCACCATTTCGCTTAAGTCGTCCAGAGCTTTTTGCTGGTTGTCAAGTGTCATTTCAATAGCTATAAGGCGCTGATTTATTTCCAAATCTATCATGGCTTGCTCCTACAAAAGCGGTCTTGGCTGAGGCTTTAAGCTTGAAAGCATTTCCAAGTCTTTCTTTTCGGCCTCGCGGTTGTCAATGCGGTCAAGCAGCAGTTTCTTTTCGGTCTCTGTCATATTTTCCATAGTTCCGGCATTGTTTTGGCGATATGAAACTCCGTAGCCCTCATCCTGAATTTCATATTTAAGCTGACCGTTTTCATCATATTCTTTATAGTTTTTGCCGTCCCATATTCCGCCTTTATAATTTTTGACATATTTAATTTTGCCGTTAGGATAATAAGCGGTGCGGGTTCCCTCCAATTTGTTGTTGGCAAATCTCAGGGTATAGCGCTTGCTGCCGTTTTGGTCAAAAGCCGAGGCTTCGCCGGAAATTACGCCGTTTTTATACGGAACCTGCGCCATAACTTTGCCGTTGTCGTAATAAAGCTTTAAGTTTCCGTTCAGCTCATCATTTTTATATACGGCTTCCGAAATCAGCTTGCTGTTCATATCATATTCGCTGTAGCGTCCGTTGCGCTTGCCATCTGTAACCTGAGTTTCTTCATTGACAGCGCCGTTTTCTTCAAAATAGGTTTTGACTAAGCCGTTCTGCACGCCGTGAACAAACGGAACATCGGCCATTTTAGCGCCGCTTTCATAATACAGCGTCAAAGTTCCGTGCATATTTTCGGTTTTCGGCGTGCCGTCAGAATTATATTCCAGCTGATTGCCCGAAAGTTCGCCGTTATCGGTTTTCAGCACATATTTAACGTTGCCGTTTTCATAATATCCGGTTTCGGTGCCGGCAAATATGCCGTCTTTAAACAAGGCTTCTACCGCCGTATTGCCGAATTCGTCTTTTTGGCTGATTTTGCCGTCCAGCTTGCCGTTGTTATAGTTAAACTCGCGGTCAATGGTTTTGCCGTCTTCTTTATAGGAGACAACTTTGCCGTTTACTTTGCCGTCATTCATATAAACCTGCGCCGCCGGCTGTCCGTCTTTGTTATAGGCCACAACCAAACCGTTCGGCTTGCCGTTTGTGTAGGTGGCGGTTTTGGCCAGATTGCCGTTTTCATAATATTCTATGGATTTGCCGTTCTGCACGCCGTTTACATAGGTTTTGTCATACATGATTTTGCCGTTTTGATAATATCCGACATCATGTCCGTCCAGCTGGTCATCCTTAAAGTCGGCTACAGATTTCTTTTTGCCGTTTTCATAAAACATCTGCGCCTGACCGGTAACCGAGCCGTCAACATACGGCAGAATAGAATAGATATTGCCGTTTTGGAAATAGTTTTTCATAATGCCGTTCGGCTGGTCGTCCTTAAATTGAGCTTCTACAGCCAGTTTGCCGTTTTCAAAATATTTTTTATAAGTGCCGTTTTTCTGATTGTTGGCAAAATTGAATATTTCTTGCGGCTGCTTGTTTTGGTAATAGGTTTTAGTAACGCCCTGCAGCTGACCGGCGGCATAGTTGGTTTCGGCATAAAGCGCGCCGTCGTCATAATAGGTTTTTTGAATACCCTCATAAGCGTTGTTAACAAAATTGTTCAGCTCTTTCAGTTTGCCGTTTTCATAATAAACTTGCTCAACGCCCTCAACAATTCCGTTAGTGTACGGAGTTTCCGAAGACATTTGCCCGTTTTCGTAATATTGAATAAGCTTGCCGTCAATTTTGCCGTTTTCATTCATATTCAGCACATATTTAACCTTGCCGTTTGGATAATATCCGGTTTCGGTGCCGAATTGCTCATTGTTTTTAAATTCGGCGGTGGATTCCAGCTTGCCGTCTTTGTCATAGGCTTTTACCGGACCGTCCAGCACGCCGTTGCGGTAGGTGTAAACCTTTTCCAAGCCGCCGTTTTTGTAATAGGTTTTAGTTTCGCCATCTTGCGTTCCGGCAACAAAGTTTGATTCGGATTTCAGATTTCCGTTAGCGTAATAAGCTTTCTGCACGCCGTTAATTTTGTTATTTTTATACGGAGTTTCCGACTTTACGCCGCCGTTGGCATAATATTCGGTGTTTATACCGTCATCATGTTTTACGTTTAAGGATTCCTGATATGCAGATTCATCATATAATGACTGTTTCATATTTGGCAATAAATTAAATTTCATGGCAACAAGCAGCATAACGCCCAAAGCAACCAACACAACCAAACCGGTATTTTTCATATTTCCTCCGTACGCCAAAGTTTTTAATAATTAGTTCATTCATAGCATGAAGATTTATTTTCTTCAAGTTTAATTACCACAATCAACAAAAAATCTACATATACACAGACTGCCGGTTTTGCAGCAGCTTGCTGACTGCCGGCTGCAGATTCTGCTGTTGATTTTCGGCAATAAACGACAGCACTTCATTTTCTTTAGAGCTTAAGGCTGTGGTTATGCCGGAATTTTGGTAATAGTTTATGCTGTCCTGCTCCAAAGTCATGGCCGTGTCAGGCTTGCCGTTTTCGGCATAATACAAAGCAAGTTTATGGCAGGCGTTGGCAATTTGCGGAGCGTATAGGTTTTCATCGCCGTTTTCGGCTACGGTCTGATAGGCATAGACGGCTTTGTCATAGCTGCCTTGCTGCCAGTAAATATCGCCGCAGCGGCTCCAGGCGTTGGTGTTTTGCGGAGCCAGCTCCAGCGCCAGCTCAAACGAATTTTGCGCCAGCTCCGAGTTATTTATACCGGCAATAGTGCCGAAAATGCAGGCATAGGAAGCGGCCTGCGCATAACTGAGTTCTTTTACCAGCCCCTCTTTGGTTTCGGCATTGTCAATCTGCTGCTTAATCAGATTTTCCAGCAGGCTCAGGCAATAGGAGTTGTCGCCGTTAGCCCAAGCTAAAACCGCTTCTTCGTTGGACGGAAGTTCTTGGCGCGCCGGCAGATTATCAAATTTTCCGGTATTGCAGAGGCTGATAAAATCGCGGACTGCCGAAATTGTCTGCAAAATTTCTTCTTTTTCGGTTTGCCCCTGATTGCGGTAATATACGGCTTGGGCGATTTTTTCGGCCGAAACTTCACGGCTCAGCATATTTATAATCAGGCTTATAAGCTCGTTGATGTTTTCGCGCTGCTGCTGATAGTTCAGCGCCGTGTCCGCTTCTAGTTCTTCATAGCTCTTCTGAATATTTTTCTGCCAGTCCAGCTGCGATTCATAGCTTTTCTGAGCTTGGCTTTTAAGCTTTTCTTTCAGCTGCAGAATATCGTCGGTTGAGGCCGAAGAAATTACCAGCCGGCGCGACAGCTCTTTTTCTTGTTCCAGACGCAGGTTTTCCGGCGAAGAAATATCCGCTTCCTGCGGGTTTACGGTCAGACGCGGACGGGCGTCTTCCAAAAATTCTTCAGCTTCCTCGGCTGCTGCGGACTGCAAACCGCCTCCGCTGCCGTTTTCTTCAGTATAAAACAGCCCGGATTCTGCAGATTTACCGGCGGCAATGCGGAAAGTATCTATAACGGATTTTATATAAATCAGCAAAATCAACACGATAAAACCGGCAAAAGCCCCCATAATATAAACGCCGTTGGGACCGAACTCATAAATAACAATGCTATGCAGCTTTTCCAGCTTTGCAGCGGCTAAAGCCCACAAATCAGCCATTCCGAAACTTTCGGTTAAAGACGCGTCAGAAAAAGGATTATGTTCTAACATTTGCATTTTCCTCGTTGGTGGCTGAAAATCTCTATACAAGATAAATTGCCGATTTAACAATTTCACTCTACACAAAGCGATAGGTAATGTAAAGAATTTTATTAGTTTTTCAGTTTGTTTTTAATAAGTTCCAATAATTCGTCATCTCCGGTTTTTTGCGCATATTCCAGAGCTATCTGCAGATTTTGTCCGGCAGCGTCTTTGTCGCCGGATAAATTTTCTATCAGCGCTAAATTGGCATAGTCCGCCGCCAGTCCGGTGCAGCGGTTATGATTCTGCTCCAAATGCAAAGACTGCTGCAGCAAGGCTTTGGCGCGGGATAAATCTTGCTTTTGCATATAAATGAGTCCCAGCAGGCTATAGGCGTTGGCAATATGAAAATTCAGGCTGTGCCGGCGGCTTTCTTCCAAAATCTGCCGCAGGATTTTTTCGGCTCTGCCATAATTTTCTGTTTGGCACAGCGAGCGGGCATGCAGGTATAAAGACTCGCAGTAAGCCGAAAAATTTTGCTGCTCTAAATATAATTCAGCGGCTTTTTTGGCTTCGGAGGCCGCTTTTTGCGCAGCACCGGAGCTAAGCAAAAAGTGTCCCAGCAGCTGCCGGCTGAAAGCTTCGCCGCGGAAATTGCCCAAACTGCAATGTATTTTCAGAGCCTGTTTGGCATATTTTAAGGCGGAACCTTTATTTTTCTGAGCCAGCTGCAGCAAAGCATATTGGTTTAGAATATCGGCTTTTAGAATGTCTTGCGGGCAGGATTTTAACGCCTCTGAAAATTTATCTTCCGCTTCTTCCAGACGGTTTTCAAAAAGCATCAGCATCCCAAAAACAGCCGTAGTCTGAGCGCAGAAAAGCCTGAAGCCGGCAGCGCTGTACATTTTCAGGGCGGCTTCAATCATGGTTTGCGCCACATCGTTAACGCAGCTTATGCGGTAAATTTCCGCCAGCAGCAGATAGGTCTGCGCCGT
The DNA here is from genome assembly GCA_963659495.1 of Bacteroidaceae bacterium. Lineage (GTDB taxonomy): Bacteria > Pseudomonadota > Alphaproteobacteria > RF32 > CAG-239 > RUG410. Next base: position 15,882 of record CAVKTH010000024.1, on the reverse strand, counting down.
TTCAAAAATATAGTGCTTTTGTTTAAACAGTTTTAAGGCCAGCGAGGCTTTTTCGGAGGCGGAAAGCATATCGCCCTCCTGCAGGTAGGCGGCAGCCGAAAGATAGCAATGCACAGCTTTCAAAGGCTTGGGCAGATGTTGGGATTTTATCTTATTTAAGAGCTGCTGCAGGTCTTTGGTCTTGAATAAAATATGCGCCATTTGCGCTGCAGAAAGAATAATCAGCGGATTTTTTAAAAGCTTGCGGCGGGCGGTTAATTTGTTATATATTTTGGCCGTGTTTTCATTGTGGGCTTTCAGCAATAGGGCAAACTGCGGATGTTTTTTTTCAAAATACGCCGCGGCTTTGCCGGCGCGTCCGGCTGTCAGCGAGGTCAGCGCTTGGTGTGCTGTCGTGGATAAAGAAAAAAACAGCCTGCTGGCGGCCATATCTAAAACCGCGGCCGAAAAAAAATGCGTCTCGCCGAAAATCTGCCGGCGGCGCAGCATATTCAGCTGAATCAGCTTTTTTATATGTCTGAAGCGCCAATAAACTATAGTTTCGCCTAAAATACCGGCTGTAATCAGCAAAAAAACGGCTAGTCCGCCCCAAATAAAATATTTTTCCAACATTTACTCTCTATTAGCAATTTACGGTTTAAGATAAATACACTCTAAAAATTATAAAGGAAAATTTTAAAATGGCTATTACAAAATTAACTTCTGACCAACTTTATCGCAAATGCGACCCGTCTAAATTTGATTTTAATTCTACGGCAGATTTGGAAGAGCGTTTATCCGCCTTGGGGCAGGATAGGGCGATTCATGCGGTGGAGCTGGGCATACATATTAAATCGCGCGGCTATAACTTGTTTTGCTTAGGTCCAGAGGGAACCGGCAAAACCAGCTTGGTTAAGCGTATTTTGGAAAAAGAAGCCAAAAACCGCAAAACGCCGGATGATTGGGCATATGTGTATAACTTTGAAGAGCCGTATAAGCCGATAGCCATGAATTTTCCGGCCGGACAAGCCGCGGAATTTGCTAAAGACGTAGACGAACTGCTGGATGAACTGGCTGATTCGCTGCCGGAAATTATTGAATCTGAAGAATATAAAGCCGCGCTGGGCATTATCCGCCAAAAATATAAGGCCAAAAAAGAAGAATATATAAATGTGCTGCAGAAAAAAGCCAAAGGCAAGCGTGTGTCTTTGCTGCATATGCAGATGGGGCTGGTTGTGGCGCCGATGAAAGACGGCGAAGTCTTAAGCCCGGATGCGTTTGAACAGCTTCCGGAAGAAGAGAAAAAACTCGTCATGGATGACTTAAACGCCATGCAGGAAGAAATTGAAAACGCTACGCAGGATTTGCCGCGCTGGGAAGAAAAGCAAAAACGCGAGATTACGATTCTGCGCGAAAAATTTGTGCGCTCGGCGGTTAAAGACCCGATAGATGCACTGCGTAAAAAATATAAAAGCCAGCAGCCGTCCAGATTTTTAAAGCAAATCCAAGACAATATTTTAGAAAATATAGATGATTTTGTGCCGACTGACAGCGACAAGCAGGTTGCCGCCGCCGGAGCCGAGGAAGATCCGCTGCAGCAGCTTTTGAGCAAAATGAAGCAGCCGGAAGAAGATAAGTTCGCTAAGTTCAAAGTTAATGTAATCGTTAAAAATGTGCCGAACTCCGGCGCGCCGATTATTACCGTAGATTATCCGACCCAAGGCAATTTAGTCGGCAAGGTGGAGCGCATTCAGCAATACGGCGCCTTGCTCACGGACTTTACCTTGATTAAAGCCGGTGCTTTGCATCAAGCCAACGGCGGTTTTTTGCTGCTTGACGCCCGCAAAGTTTTGGAACAGCCGTATGCTTGGGATTCTTTGAAGCGCGCGATTGCCTCTAAACGGGTAAAAATTGAGGCGCCGTCCGAAGAAACCAGCTTTACGACTATATCGCTGGACCCGGAGCCGATTCCGTTGGATATTAAAGTTGTTTTGACCGGCGATTTTGAAATTTATGAACTGCTGAGCGAAAGAGATCCGGATTTCCGCGATTTCTTTAAGGTTGAGGCTGATTTCGGCATGATTATGGACCGCAATGCCGAAAATGAAATTGAATACGCCAAACTCATCGGTTCGCTTTCTAAAAAGAAGCAGCTGCGCTCATTAAACCGTCAGGCGGTGGCGCGTGTGATTGAATATGCGTCGCGCTTGGCTGATGACGCCGGAAAACTGACCGCGCATATTTCCTCTATCGGCGACTTGCTGCGCGAGGCTGATTATTGGGCGAGGGTTTCCAACTCTAAGCAAATCGGCAAAAATCATATTGACCAAGCCATAGAGGCGCAGATTTACCGCTCTGACCGCATTAAAAAAGCCATGCTGGAAGAAATTGACAAAGGCACGATTTTAATGGATGTCAAAGGCGAGCGCGTGGGGCAGATTAACGGTCTGGTGGTCTATGACTTTTCCCGCTACTCATTCGGCAAGCCGGCGCGCATTACCACTCAGGTGCGTATCGGCAAGGGCGACTTTATGGATATAGAACGTGAAATTTCCATGAGCGGACCAATCCACACTAAAGGCGTGCTGATTTTGAAATCTCTTATTTCTAATCGTTTTGCCAAGCATTCTCCGCTTTCTTTGTCGGCTTCTATTGTGTTTGAGCAATCTTACGGCGGCGTAGACGGCGACAGCGCATCTTCAACCGAATATTACTGCCTGCTGTCGGCAATCGCCAACCTGCCGATAAAGCAAAGCATCGCCGTAACCGGCTCAATCAACCAGTTTGGCGAAATTCAGCCGATTGGCGGCGTAAATGAAAAAATTGAGGGCTTCTTTGACGTTTGCGCTCATGACGGCTTAACCGGCAAGCAAGGCGTGATTATTCCGCGCACCAATGTAGATAACTTAATGCTGCGCGCGGATATTGTGCAGGCGGTTGAAGATGGGCGCTTTACCATTTATGCCATAGATACGGTTGACGACGGTATAGAAATTTTGACCGGAGTTAAAGCCGGAAAGGCGGATAATAAAGGAAACTATCCGAAAGGCACGGTAAATTATTTGGTAGAAGAAAGCTTGCGCCAATACTACCAAGATTATGCCCGTTATGCTAAAGAAACCTTAGGCTGTTTATAGCAAATACCCTAAAAAATACCGCCTAGTTCAAAAACTAAGCGGTATTTTTTTAGGCAGAGATTTTAGCAGCTCTCTCAATCAATTCCTTAGCGTTCAGCATATTTTTATATTGCACGGAATCCAAAGGAATATCAATCAAGCCGTTTCGTCCCACTCTGGTAAATTCATACTTGCTGAGAAACTCCTGCGGAGTCAGAAAATACGGATCGGCGGTCGGACCAAATACCACGGTTTCATTTTTTACCAGCGGCTTGCTGCCGAAAATACAGCTTGGACCTGTCCACAAAAAGCAAGACAATACATTGCCGGTTACTTTGTCTTTCATGTAATAAACATTGTCGCAGTTTTTGATAATGTCATTTGCATACAACAAATAAGTATCCCAAAAAATTCTCTCCATAGTAATAAATAATTTAGGCGTAAATCCCAAAATGTCACAGTTGCCGAAGCTGTTACGGGATATGTATAATAATTAAATTTCGCATATAATATAACAAATTTTGCAAAAATGTGCAAGCAAAATGCAAAAATCAAGTCTTATAAAGTGTCTAAAAAATACTATTTCTTTATAAAAAATTAAGTAATATTGGGCTTTAATAAACAAAAAAGAATTTTGTAAAGGATAGACAATGAATAATATAATGCCCAGCGATGCTTTGGTGCCTATGGTAATAGAGCAAACACCTAAAGGCGAACGCTCGTTTGATATTTTTTCACGCCTGCTGAAAGAACGAATTATTTTCTTGACCGGCGAAGTTAATGACGAAACCTCGGCTTTGGTCTGCGCTCAGCTGCTGTTTTTGGAAGCCGAAAATCCGAAGAAAGATATTTTCTTATATATTAACTCTCCCGGCGGCGTAGTGACTTCCGGCATGGCAATGTATGACACTATGCAGTATATATCCTGCGACGTGACAACAATCTGCATCGGTCAGGCATGCTCTATGGGATCGTTTTTGCTGGCCGGCGGAACAAAAGGCAAGCGCTATTCTCTGCCGAACTCTCAGATTATGATTCACCAGCCGTCGGGCGGCGCCAAAGGGCAGGCGGCGGATATTGAAATTCAGGCTAAATTGATTTTGGATTTACGCAAGCGCCTGAATGCTATTTATGCTCAGAACACAGGTCAAAAAATCTCGGTTATTGAACGGGCTATGGATAGAGATAACTTTATGACGCCGCAGGAAGCCTTGGATTTTGGTTTGATTGACCATATTATTACTAACCGTGAAGAAGTAAAGTAGGTAAAAGATGAGTGAAGATAACGAAGAAATTTTGCATTGTTCGTTTTGCGGTAAAAGCCAGAAAGAAGTAAAAAAGCTGGTTGCCGGACGCGGTGTTTATATCTGCAACGAGTGCATAGACGTCTGCCATTCCATTATGGAAGAAGAGGCTGAGCTTGCACCGGAAAATAAAGCTGCATCCGCCGATGAGCCGCTGATGAACAGTCTGCCGACCCCGTCTAAAATCAAAGAATTTTTGGATGAGTATGTTATCGGTCAGGATTATGCTAAAAAAGTTTTATCCGTTGCGGTATATAATCACTACAAACGCTTGAATAATCCGAAAAAAGATGAAGTTGATATTACTAAATCCAACGTGATTTTGATTGGTTCCACCGGCTGCGGAAAAACCTTGCTGGCGCAGACTTTGGCTAAAATTTTGAATGTGCCGTTCGCTATTGCCGACGCCACTACTTTGACCGAAGCCGGATATGTCGGCGAAGATGTGGAAAATATTGTGCTGAAATTGGTGCAAAACGCCAATTATGACATTGAAAAGGCGCAGCGCGGCATCATTTATATTGATGAAATAGATAAAATTTCCCGCAAAGGCGACGGCCCGTCCATTACGCGCGATGTGTCGGGCGAGGGCGTGCAGCAGGCTTTGCTGAAGATTATTGAAGGCACAGTCGCCAATGTTCCGCCTCAGGGTGGACGCAAGCACCCGCAGCAAGAATTTTTGCATGTGGATACTAAAAATATTCTGTTTATCTGCGGCGGCGCGTTTGCAGGGCTTGAAAAAATTGTGGAAAAACATGGCACAGAGAGCGGAAATTCTATCGGTTTCGGCGCTAAAGTGGAAAAAGATGAAAAGACTGTCGGGCAGATTTTGAAAGACGTGCGTCCGGAAGACTTGATTAAATACGGGCTTATTCCGGAATTTACCGGACGTGTGCCGGTTATCGCCACTTTAGACGATTTGAACGAAGACGCTTTAATCCGTGTGTTGACTGAGCCGAAAAACGCTTTAGTCAGCCAATACGCTTCTTTGTTTGGCATGGACGATGTCAAGCTGACTATCACTCCGGAAGCTTTGCGCGCCATTGCTAAAAAAGCGATAGAACGTAAAACCGGCGCCCGCGGTCTGCGTGCGATTATGGAAGAAATTCTGATGGAATGGATGTATGAACTTCCAGATAAAAAAGATATTGCCGAAATCGTGATAGATGAAAAGGTTATTAACGAGGGCGCAAAACCTCAGCTTATAAAACAAACCGCAGAAGAAAAGAAATCTGCTTAAATAAAAAGGTAGGTCAAAAGTGTGTAAGAAACAGTCGTTTTTTACACACTTTTGACATTTCAACTTTATATTAAACAAAAAACGCAGGCTGATATGTGTCCTACGTTTTTTATTGTGTTCAGTCATCCAGACGGCCAGTGCCGAGGACGCAATATGTGATAAGTACCACAACTCCGCCGGAAACTAAAAAATCTACAGTATCAGCCGGAGAATTGTGGACGCTGAGCGGAGAAACAGCCAGAAGCAAACTAACTGCGCTAACCGTCAGCGATGCGAAAAAAACTCGCACAAAATACTTTTTCCCATACTTGGATAATTTTTTATAATTTTCCAACGTATTAGAATAAACAATGAACCACCCTAAGATAACAGATAGAGCAAATCCCGAATAAAAAGAACTTGGCATAAAAATAAAGATTTGTTAATAATAAATTTATGCTCAAAGACTATAACTTTTTGTTTCAATCGTCAAGCTAAATATAAAAAAGCCACGCAGAGCGAGGCTTTTAGAAAACGCGGAAAATTTTATTCCAAATATGGCTTTACATATAAATCAAATTTCATTTGCTCAGATTCGCTCCACCCCATTAAGTAGTTGTCGCCCATAAGCAGCAGCGGAGTTCCCGTCGGACCGGAAATTTTATATCTTTTTACCGCCTTTTCAAATAAACGCATATTCCCCGGAAGCTTGATGTCTAAAGCCGTCATCTTCAGAGTCGGGTAGTTTTTCTTGATATATGCGGCGGCATCGTGGCAATGCGGGCAGGTGGTTTGATAAAAGAAATAAATTTTATCTTTGCTTAAATTATCGTCCGATGAACCGGTGCAGGCAGCGGTAAGCATCAGGCCGAAAGCACATAAAACAGCTAAAAATTTTTTCATTTTTTCAGTCCTATTCAATGCAGCAGTCAACGGCTTTGCGGACAAACTTTTTCATTTTTGCCAAAGCGGAACTAGGCTCTGCTTCAGCCGGTTCAGCGGCTTTTTCCGCCGGTTCTTTGATTTCTTCTTTAGAAAATTCAGCAGCTTTGGCGGTAATTTTCTTAACTTCTTCCAAATCCGGCTCAATCCATTTCAGGTCTTTAGTTTCCATCATCCCCATGTTTAGGCCCCAAAACAGGCAATACATATCATAGGCGGTGTTGAACATTTTGTAGGCTTCTTCATCGTGGCCTAAAGTCTGCTGCTTGGTGCCGACTTCCATCAGACGCATAGAGGTAGCCAGCAAGTGCTTTGACATGCACCAAACTTCGCCCTCGTAGCTCGGAATAATTTTCTGCAGCAGGTTCTTGCGGGTTTCGCGGATGTCTTTTATTAAGTCATAATAAGAAGTCTTGCCGGTTTTTGCCCCCGAAAACACCAGATGCTCTTCAATAGAAATCAGGTTCATAATGGCAATGCTGAGGTCTTGGTCTGACGACAAATCCTTAGGGTTTACCTTTTTGCTTGCGTCAATTCTTTCTACAAATTCTTTTACGTTTTCTGCTTTTTTCATGGTTTATATCTCCAAAAATTTATATACTAAAAAGTAGGCGGAGCGCTGCGGAATGTCAAGGAATATTTAAGTTTTATGCTTTCTTGTTGATTTTTTTTGCGCGGCGGTTTATTCTGCGGGCAGAAAAGGAAAAAATATGGGGAGTTTGTTATCGTCATTTTCATTTTTATCTATGGGCGGCAGCGTGCTGGGCGTAACATTTTCGCTGCTGCTGGCCACTATTATGCTGGCGCTGTGGGCGCTGGTGCTTATGGTTTTGCATCCGCTGCACGCCACAATGTTTGTGCTGGCGGCGCTGTGCGAATATCTTTTAATATCGCTGTGCGGGTTTAGCCTGTGGTTTGATTTTATTGCCTTTTTTGTGTTTTACATTTTTATTTTCGGCACTTATACGCTGCTGCTGCGCCGCTGGCTGCCGCTGCCGCATACCGAAATTGAACAGCTGCTGAAATTGGCTAAGCTTAAAGAAGACGGTCTGCTTTCAGAAGATGAATACAAAGCCGCTAAAAAACGCCTGCTCAAAATTTAGTCTGTGCTGATTTGCCGGTCTATCCAGAGAGAATTTATAAAGGCCTGCTGACGGTCATGAATCGGATTGCAGGCCACGTCCCCCTCCAGAGAGGTTACGCATTGCACGCCGACATTTGCCGTTGTGTAGTTGCCGTATTTGCTGTAAACATCCAAAACCAGCGGCAGAAATTCTTCGGTTTCATAAGTGGTGTCGGCGCAGAATGTAGAAGAATATACGGCGCGGGAGGTGTCTTTGCGCCCGATATTCAGAGTAAAGCAGGTTTCATCGCGGTCGGTTTGCATATTGGCATTGCCCGAAAAATATTGCGAAGAAGAATTTTCATCGCCGCTGAACAAAAAGCCGGTAGAATTATTGGCATAGGAAGCGTCTTTATATTTGCCGCTCTGCTTATAAAAAGTTTCAATATCAAAAATGGCGATAAAGTCGGCATTTTCGGCAGAAGTTGCGGTTTTCATGCCGATTTCGCCGAATTTTTTGCTTAAGACGCGGCGGATTTGTCCGGCATAGGCGCTGCGCAGGCTGCTGCGGAAATAAATGCTTTGCCCGTGGTCGTCCGCCAAATTGTTGCTGATTTCCAGCTTATATGGGTCTTGTGCGCAGGCAGAAAGCAGGCAAAGTGTTAAAAGCAGCAGTTTTTTCATTATGTTATCTCCGAATTTGAAATTTTTTTATAATTTATGCCATAATTTTTTAATTTTTTATTGATAAATTAAAAAATAAATGTATTTTGACTAGCATTAAGAAGAAATCAAAAAATGAAGACGGCAGAGAATAACATAGATATTTTTGCTTTAACGGATTCTCATCAGGAAACCCGCAAGCTTTGCCGTCTGTTTAGCAAAATTATAGAAGAAACTCCGGAAAAGGGCAGAAACACGCTGATTTGCGACTGCGGAGATTTGTTTAAAGGCATATATGACCGCGAACTGAGCATAGAAAGCTATGAGATTCTGCGCCGTCAGCTGCCCGAAGCTAAAATTGTGCTGGCGCTGGGAAACAACGATTTCGGATTTAATCTGGAAAGCTTTAAGTTTCTGCAGTCGGCGGCCAAGCGCTTTAACCAGTCCAACATTCACGTTTTGTGCGCTAATTTGCTGGATATGAACACCGGACGCTGCCCGAGCTGGGTAGACCCTTATATTTTGCTGGAAATCAACCATAAAAGAGTTATGGTAACTTCATTTTGCATCAATCAAATCCGCCTCAATAAATATGGCGTGGTGCTGACCGATGTACCGGAAACTTTTGCCGCGATGTCGGAAGTTATTAAGCATATTGCTCCGGATGCGCTGATTGTTTTGAATCATGATTTAGAGCAATGCAGCCACAAAATTTATGCCGTTTCCGCAGCCGAGGGGATTCGTCTGGATTTGCTGCTGGGCGGGCATGAGCATTCGCCGATTACCCCGAATGAAAAAGAACGCATGTACTATCCGCAGGCTTTCAGCAAAACAATGCTGCATTTTAATATGGGATTTTTGAAAAATGCTACAGAGCTGCGTTTTGTGGAAGAAGTTAATGTAAAGCAAACGGTTATAAATCCGGTATTTGAGCCGCATCTGGCTGAGTTTGAGGAAAAATCCGGACTTAATATTCCGGTGGCAAAAAGCACGCTGAACTTAGAAAAAATCTATTCCGACCCTTGCTCTTTGGGGACGTTTATTGCCGATTGCATGAAAGCCGCCGCCAAAACCGACATCGGGTTTATTTCTACCGGTTATACCAGCCACGCTCTGCGTTATGAAAAAGACAAAATTTTAACCAACTACAATCTGGAACGGGCTTTTTCGGCGGTAGTTCCGCTGCAGACTATGACTCTGACGCCGCAGGAGCTTAGAGAAGTTTTTGACAATGCCGTAAAGTTCCGCTATTTAATTCCGACCGGCAATGTGCGCTTTTTGCAATGTTCGCAGAATGTGGAAATCTGCTGCCGCCGCCGCTATGATAATAATGAGGGCGAAGTTACGCAGATTTATATCGGCGGAGAGCCGCTGTTTAAAGAAGACGGCACGCCTGTTTACAGCGACAAGATTATTACTTGCGCCGTAGACCCGTTTGTGGGGGCAGGCGAGCAGGGGTTTGATGTTCTGCGCCCGCTGCCTAAGGAAACAATGCTGAAAAATAATCATCTGGTAAAAATTAAAGACCTGTTTAGCCGTGCCATTAAAGAGGCCGAAAACAAATATGCTCCGGGCAGTTCGTATCCATGTTTTAAACTAGTGGATGAAGCTTAGGCAAACAGAGTCTTAACAATCAATTTAAGTTTGTTTAATTTGCTGATTTGCGGTTTCGGCGAAATAATTTCCCAGCCACGGCTGTTCATCTGTTCAAAATAGCAGCGGCTTAAATTTGCTAAATAAAACAAAGGCATAACTGATTTTTTGTTCATTTTGCTTAAAAAGCGCTGGGCGGTGGCAAAATTCTTTTGCGCATCTTTAGATAAAGCTTCGCGGGCGCCGGATAAGTTTTTATCTTCTAAAACCGAAACCGGCGAATTTTTGCAGACATTGGCTTTTTTCAGCAGCTCCTGCGGAATAAATAAATGTCCGGCTTTAGCATCGTCTTTTATATCGCGCAGAATATAAGTAATCATCAAAGCCCGTCCCAAGCTTGCCGCCAATTTTTGACTGGTCGCCGGTTTGCTTTCGCCGATAATGGTTAAAGTCAAATTCAGCGGCACAATCGCCAAGCCGTACAGATATTGTTCAAAAATTTCCTGCGACGGAGCCTGCAGCGGCGTCGGCGCATCCAAAAAAGCGCTGTCCAAAATTTTTTCCATTTGCTCTTTCGGCAGATTAAAGCGCATGCAGTTTTTATAAATCTTGCGGCCGATATTGGTAGTCGGAACTTTCTTTTCATATATATTATCCAGCTCTTCGCGCCAAGCGTTCAGCAGCTCCGTTTTTTCGGCAGCCGGCATAGGCGAGCGGATAATATTGCTGATATGGCGGCAAAAGGCAAACAGCGTATAAATCGCTTCACGCTTAGATTTTTCTAAACCGCGCATGCACCAAAATAAAGAGGGCTGGCTTTTTTTTACTATATCGCCGACAGATAACATTCAGATTCCTTTATTATTAACAGATTTTCTTTTTATAAAAAAGAATTGAGCTGTACTATACAAAAAAATCAGCGAACAGTCAAGAAAACTCGGTTTTTGCTGTTTATTATTTTGGAAAGCCGCAAGCTGAAACTTTGCGGTATTCAGCAGCAAAGCCAGCCGGAATTTCAGCCGTTTGCTCTTAACCAGCTGCAGCAGGACGGCTGCGCTTTTATGCAGTCCCCTCAGACGGCTTTCTTTTTGGCGCCTGCTCATTTTGGCTTTTTTTATAAAATCAGGATTGTCTTTAAATATTTCCAGTAAAAACAACATGATAAATAAGGAAGTTAACGGCAGGTAGGTGCTGGGATTTTCGTTGTCTAACACCAAAAACAGCCGCGCCGCCGGAGAGAGCAGACGGTTTAGAAGCTCCGAAACCTGCGGGCCGGATGCCGGCATTTTATCGGCAGCCGCATAGCGCCAAGCCGAAAGCGGTTCCAGCAATAAGGAAATGGAAATATTTTCTTTTAAAAAATTCTGCTGCAGGCGGAAAATCAGCCCGTTCTGAAAAGGCGAGGGGCGACGCAGCGCTTTTTCTAAGAGCTTCAGCTTTTCTGTCCGCATATCAGATGAAACTTTTTTGTTGCCGAAATGCTGCTGTCCCAGCTGTAAAAAAGCCAGATAGTCGCCGATTAAAGGCTGATATTTTTTCGCCGCCAGTTTGGCGATGTTGCAATTATTAAACATTAGCAGCTGCCGCCCATTGTTCAAAATCGCTTAAAGCGCGTTTGCAATAAGCTTCTTTGCGGTCGGCGCCTTTAATTTTGCGGAACTTGCCGTTGGCGGTAATCTCTCCCTGAATGGTTGGAAAAATGCCGAAATTTATGTTCATCGGCTGATAGTCCGCGGTATCGTCTGCCAAATGCCCCAGCATGGCGCCGGTAGCGGTAGTGCGCGGCGGCAGCAGCGGAGTTTTGCCTTTAACCAGACAGGCAGCAAAATATCCGGCAATCATACCGGTGTCGGCGCTTTCCACATAGCCCTCGCAGCCGCTGATTTGACCGGCAAACATAACGTTGGGCTGAGCTTTAAGGCGCAGAAATTCATCCAAAAGCTTAGGGCTTTGAATAAAGGTGTTGCGGTGGATGCCTCCCAAACGTGCGAATTCAGCCTTTTCCAATCCCGGAATCATTCTAAAAATGCGGGTTTGCTCGCCGTATTTCATTTTGGTTTGGAAACCTACAATATTGCGCAGAGTATCCTCTTTGTTATCTTGTCTCAGCTGCACTACGGCATACGGCTTTTCGTCAGAATGCGGATTCGTAAGTCCGACCGGTTTCAGCGGACCGAACAGCAGCGTGTCCAAACCGCGTTCGGCCATAACTTCAATCGGCAGACAGCCGTCAAAATAATGCGGCTCTTCAAAATCATGAAACGGCATTTTTTCGGCTTTCAGCAGTTCGTCAACAAAACGGTAATATTCTTCTTTGGTCATCGGGCAGTTGATGTAGTCATACTTGTCGCCCTTGTCATAGCGGGACTGATACCAAGCTTTTGAAAAGTCTATGCTTTCTTTATAGACAACCGGCGCAATGGCGTCATAAAAAGAGAGCGACTGCTGATTGACTTTGGCTTTTATGGCTTCTATTAAAGCCGGACTGGTCAGCGGGCCGCTGGCTATAATGGTTAGCGGAGCATCGGCGGCCGGAAACTCGGTTACTTCTTGATTTATGACTTCCAGCAGCGGCGAGCTTTTTACTTTTTCGGTTACCAGTCTGGCAAACCCCTCGCGGTCAACCGCCAGAGCGCCTCCGGCCGGCACTTTGGTTTGGTCGGCGGCTTCCATAATCAGCGAGCCGAAACGGCGCATTTCTTCATGCATCAGCCCTACGGCGTTATGTTCCGCATCGTCAGAACGCAAAGAATTGGAACATACCAGCTCTGCCCAATCGGCATTTTTATGCGCCGGCGAAAACTTTTGCGGCTTCATTTCATATAAACGGACTTTTACTCCGCGCTTAATCAGCTGCCATGCGGCTTCGCAGCCGGCCAGTCCGGCGCCGATGATTTGAACTACTGGTTCCATATTTTTCTCCTTTTTTTGCTAAAATATATGTTTATTCGCCGCTTGTAAACAATAAAACACCGGCTTATTAAACCTTTTTTAAAAACAAAGTCGTAAACTGCAGCAAAATTAACCTCCGTTGGGACGCAAGATGATTTTGAATAAGCAAAGTGCAAGTTTAGTATTGTTTTTCTCGTTAGTTCTGTATTCAGCCGCTGTTTGGGCTGCTGAAAACCAGCAAGGCGAGCTTGCGCCGAATGTTTCTGCGTCCGACAGCTCACTGCGTTCTTATGTAAAGGAAGAAACTGCGGATTCTAAAAATGAGCAGCAGGCAGCAGAAAACGGCGATGGGAAAACTTGGATAAACAACTTAGTCAGCACCGTGGTCGAAAAGGGGGCGCAGGTAATTTCTGCCAATACGGACGACCAAGCTCCGCAGTACCGCACCAATGCTTCAGTTTTTGATATTTCCGGCGTTATGCTGCGGATGAATGTCAAACAAACCATGGAGGCTATGCAAAAACGCGGCTACCAGCGTAATTCCGAAAAATATGAAATTCCGAATTTTATCCGCTGGCGCTATGAGGAGCAATGCCGCAATCAGGGAGTTGTCGGCTATGAGCGCACCGAAGCCTGCGTGATAAAAATGGCGCAGAAAAATAACTATCAATATGTTGAGCAAATGGTGTTTAATAATTTTAAGAACAAAGAAAATGTTCATGTTTATTTTACCAGCAATTTTACCGGCAACAAGGCTTACCGTATTGTTTATATGAGCGAAGCCGCCAATATTAAAGGCAGCGGCGCTAAGGCTGACTATCTGCGCAACATAAAGATTTATGATTTTTGGAAAAAAATTAACCAAAAGTACGGCGTTCCCGATAACAAAGAACAGGTAATCTGGGGACTGGGCGAAAATAAGCCGTTTTTGCAGGCGGCTACCGGCAAGCTTATGCTGTATGACCCGATGCTTTTGGAGCTGGACTATACGCGGATGTCGCGCGAGGACCAGCGTTTTATGAACACAGATGTTTACACATTTTAGGAGTTGAAAACCAATGGAACTAAGCAAAACGGAATTATCCGAACTGATTAGCACGCGTATCAGCCACGATTTAATCGGCAACATCGGCGCTATTGCCAACGTTTTGGAAATGGTGGAAGATAATAACGGCCAGCTGGACGAAGATATTAAAAAAGTTTTGTATACCGGAACCAATACTTTAATGGCGCGGCAAAGCTTTTTCCGTTTGACTTTCGGCAAAGACAATAAGCAGGTTCCGCTCGGCGAGCTGCAGGCGCTGTGTGATAAATATCTGAAAACAATCGGCAATCATGTCAGCCCGATAGAACTGAAATTTCAGCGCATTGTGCCGGAGCTGACTAAAATTGCCTGCGTTTGCGTGATGATTGCCGGAGATTTATTTTTGAAAGGCGGACAGATTACTATCAGCGTCAACAAAGACAATATGTGCGTAACTGCCGAAACAGACTATAAATTCTGCGCTTCTAAAGTTAATGACTATCAGCAGATTTTCAGCGGAAAAAATACAGAATGCGACTCGCAATATGCCGAATTATATTATCTGCAGGAATTGCTGGGAGCTGAAGTTCCGCTAAAGTTCAGCGCAGACGAAAAATCTATGGAACTGATAATCGGCTAATTTTCAAGCCCTTATAATCCTCTGAAATATTCAGCGAAGCGTGTAAAAAAATGACAGTCATTTTTTTACACATAATTACCAATACTGTTAGAATTTTATTGTATTTTAACCAAATAATATTATACTAACGGTGGAGGTTTAGGATGAAAAGTCTGTTTGTTATTTTAGTATCATTTTTTGCTGTTATTTCCGAATGCAGCGCCGATAAAGCCGCCAATTCGGCGTGGGAAGGCGTTTGGCTTTATAAAAGATACAGTCAAGGGACCGGCGGCAGTTTAGAAATAACCGATTGCTGTAACAATCTGTGTAATTTCAGCATAGGGACTTTTAACGGAGCGCATACCTGCTCTATTGAGGGTAAGCTGAAAATAAAAAATACTCATGGCGAATATAAAGAAAAAAATCCCTATCCTAAAAATGCAAATAATGAAGCTATTGTAACTTTTAATCTGGATATTGATAAAAACATTATAACCGTTGATGCTAATACATCAACAAACATGTATTGCGGCATGCAGGGATATTTTACCGGAAATTATGAAAATGAAAACAATCCCCTGCGGTATGATACCGGCTTTGACTGCTGGGCAAAAAATCTGAATGAAGCAGAAAAAGCAATCTGCGCTTCACGGGATTTGGCTGCCGCAGATAAAGAAATTGTAAAAAATTATCCTGAACTGCAAACTGAACAATGGTATAATAAAAGAAATGCTTGCGGCAAAAATACAAAATGTCTGTGGGATTTCTATATAAATTCCATAAAATCAGGCTATGTGCAAAAAACCGGCAAAATCGTCAATCTTTATGACTATATGGGAGAACTTGCAGACGATGCGCTGTATTACCCGACAGATTTTTCCTTGCTGACAGATTTCTTTATAAAAAATATGCCAGCTGATGACTATGATACTTGGATAAGCAGCTTTTCACAGATTTCATTAGACAACAATAAATGCAACAACTGTCATTATCATGAATATGGTTTGGCGGTGTTATATACAATCATGGAATCTGCGTTTTACATCAATCAAAACGAAATATGGCTGGCGTTTATAGATAATGACGATAAACAGCAAAACTATATTGTAGTCTATGCTTTACCCGATAAAACAGAAAAAGATATTCCGCCGGAGTTTGACGAGTGGCTGAACAGACTTAAAAAATATCATCCAGAAAGTATAAAACTTAAATATTTTACTAATTCTGAACTTGTTGATTTGCCGTATTTTATTTAATTATAAAATATGCAAAATCAAAGTGTTGGAAAGGCCGGAAGTGTGTAAAAAAACGACCGTTTAAAAGGGACAGTTTTTAGGCTGTTTTTAAGAGTGTAGCAGAGGTTGTTAAGAAATGCAATAACTTTTTATATTTGCGATGTTTTTTGCGGTTTTATGAGAATTTTCAGCGTCTTGTTTGGAGTGTGTAAAAATAACGGTCGTTTTTTTTA